>JBIOJM010000137.1:0-24039 GCA_044450785.1 Isosphaerales bacterium
GTTTTCGCATGCGCGTATCATGCCCGATTTCTCACCTTGAGGAGAAGGAGGAAACCCTAGCAATCAAGGGGGTTCGAGGCACTCAATCGCGATTTTCTACCCACTCGGTTGGGAGAAGAGCCTTTTTTATCAACTTCTCTCGCCGCTCTCCCAAAATGAGGGATAGCTTGGCTCGGTTCCAGGCACTACTTGGCGATTTTGCGAACGGGATCGAGAGTGGGGGAGCCGAAGATGGCGGGCGAATCATCCGTTGGGTTGCTGCGTAACATCCAGACGTTGTTCGACTCGGGCACGGCGTGCGGCCTCTCCGACCGGCAGCTTCTCGAGCGGTTCGAAGGCCGGCGAGATGCCTCGGCCGAGGCGGCGTTCGAGGTGCTGGTGCTGCGTCATGGGCCGATGGTCCTGCGGGTCTGCTCCAACGTACTCCGGGACCCGACCGACGCGCAGGACGCTTTTCAGGCGACCTTTCTGGTGCTGGTGCGACGTTCGCGCGCGATCCGCAAGCTCGAGTCCCTGGGAAGCTGGCTGTACGGGGTGGCTCACCGGGTATCAGCGCGAGCGCGGGTCGAGGCGGCGCGTCGACGGGCGGCCGAACGGCGCGGGGGCTTACGGGTCGTGACGGGGGTCGATTCTCGTGATGACGGCGTGGGCGATCGTGAGGAGCTTGGCCCGGCCGTTCAGGAAGAGGTCCGCCGGCTGCCGGAAAAGTATCGCGCCGTGGTGGTGCTGTGCTACTGGGAGGGCTTGACTCAAGAGCAGGCCGCCGCCCAGCTCGGCTGCCCGCTGGGGACGGTGCGCAGCCGGCTGGCAAGGGGGCGCACGCTGTTGCACCGCCGGTTAACCGGCCGTGGGCTCGCACCTCTGGCAGGCCTGGTGGCAGCGTCGTTTGATTCCGCGTCGGCCGGGTCGGTGGCGTCGCGGCTCTCCTCGGTTCCGTCTCAACTCATTCAATCCACGGTGCGCGCCGCGGCCCGGGTCGCCGCCGGAGAAGCGCCGGTCCAGGTGGTCTCGAGCGCGGCCGTTTTACTTGTCCAACGAGTGCTTTGGAGCATGACGATGATCAAGATTTGTAAAATGATGACCGTGTTCTTTGTCGTCGGCCTTGTCGTGGTTGGAGTGAGTCTCTGGGCGCAACAGCCCGATTCGCCGCGCCCTCGACCGCGCCTTGGGCCTCGGTCGGAACGGGTGGTGCAGCAGAAAGCAAAAGCCCCAGAGCAGAGAAAATCCGGCCCGGCTCACGTGGTCGAGCCTCCCGATCTCATCATCGTGGAGGTGTTGGAGGCTCTTCCCGGCCGGCCGATCTCGGGTGAGCGCCTGGTCCGGCCCGACGGGACCATCAGCCTGGGTTTCTATGGAGACATTCATGTCGCCGGCCTCACGCTTCCCGAAGTCAAGGAGAAGATCATTCAGCACCTGCGAGAATTCATCAGCGACGAATCGCTCGATTTGGTTCGACTTCACCCCGGGACGGACGAGCCGATGATCGATGAAAAGACCAAGGAACCGGTGAAGTTCGATCCAAGGAAATCGAGCACGGTCTTCGTCGATGTGACGGCTTACAACAGCAAGCAATATTACGTTCAAGGAGATGTCCAGTCACCTGGGAGGCTTGCTTACACGGGCGGAGAGACTGTTCTCGACGTCCTCCAATTTGCCGGCGGTCTCCTTCCTACCGCCGATCGATCCAAGATCCGGCTGATTCGCAGCTTTCCCAAGGGCTCACCCATCCAGGTTTTACCCATCGATTACGAAGAAATCAGCATGGGGACCGACTCGTCGACCAACTACCAGATCCTTCCCTACGATCGACTCGTGATACCTCGCGCCCCGGATTCCCAGCCAACGGAGCTCCCCTCCGCACGATCCTCGCCGCGAAGTCCAACGCTCCCGGACAGCACATATTTCCCCGGGCTGAGCACGACCGACCCGGCCGATAAACAGCTCCAATCCCTTCGCGCGGTTGAACGTCACCTGAGCGAGGTCGAAAAGAAGCTCGACACGATCATCCTCGAAATGAGGATCAATCGAGGGAGAACCAAGGAGAAGTCACCGGAGAAGTCTGGAACAGAGCCGGATCGCACGCGTCCCGGAGGGCCCGAGCCCGAGAATTGAAGACGGCCCTGCCTGGGATTTCTGAGCACCACCCTTGATTTGACTCCTCAGCCCGCCCCTATCGCCCTCGCCCCGGCGCTCGCTACATTAAGACGTTTGGGCGATGGCGTTGCGTAAGGCCATCGTCGAACGATCGGTCTCGATCCGAGCGAGGGAGGATGGTTTGCCATGCGCTGGGTGACCGTGGCGAGCGAGAATGGGCCGAGGGCTTGCGGCCTGGTTGAGGGTGAATATGTCGACGTGAAGGCGGCTGATCCCGAGATGCCCGCGACCGTGCGTGAGCTCTTGGAGCTGGGAGCGGACTGGCAGCGGCGGGCCTGGGCCGCGCTGCCTCGCGGGGTCGTCCGCCACGACCCGGCCCACATCCGGCTATTAGCGCCGGTGCCCAATCCGCGCAAGATCATTTGCATCGGATTGAACTATCGCGACCATGCCGCCGAGAGCGGCGTGCCGGCGCCCTCTGAGCCGGTGCTTTTCAGCAAGTATCCGACCGCCTTGATCGGCCACGGGGACCAGATCGTCTTGCCCAGGGTGAGCCAGGAGGTCGACTACGAGGCGGAGCTGGTCGTGGTGATCGGCCGGGGTGGGCGGCACATCCCCCGTGAGCGGGCCTTCGAGCATGTCGGCGGCTATGCCGCCGGCCACGACGTCTCGGCGCGCGACTGGCAGCTCAACAAGCCCGGCAAGCAGTGGATGGCCGGCAAGACGTTCGACACCTTCGCGCCGGTCGGCCCCGAGCTGGTGACTCCCGACGAAATCCCCGACCCGCACAAGCTCGGCATCCGCCTGCGGTTGAACGGCCAGACCATGCAGGACTCCAGCACGAGCCAGCTCATTTTCGGGGTCGACGAGCTGATCGCCTACCTTTCACAAGTCTTTACCTTGGAGCCGGGCGATCTGATCTTCACCGGCACACCGCCAGGCGTCGGCATGGCGCGCAAGCCGCCGGTCTGGCTCAAGCCAGGAGATACCGTCGAGATCGAGATCGATCACCTGGGTACGCTCAGTAACACCGTCGTCGCCGAACGGGGCCGCGTCTGATCGGACCGAGAGGGAAATTGGCATCACGTCGCACCCGGAGAATGGGATAAACTGGGTGCGTCAGTTCCACCCGAAACGACGGAGGATCGCCGCAATGAGCATTGCACCTGACAAGCCGCGCCTACCGGTTTACGGCGAGCCGACCTGGGAGATCGCCCAACTGTTTCCCACGCAGGGGACCTGGAGCGAAGCGGAATACCTGGCCCTCGACACCAACCACTTGGTGGAGTTTTCAGACGGATTCGTCGAGTTCCTGCCCATGCCCACGATGACTCATCAACTTATCGCGCACCTATTTCATTGTGTACTGGAGTCGTTTGTCTTAGCCTACGGACTCGGCACCGTTGTGGGCGCGGCGTTCAAGGTGCGGATGAGGGACGGAAAGTACCGCGAGCCCGACGTCGTCTTCATGTTAACGCAGCATGCTTCCAGGATCAGCAACGATTTCTGGATCGGCGCTGATCTGGTAATGGAAGTGGTCAGCGACGGAGACGAGAACCGGTTTCGCGACCTGGTGACCAAGCGAGATGAATATGCCAAGGCCGGCATTCTGGAGTACTGGATCGTCGACCCCGAGCTTGGTCAGATCAGCGTCTTGGCCCTCGACGGAACGAGCTACGCCGTTCACGGCGATTTTAAGCGAGGCGAGCAAGCGACGTCGAAGCTCTTGCCTGGCTTTGCGGTCGATGTGACGTCGGCCCTGGCGGGGAAGCGGTAAGTCCTTAGTCCTTGGTCCTTAGTCCTTAGTTATTCACGTTGACGTGACGTCGGCCCTGGCGCGGAAGCGGTGAGCGGGTGAGGCGGATTGCGGGGCGCGTCAGTACAAACTTGCTTCACTTGGCGGGCTCGGCGGGCGGCTCGCCGTTCGGGGGGGCGCCGGGACTTGGGCCTGGCCGGACCCGGGTCTTCCCAGCGGGCGCCACGACGAGTGCGAGCCGTTGCGAGAGTCCGCGGGCGTCGGCAAAGTCGGGGGCGAGGCGAACGGCTTGCTCGGCGGCGCGGAAGGCGTCGGCCGGCTTATGGTCGGCCTCGAGGGCGAGCGCCAGGTGGTAGTAAACATCCGGCCGGGAGGGAAGGTGGGCGGCGGCTGCGCGGAAGTCTTCGATCGCCTGGGGGAAGTGCCGCAGTTTCAGATGGGCGCTGCCTCGGAGGTCGTGGGCCTCGGCGTTGTCGGCGGCGAGCTCCACCACCTGGTCCAGTCGCGACAAGGCTTGATCGGGCTGGTTCCGCGCCAACTGGATGGCGGCGATCCGGAGGCTGACCGCGGCATTGTTTGGTTCGTATTCCAGGGCTCGGAAGTATTCCGCGAGAGCCTCGTCGGTTCGTCCGATCGCCTCGAACAAGCAGCCCAGGGAGAAATGGGCCTTGGGGCGGTGGGGGTCGATTTCGATTGCGGTCTCGAATCGCTTGAGCGCGGACGCGGTATCAGCCTGCTGCGCCTCGACCTGCCCCAGGCCGATCAGGGCCTCGGCATAATCGGGGTCGCGCTTGAGGGCGGCATGGAAGCAGGCTTCCGCCTCGGGCAGCCGGCCCTCGAGCTGCAAGACCGTGCCTAACCTTTGCTGCATCTCGGCCGAGTCCGGAGTCTGGGCAACCAGTTGCACCAGCGCCAGCCGGGCCTGCTCGTAATCGCCGCGATCGATCGCCTCCTGGGCCTGATCGCTGATCTGCTGATTCCTCGCGGCTTGTTCGGGGGTCGGCGCGGCGTGATCGAGCTCGCGGCGCAGACCGAACCAACTGCATCCGGCCTGGGCCGAAAACAGCGCAAGTAAGAACCCCCATTCGGCGATGACCGCCCTCCGCCGCATGGCAAACCTGTCCCTTCCCTGGGACTCGATCACCGGTCAACCCGACAATCAGCCGCACGTTACGTCACATGCCCGTTGCGGTCAATGCCGGTTGATGAACCGGGATCGAGCGACGACGGCGGACGACTTGCCGAGGATACGACTTGTGTCGGACGCGGTCAAGGAGCAGGAATTCATGAACCAAAGCCGCTTCGACCTGATGGCTTGGAGCGGATTTGCCCATTTTTCCGAAAATAGAGTGAAGCTGGCTTCTCGTCTAGCCGATGGAGGAATGAGACACGGTCCAGTCCGACCTGACGCAGCGAGCTGCGCGCAGGTCGAAACAACGATCACGAAATCCCGCTGTCCCTCGGTCTCGCATGGATGCGAGGCCAGGGACAGGGGGGGACCTTGTCCGAAGGGACAGCTTCGGACTCATGCGCAGGGAATGGCGCAATGTCCTGATGGCATTGATTTTGTTCCTCATAGGAACAAACGTTGCGATTGCGCAGCCGGAGAGTGGGAAAGAGGGTGCGGGTTCAGGCGGCGATGTTGTCCGATTGACAATCGAGGTAAACTGGGGGATGCCGGCGAAAGGCGCGGGCCTGCCGGCTGATGAGCCAGGCGTTGCGGCGACGGAGCCGGATTTTGTCCTGGAGCTGACCGAGGGGCGGGTGGTCGAGGCGGTGGAGTGGCCGCCGGCCGGATTGCGGCCGAGGACGAGGGTGCCGGTCTTACCCGCGACGATTGTTCCGGGACCTGGTGCCAAGGGGAGCTGGCGGTTGGGGAGGAGGCCCGAGGGGCGCGTGCGCGCCCGGATCGAAGCGCCGCTGGATGCCGGCCTGGTCGTTCGGGGCGGCGATCACGTGGTCAGCGTTCCGCTCGTGGCGATTTTGGAGCGGCCTCAGCATACGCCGCCGCAGTCACCGCTGAACGTGGGCATCGAGCGACTCGCCTGGGATTCGCTGGCCATCGACCTGGGCGTTGGGGGTGGCGACGGCATCGTGGCGCCTTTGGCCGAGGTTCCCGTGTCGGTCGCGTTCAACATCCTCTTGCCGGAATCGACGGACGTTGCCGTTCGGACGACTGCGGTGGTCCGCTCGATTTACGGCGGAGACGTGCTGTGGCGCTACGAACCGCGTGAGGTGGTGCCAACCAACCGGCGTGAGCCGCCTGTGCGGATCTGGAGCCTGACGGCACCACGCGGCGAGGGGACGTACGTGCTGGAAGTTCGCGCGTCGTGGGAGCCGGCCGGCGGCCGGGACGGCCTGCGGCTGGGGCGCCTGATCCGGCGCCGCAAGCCGGCGGCGGTGACCAATTCGAGCGTGCGGCGCGTGGTGTTCACGGTGATCGATCCCCTGGCGCGGCAGGCTGCGATCGGGCGGGACGGGCGCGAAACCGAGGTCGACGCGATCGACCTGGCGCGGACGCGCAGCCATCGTCCGCTGGCGGCTGGCCGATCACCGACGGCGGAGGCGGGGCGGTTCGCCTGGGCAGTTCCACCGGAAGCCCTGATCGAACCGTCGCGCCGTGATCGGCTGCGCGGCTGGTTCATCGGGGTGGAGGCGGCCAAGCTCAACCCGGCGAGCGCCTCGGGCCTGGCCTGGTCGGCGGTCGGGCTGAAAGTCGCGCATCCTGATCGGCCGCATCGGCTGACGCTCAAGGTTAAAGGAGGCGAGCCGTCGGCCCTGGGAGTGGCCTTGATCGAGTCCGGCGGCGGACCGGGGTCTCCGTCCCGCCTGGTGCTCGACGCCTGCGCCTCCGGCCCGCCGATCCTCAAGGATGGCCCCCCCGCCGCATTCACGTGGCTGGTCTGGCCTGGCTCCTCCGAGATGGTGCTGGTGCTGGTCAACCGTAGTCCCGACGCCGAAGTGCGCCCAGGAACGGTCACACTGACGGAGCTCGACGACGCGCAGGTCGCACCCAGCCCGTCCGAACCGCAACAGGGGGCTGTCCGAACCTTGGGGTTGTACCTGAGCGGACCGCATGCTCTGGAGCCCTTCGGCGGCGATCAGGGTTTCCTCGATACCCTGACGACCGCCCGCAACCTGGTGAGATACCTGGGATACAGCGGCGCTTCGGCCGTGGTCTTATCCGAAGATTTGGCGGACCGAGCCCGACGGCGGGCACTCGACGGTCAGGCTGACGAAGACTCGACCGGCCCCGACCGCCTCGAAACCATACGCCGGGTCCTGGCGCGACAAGGGTATTCCCTCTGGCTGGAGCTGGGCTTCGACGGGCCGGACTCGCTGCCGGGGCTGCCGCCAGCCGATTCGGCCGAGGCAGTGCACCGCGGCTTGGTGCGAGTCGATAGCCAGGGGCGGGCGGACGGGCCGGCGTTCCATCCGCTCCATCCGGAGGTTCGCGAGGCCATGAAGCGCCGCGTGGTCCAAGCCCTGACGCGTAACCAGCCCGGCCGGGGTGAGACCGGCGGCGGGAGCAGGACCGGGCTGTTGATCCGGCTGGGACCGGGGCCTACCTTGCTCGGGACGCCCGACACGGGACTGGATGACGCCACATTCGAGCGGTTCGTGCACGAGACGTTCAGCGCGGAGACCGCGCGCGCGATACCGGGCCTGGGGAACACCGACCCGGATCGGTTCGCGGCGCGGTCACGTTATCTGGCCGGGGTGGGACGGATGCCCTGGCTGACGTGGCGATCGCGGGCGATCGCGGCACTGTATGCGGAGCTGGCCGAGGTGGCGGCGACGACGGTCCGTGGTTCCGTCCTGGCCGTGGTCACGCCCGGCCTCGACGGCGGGCCGGCCGGTACCGAGGCGCGACGCGTGGATCGGGCCGGGCTGGCCCCCAGCCAGGCATGGCGCAGCGTCGGGCTCGATCTTCAGACCTGGCCGAGTGGACCAGGCGCACCGCTCTTACTCCGCGGCGTGTCGCTCTCGACCGACGCGCTGGCGCACGACCTGGCCACCAGCCCCGACCTGGACGCACTGGTCGCCGCCCGGTCCCACCGAGGTCTGCTCCTGACGATCGACGGAGATCCCCTGGTGCCTGGGTCCGCAGCACGGGCGGCCGCGGGTGAAGAGCTGCCGGAGGCTCCGTCGCCGGCCGCATCCTTGCCGGCCTCGTCTTCCCCTTCGTCTGCCGATCCCAATGAATCGGGGCCTTCCGGTCGCGACGCTCCGGCCCGGAACACGAACCCGCGCGCGGCGGGCCCAAGGACCTTGCTGACGGCGTTGCCGCTGGGGGATGGTCCGGCCGCCGACGAGCCGCTGGGGCACGCGATGGCGGCCCTGGATGTACACTGGATCTTCCTGGCGGAGGAGGCAGTTGCCGGGCACGAGGAACGGCTCCGCCGCATTGCTGGTGTCCTGCGTGCTCTTCCGGCCTGGCCGGCGGTCCCCTCCGGCGTCCAAGAGAATCCCTCTCCCAGGCCGTTCGGCGTCGCAGTGCGGAGCATCAAGGATGGCGCGCAGACGTTCCTGGAGATCGCCAACGACTCTCCTTATCCGCTCCGTTTGGCCGGTGTGCTTGACGCGCCCGTCTCGGCCCTCGTCGAAGACATGGGTCGTGGTCTGCGGCTTTCACCGGTGCCGGAGGCCGGCGGGCGCAATCTGGTTCTCGATTTGCTCCCGTACGGCGTCGCGGCGATCCGGGTCGGAGCGCCGCGCGTCCAGCTTTCGTCGGTGACACCGTACCCCTCCGAGGCTGTGCTGGCGAGCATGCAAGCGAGATTCAACGAGCTGGCGGCCCAACTGGCGCGGCTCAATCACGGTCTTTCGGCCGTCGCGGCCGAGCCTGCCAATCCGGGTTTCGAGCCCGATCCCGATCCCGACTCATCGCAGCGCATCGGGCCGGTGGCCCAGGGGGCGGCTCCAGCGCCGGCGGCTCCAGCGAGCGATACCCCTCCGGTTCCCTGGGGCTGGCGCGTGGAAGGGAACCAGGCGGGCACAAGCAAGATCGCGATCGATCGGGAGAATCCGCACTCGGGCCAGGGGAGCCTGAGGCTGACCGCGGCCGTGGCTCCGGGCTCAGTGGTGAGTGAGACCTTTGTACCGAACATCCAATCCAGCCTCATGATCCAGGCTTTTCTGCGGGCGTCCTCGTCCGGCGCCAAGGTTCGGATTTGGATTGAAGGGGAATCGGGCGGACAGCCGTACGTCCGGCGGAGTGAGCTCTCCGTTTCCACCGAATGGCAGGCGCGGGCGGTGCGTGCATCGGACATACCCGCGGGTGGGCTCAGCTCCGCGCGGTTGCGGTTCGAGCTGCTGACGCCGGGCATCCTCTGGATCGACGAGCTCCACATCCCGGGTGAGACGACCTTGAAGTCGGCGCGGCTGAACGCCCAGCACACGCTGCTAGCGGCCTTGCAGGCCTACCGCGAACAGCGCTTTGCCGACTTTGCTCGGCTGGCGGGGTCGCACTGGATCCGAGAGTCGAGCACGGTGGCCACGACCCGGCTGGCACGAACGATCGACCAGCCGCCGGCGGGTGCGGCGCGCTCGACCGACGCGGCGGGGGCTTCTGCCCTACCGTCCGAACGCAAGCTCAGGTAAGATTCAAGCACGGGCGAGTTCGGTCGAGCGCCCTGGAGGGCGGAAGAGGAGGGATCGGATGTTTGTCGCCTGTAGTACACTTTGCTTTGCGAGGGAGTCGCTGGAGACGGCCCTTCGACAGATCGCCGAGCTGGAGTTCGACAAGTTCGAGCTTGCCCTGGTCGAGGATGGGCAGCACATGCGGCCGTCGGAGGCGGGCGACAACCCCGAGGCGGCACTGCAACGGCTTCGCAGCGGCCCGAGCCTGATTCCCTCGTCGCTTCAGATCGACTTTGGCGCCGTGGACTGGTCTCTACCCGTGACCCGCAAGCGGTTCGATGGGCTGTGCCGGCTGGCCAAGTCGCTCTCGGTCGCGGTGCTGACGATCCCCGCGGCCCCGTTGGGCACGGCGGTTGCCGCAGAGGTCAAGCGACTCTCGACATTGGTGAGCGCCGCCACGCGCGAAGGCTTGGTGCTGGCCCTCCTGACCCATGCGGAGACCCTGACCTCGGACCCGCGGGTCGCGGTCGAGCTGTGCCAGGCGGTGCCCGGGCTGGGCCTGACTCTCGACCCCAGCCACTACCTTCAGGGTCCGAACCCGAGCGTGGATTACGACATCGTTTTTCCCTACGTCCAGAATGTCCACCTGCGTGATACGGGCCTTGTCCCCGGTGAATTCCAGGTTCGCGTCGGCCAGGGCCAGATCGAATATGCGCGGGTCGTCACCCAGCTTCAGCGGTACGGTTACAACCGTGCGCTCACCGTTTCGATCATTGACCGGCCCGACAACCCATTTGAACGCGAAGTCGAGGTCCGCAAGCTCAAGCTGCTGCTGGAGACGTTGATCTAGAAAAAAGGATGAAGGATGAAGGGTGAAGGATGAGTCGGAAATCGCTCGATCACGAAGGGTTTTATTTATCCTTCATCCTTCATCCTTTAGTAGTCGGCCAGCCCCAGGCGAATGATCTCGCGCTGGAGGAGGTCGAGGTCCCAGACCTCGACCAGGGGATCGTTGAACTCCGCGCTGGCCAGCCGGCGGCCCTGGGAGTCGAAGACCAGCAGGCTGTTGGTCCCGCGGTGGCCGGGCAAGTGGAGGCGAAGATGAGGCTCCGTGGGCGAGGCGACCGACCAGAGGGAGATCTTGCCCTGCGGTGAGCCGACGGCAAGGTCGCGGCCGTCGGGCGAAAACGCCATGGCGAGCCAGAAACTCTCGCGCTCTGCACTCTGCGGCTTGATCCGCTTCAGGACCGTGCGGCGTGCCGTGTCGATCAGGGTCACGGTTCCGGTTCGGTCCCCCGCGGCCAGCACCGCTCCGTCCGGCCGCAGCGCGAGGCTGGTCGCCCCGTTGGTCAGCGGCACGACCCAATTCAAATCGCGCGCCTGAGCTCGAGCGATTACGACGGGCCATCGGCCGCGGATTATCCCGAGCACGACCCAATCCAAATCGCGCGCCTGAGCTCGAGCTGCCTCGGAAGGACTCTGGATGGACCAGGCACGGAGGAGGCCAGGCTGGCCGAGGCTTTGTTCGATCATGTAGATGCGGTCCCCGCGGGGCGCGATCGCCACGGCGCGGAACTGAGTGAACGGCGCGTCGACACTGGGAGCTGAACCGCGGCGAGCACCGGCGCTTGCGACCGGTGCGGTCTCGGCTCCGGAGCGAGGGGGGGACACGGGGACTACCTCATGCGGTGCCTCGGCGCGCCAGAGGAAGAGACCCGAGGACCGAACCAGGACCATGATCCGGCCGTCGGGCGTCGTGGCCATCTGCGTCATCATCATCCGCCCCGGCAAGCGAGGCAGGGAATAATTCTGGATGGGTGGTGCTTGCGCGGGGGTGAAGCCGGGCGCCCAGATGTGCATGCCTTGGGTGTCGTGGTCGATCAGCCGTCCCAACGAGTCGAAGGCAAGTGTCGTCGTCGGCGACATCGGCCGTTCGCGGCCCATTGGCCGGCCCCCGTCGCGGCCGAACGCGCGGCCGTCCTTTCGCATGCCGTCGCGGCCAGGCAGCTCGCCTCGTCGTGGATCGGAGCTCGAGAGGCTCGTGGGAGGAGGAGGCGCGGCCGGATGTGGCAGCGGGGCGGCGATTTCCGGGCACCGGCCGTTGCGCCAGGACCAGACGTCGCCGTTCCAGCCGGCGCCGGCCAAGAGCCCATCATCGCGGAAGGCCAGCGATGAATGGGGCGAGTCGAATCCGCTGAGCTGCGTCCGCGCCGCCGAGTCGTCGACGGTCCACACGGAAGTCCCCCCGGCGCGGCCCACCGCGGCCAGGGTTCGACCGTCGGGTGCGAAAGCCAGGTCGGTGGCCTGGTCGTTCATCTGGAGCACGGCGACCAGGCTGTGCACCGCCGGGTCCCACAGCTCGATGGGGCCGCCTCCGACGATTGCCAGCAGCGTCCCCTGGGTGCTGAATCGCAGCAACCGGGTGCGGGTCTGGGTGGAGGGAGTCAAGCTGGTTGGGAAGGCAGGCCCGGGTCTGTCCAGGTCCCAGATGCGGATTGCGACGCCGCCGGCCGTGTTGCCGGCCGTCGCCAGCAGGTCGTTGGGGCCCAGGGCGAGCGCCGACAGCTCGGTCTGGGACTCGATCTCGCTCCTCCTCAACGGCTTGCCGTCGACGCCGGCGAAGAGCCTGACGCTCGTACCGTGGAAGGGCGCGACGGCCACGGTCTTGCCGTCGGGGCTGATCGCGGCCAGGGGAGGGCCGAATCGCCAGAGAAGCGTTTTGATCGGCCGGTCGAGATGGTCGGGGTCCCACAGGTTGACCGCATACTCGTGAAACGGGACCTCCGAGGCCGGCAATCCCTCCATGAGCGCGCGTACCATCATGTCGTCGGGCAGCACCAGGTCGATCGTCAGCAGGCGGCGGCCGGCGGGATCCGCGAGCACGCTCATCACCGAGCGGTCGGACCGGTTCAGGATGCGGGGTGGTGCCCCCGATTGCGGATCGATCAAACCCAGGCCTTTGTCGCCGGGCAACAGACTGGCAACGCAAGGTCCTGTCTGGGCCACGCGCTGGCCAACGAGCCAGTTCGCATTCCGCCGCGCTCCCGGGGCGGTCATGCCTGGCCCTGGCGCGGTTCGAGCCGGGTTGGCCGCTGCCGTTGATGATAAGCCGGGCTCGGTTCGCTCGCCGCTCGACCTATCGCCCGGGTTTGCCTCGGAAGCGCCGGAGGGTGTGGGGCTCGATCCAACTCGCAGCGACAAGGTCGTCAGCCGCTGGCGGCGTTCGACGTCCCAGAAAGCGAGCTCCTCATCATCCTCGGAGAGAACGGCCAGCCGGTGGCCGGTCGGCCCGAAGACGAGACCGTGGGCGCGGCCGGTAGGCAACTCGGGCTCGTGCGCCTCGACCTCGCGGAGCACCAGGAACTTGACGGCCTCGTCTCGGAGCTTGGTGCGGAGCTCGGGTTCGAGCTCCAGTTTGGCGGCCTCTTCGATGAGTGCCAGGCCATGGCTGCGGCGGTTGGGAGTGCCCGAGAGCCCCACCAGCTCCACGATCGGCAGCAGTTTTTCCTTCCTGGCTGCCCGCTCCTTGCTACTGGCTTCCTTTTCGCGTTGCAAGGCGACTCGGGCGTGGTTGCGCTCGACCACAACTCGAACGTAGGCGTAGGTCGCGATCGCCAGGATCGTTGCCACCGCCACGGTGGTCACGCTCGTGATGCCGGGATGCCGGCGGGCAACCCGCCAGAGCCGCCCGACGGGGCTGATCCGCCGGGCCTTGACCGGCTCGCGGTTGAGGAACCGCGTCAGGTCGGCGGCGAGCTCGTCGGCGGTGAGATACCGATCGGCCGGGCGCTTGGCCAGCGCCTTGAGGACGACCGTCTCGAGGTCGCGCGGCACCCGCGGGTCGATGGCGCTGGGCGGCAGTGGATCGAGCTGGCCGATCTGGTCGAGCAGCTCGGCCGCGGACTGGCCGTCGAACGGCGGGCGCAGAGTCAACAGCTCGTAGAGGGTCGCGCCCAGGCTGTAGACGTCGGTCCGGCCGTCGATGGCGCCGGTGCGTGCTTGTTCGGGACTCATGTACCGCGGCGTGCCGAGCAGGCTGTCGTGGTGGGTCAAGCCCGGGTCGGCCAGCCGGCGAGCCAGCCCGAAGTCGGTGACCCAGATGTTCCCCTTGGCATCGATCAGCAAGTTGGAAGGCTTGACGTCGCGGTGGATCACACCTTGGTGGTGAGCGTGCGCGAGGGCATCGGCCGACTGGACACCGACCTCGGCGACCCACCGGAAGTAAGCGGATCCCCGCCGGGGATCAAACGGCGGCGGTTCGTCGTCGCGCCGGCGTGGGTCCGGCTCGATCGCGGTGAGCGCTGCGAGGGAGCCCGGAACGACCGCGGAGGACGCCGCATCCTCGCCGGCGCGCTGGTCTGGTCGCAGGGCCGGCCTGCCGGCGGTGTCCCACGAGGCGGTCGAATCGCCCAGCCCGGCGGGAGCGCGCGGGCCGTTGAGGGTGCCGGGCCGGGACAATGGCGGCACGGAGTGGGCCGTGCCGGGGCCGGCGCTGCCAGGGCCCCACCCGGCGGGCCGTTGCTGCCGCCCCTGCCATCCCGAAGACAGCCGGCTCCAGAGCTGGCCGAGCCGGGAATGGATCGACGACGCGCCCGAGGCGGCCAGCCAATCCTGTTTCGGGAACCGGGAACGGGCGAGACTGTCTCCGCCGCCGGAGGCAGCCGGCCGGGTGCGGCGAAGGTGGCGCAGCACGCGATCCAGCCCGCTTCCCTCGATCCGCTGCATGGCGTAGTAGCACAGGCCGCCGACCTGCCCGACGTCGAAGACCGGCACGATGTGGGTGTGGTGCAGCCCGGCCGCGGTGCGGGCCTCGTTCATGAACCGCCGGCGCGCCGATGAGTCGGGCGCCGCGTGGGTGCCCAGCACCTTGAGCGCGACGGGGCGGTCGAGGGCCACGTGAACCGCCTCGTAGACGGTACCCATGCCCCCTCGACCCAGCTCGCGCACCACTCGATAGCCCGCGATCCGGCGGCCCGACTCGATGCGGTGATCGACACCGGTGCCGCGGCTCGGCCCGGAGCCGGTGGCCGAGTCGAGGCCCAGCAGCCCGTGGACGAGCTCCAGACCCTCGAGGGCCGCCCGCACGTCGTTCTCGAGGTCGGGAAAACGTGTGACGAACTCATCGATTGCCGGTGGCTGACCCTGCTCGGCCAAGGTCAGGTACGCCTCGACCGCCTCGCCCACGCGATCGTCGTCGTCGCTTGCGTCAGGCGGTGCGCCCTCGTTGATGCCTTGGTCGTCAATTCGCTGTACCATCGTTAAGCCTCAGGGGACCGCCGGGCGGCCCTTCCATCGAGCGTTTCAGGCGCTTCAAACCGCGGGCCCAGATGCCCCGGATCGATTTTCGGCTCAAGCCGGAGCGCTCGCCGATCGCCTCGAACGAGAGGTTTTCGGCGGAGTAGAGCCAGAGGACGTCGGCCTCTGAATCGGGGAGAGCGGCCAAGGCGTCGGCGAGCAGGACGATCTGTTCGCGGCGACTGGCGGCCTGGCTGGGGCTGGTCTGGCTTAGTGCCAGCATGTCCAGCAGCCGGCCACTTTCCTGCCCAGCCCGGAAGCCGCTGCCGGAGTCCTGGGCCACGCCATCGAGCGGCAGGGCCGTCGCCGCCCCCGCTCGCTTGACCCGGCTGTGGTATCGTCCCAGGTCGGCCAGCTTCTGACCGACGAGCCGGCGCAGCCACCCCACCAGTGCCGCCTCGTTCTGCCCTGTGAACTGGGGGAACTGCCGCACGACCTCGACCAGCACCTCTTGAACGACGTCCGACATCTCGACGCGCTCGCGCAGCCGGGGGCCCAGGCCAGTCCGCACGACCATCCGCAGGTAGTTGCGATAGAGCGCGCACAGTTCACCCAGCGCTTCGGTTTCGCCAGCGCGAGCCTTCGACAGTAATTCGATCGGTCCTTCCGCCATCAGCTTCGGCTTTCGTTCCGAGGGCACGGGGCGGCAGAGGCCAGGGGATCGAACCCGTTTGGGCCCAAGGCGTCAGGAACGACTTCGGACGGGTGGCAACCCTGCTCGCGCTCGAGCCGATACCCGCGTTTACAACGCGAGGATCATTCCGCCCGCTCTCGCCTTGCAGCACGACTCGCTCTCTATCCCCAATAGGCGTCAATTCACCCCGTGCAGGGCCCGGTTATCTCCAAAGTTGTCAGTTGTCAGTGGAGCCAATACTCGTCACGACGGCGTCGGGGGCCGTCTTTCCCTTCTATCTTATCATCGTGATCGGCTTGTTGGCACCAGCGGGCGAGTCGGGCGGGACAGAACCAGGTGCTGAGCCGCCCCGATTGTGCCGGCGAATCACCTCAATTCTCGAATGGGAATCGGCCGGAGCCGGCCCGCCCCGGCGGCTCTCCGCGGGTCGAATCGAGCGGATCGGCCTTCCGGGCGCCCAGATGACCGTGGCTGGACCGGCTGGTGAAGCCCGGCAAACATGGCCGGTGAGCGTCCCCGCGCTCGGCTCGGCGGCCGATCTGCTCATCGACTGGCTCGCGGGACACATTGGTTGCAAGGCAATCGCCGGGGCCGGGTTCCGGGTGGTTCACGGCGGGCCAAACCATTATCGATTGGTGAACCACGAGTCGGGGCTGCTGGGCGTCTCGGAGACCAGTCCCGATCTGCGCGACCTGCTGGCGCGGCAGGATCACGACATCCGCGCGGCCGAGGCCGTCGCCCTGTTTTTCTACCAGGCAAAGAAGGCAATCGGCGCCCTGGCCGCGGCGCTCGAGGGCGTCGACCTCCTCGTGTTCTCGGGCGGCATCGGCGAGAACTCACCCGAGGCGCGCGCCCGAATCTGCGAGGGGCTGGCGTTCCTCGGCATCGCCCTGGACGAAGGCCGCAACAAGACGAATGCCCCCCTGATTACAACCGACGAAGCCCGAACTCCCGTCCGGGTGATCCGCACCGACGAGGAGTCGATGATCGCCAGGGACGCCGCCCACTTGCTGGCCGAGGCTTCGTTATAAGGAGACGACCATGGACGCCCCGCTCGACCGGGAGATGCTTCGCAAGATGGATGCCTACTGGCGCGCCGCCAATTACCTGTCGGTCGGCCAGATCTATCTCTATGACAATCCACTGCTGGCCGAGCCGCTCGCGCTCGAGCACGTCAAGCCCCGGCTGCTGGGCCACTGGGGGACCACGCCGGGGCAGAACTTCATTTACGTTCATCTCAATCGAATGATCCGCGAATACGATCTCGACATGATCTACATCTCCGGCCCCGGGCATGGGGGGCCGGCGCTGGTGCCAAGCTCGAGACGCTTACCGCCGTCCAGCTTCTCCGCGAGCAGGTCCCTGATCTCAAGGTCCGGGTCGTCAACGTGGTCGACCTCATGAAGCTCCAGCCGGCGACCGAGCACCCGCACGGGCTGGCCGACCACGAGTTCGACGTCCTGTTCACGAAGGACAAGCCGATCGATCACCGGCAGTACATCATCACGCATGGCGAGGACATGCCGGAGATCCGCGACTGGAGGTGGACGGTGCCCGCGCGGGCGACCTGAGCGCGATATTATGGTACGGTCGGCTTCCCGCCCGCGGGCGAGCTTGCCTGGGATCGCCGATTGCGATCGGACTACGAGCGCTTAGGCGACCGGCGGATGGAAACTTACCCAGGACCGAGCGATTGTAGGACGGATTGCCAATCCGTCCTACGGTGAATTTGCATCTGCCGGTCGCCTTACTGATCAAGGTTCCACGAATTCAGGAGACACCGATGACTTGCGGCTTGTTGTCTGGGCTATTCCTTCTGATGTTCAGTGTTCCGTTCGATGCTAAGGGCGATGAGCCGGAGGACGCTTTCTCGTGGCTGGAGGAAATCACCGGCGAGAGACCGCTCACCTGGGTCAAGGAGCGAAACGCCGAGAGCACCCGCGAGCTGACCGGAGCCGGCCAGTTCCAGGCCCTTGATCGCCGCTTGCTGGAGATCCTCGACTCCGACGCGCGCATCCCGACGATCTCGAAGCACGGCGCGTTTTATTACAACTTCTGGCGCGACGCCAAGAACCGCCGCGGAATCTGGCGGCGGACCACCTTGGAGGAATACCGCAAGCCGAAGCCCGCCTGGGAAGTCGTGCTCGACCTCGACGCTCTGGCGAAGCAAGAAAAGGAGAACTGGGTCTGGCGCGGAGCGCAGTTCTTGAAACCTGAGAACACGCTCATTCTGCTGTCGCTGTCGCGCGGAGGCGCCGATGCTTCGGTGGTTCGCGAGTTTGACGTTCCCTCCAAGTCGTTTGTCAAGGACGGCTACGCGCTTCCGGAGGCCAAGAGCCAGCTCGGCTGGCGCGGCACTGACAGTGTCTTTGTCGGCACCGACTTCGGGCCCGGTTCGCTCACGACCTCCGGATACCCACGGATCGTCAAGGAGTGGAAGCGTGGAACACCGCTGGAACAGGCCGCGCTCGTCTTCGAGGGAAAGCCCGGTGACATGAGCGTCTCCGCCGACCACGACTTCACACCAGGCTTCGAGCGCGACCTTGTCAGCCGGAGGCCGACGTTCTGGACCTCCGAGTATTTCCTGCGCCGCGCCGGCAAGCTGGTCCCGATCGTCAAGCCGGATGATGCCCTGGTTTATCTGCATCGCGAGTGGCTGCTCTTCCGGCTTCGCTCCGACTGGTCGATTGGCGGCAAGTCCTATCCGGCTGGTGGACTGATCGCGGCCGATCTCGAGTCGTTCCTGAAAGGAGATCGCACGTTCGAGGTGCTCTTCGAGCCGACCGAACGGAAGTCGCTGGCGGCGATCAGCTTCACTCGCCATCACATCTTGCTCACCGAGCTCGACAACGTGCGGAGCCGCGTCGATGTCCTGACCCGCAAAGATGGACACTGGCTTCGCGAGCCGCTGCCGGGCCTGCCGGAACTCACTCACGCCACTGTCCACGCGGTCGACGCCGAGGATTCCGACGACTACTTCCTCGAGACCACCGACTTCTTGACGCCAACCACGCTCGCGCTTGGCACCGCCGGTGGTGGTCCGGCGGAGGCGCTCAAGCAGCTTCCCGTCTTCTTTGACGCCAAGGGATTGACGGTCACTCAGCATGAAGCGACCTCGAAGGACGGCACTCGCGTTCCCTATTTCGAGATCGCTCGCAAGGACCTGGTCAAGGATGGCCGCAACCCGACGTTGTTGTACGGCTATGGCGGGTTCGAGATTCCGATGCTGCCGGCCTATCGGCCCACGATCGGAGCGGCCTGGCTGGAGAAGGGAGGCGTCTACGTGGTCGCCAACATCCGGGGCGGCGGCGAATTTGGGCCGAAATGGCATCGAGCGGCGCTCAAGGCCGATCGGTACCGGGCCTACGATGACTTCATCGCGGTGGCCGAAGACCTGATCGGGCGGAAGGTGACCTCACCTGCCAAGCTGGGAATCGAGGGACGAAGCAACGGCGGTCTCTTGATGGGTAACATGCTCACGCGCCGTCCCGACCTGTTCGGCGCGATCGTGTGCGGATCGCCGCTGCTCGACATGAAGCGTTACAATCACCTGCTCGCCGGCGCGAGCTGGATGGGCGAGTACGGCAATCCCGACCTGCCCGAGGAGTGGGCGTATATCCAGACGTTCTCGCCCTATCATAACGTCAAGCGCTCGGTGAAGTATCCGCGCACGCTGTTCACGACCTCGACCCGCGACGACCGCGTCCACCCCGGCCACGCGCGCAAGATGGTGGCCAAGATGAGGGAGCAGGGCCATGACGTCGTCTACTACGAGAACATCGAGGGCGGCCACTCCGCGGCCGCCGACAACAAACAGGCGGCGTTCATGGACGCGCTGGCGTTCACGTTCTTGTGGAAGGAGCTGAAGAAATAGACGACTCAGAGCGTCACATCGACGGCTCAAGAGCTTTTTGACAAGGGTTTGCCGATTTCCCAATGGTGTCCGAACGGATCGACGATTCGTCCCAGGCGCCAGCCATACTGGTTGCTGACGGGCCAAACCACGGTGGCTCCCGACGCGACGGCCCGTTCGAAAGCGGCATCCGGATCTTCCACGATCATCACCATCCGCACGGAACCACCGCCGAGCGACTCGGGGCTGAAGTTGAGGTGCTCCGGAGACTCGTCAGCGACCCAGAATTCGGCTGCCCCCACGGACAGCCGAGCGACCACCTCTCCACTCTCGCCGTCAAGGCGGAACAGCTCGCGAGCTCCGAACGCCGCCTTGTAGAACACGATCGCGCTCGCCCCGCGTCGAACCGAGAGCATCGGGGCAATCGCGGTCTTCGGGTCGCTGGCGCTCTCCCGGTCATGGCTCATGGGAAGTCTCCTCGCTCGCT
The DNA here is from genome assembly GCA_044450785.1 of Isosphaerales bacterium. Classification (GTDB taxonomy): domain Bacteria; phylum Planctomycetota; class Planctomycetia; order Isosphaerales; family Isosphaeraceae; genus JBIOJM01. The sequence continues at coordinate 19,703 of JBIOJM010000137.1, forward strand.
GGCTTCATTGCCCGCGGCTGGACATTATGACTTGTGACGAACCGAGCGTGTCAAGGCGTCGGCCCACGTCGCCCGGCGCTGGCTCGCTCCAATGGGGCCACGACAAAGGAGTCGTGGAAGCCCGCAACGCTTCACGCTCCACGAGGGTTCCTTTTTTCTTCCATGCGCAGGTCGAGTCGTGGGAGATCGAGGCGAGAACCGGATCGTCGTTGGTCGATCAATTCCTGCTTGAGATCGGTGAACATCGGTGGGAAATCGTGGTGGGACAAACGCAGGAGTCGTCCCACGAGGTATTTTGGTCCGTCGTGGACGCGCCGGTCTGATCGGATCTCACTGCGATCTCGTGATATGTGGATCCAGTTGGGCAGCTTGGAAGGCGTGACGGGCGTGGGACAAAGTGGGACAAAATGGGGCCATTCGAGGGTTTTTCGAGCATGTGTACACCGCTGTACGGGGCCGGCCGGGGCACCGGCCTTGGGCAAGGTCGGAAGGATGTAACGCGGAAGGATGAAGGATGAAGGCGGAAGGATGAGTCAGACAGGTCCTTCTCGTTGCGCACTCTCAGGAACGGGCCACAAATATCGTCCCTGATCGGCGACGACGCCAGAATAGCCGTGATCAACTCCTCTTATCCCGTGGCGCACCCCTCAATATTCTTGACCGGTGTCAAGTCCCGGATCAACGCCAGGATTCGCCGCAACTGCAACGGGCTCTTTATTTTGTGTACTGATCACATCTTCATGGAAATTGGCTTCGTTCGTATCATTTCCGCCTGGACGCGCGAATGCGTTCGCCCTCGCGGCTCTGGCAGAACGGAGAGCTTACGTACCCTGGGCGCGCACCTTTAGCTATTTCGTCTATATACATTATGCGGACGTTCTGCAGATTTGGAGATGTAAGTTTGGGTATAGCCGAACAGAACATTATATTGAGTAGTAAGTTGCGAAATCTATCGCGCCTTCCAAAATGACCATTGCGCGGATCGATTGACCGCTCAGGTTCGGTCAATCCTTATCGAACAGACCCTCGACGGCCCTCCGACCACCCACGCCGAAGGACTGAAGAGGCTGACGACGGTCAATTCCCAACAATTGGAGGATGTCTCCCTCATGGCCGCGTTAAGTATCAATGGGCCCACGACAAAGGAGTCGTGACTGACAACCGACAACTGCCAACTCACCAGGGAGAGCCGGCGGCGGTTTCCAGCAATGATTGGCAACCGGCAAGTCACCGAGGCCGAGGCCGCCGCGAGCGCACAACGTCATCGCAGGGCCATCCGCCGCACGAAGGCCAGCGATGCCCGCCCTTCGAGCCCATCCTGGCTCTTCCTCACGGAGGCGCTTTCACACCCGTAGGTACTTGCTGTTTGTACACGATCATGATAGTGTGCCATAAAGGTTCGCGCCAAGCAGTATGGCGAAGCCGGCCAGCGTTTTCGGGCAAAGGGCGCTCAGCAAAGTGGCGCGGCGGGCGGCGAAGTGACAATCGACGAGATTCTCCGACACCTGGCGGACGGGGCGACCCTCGAGGGGCCGCACTGGACCGAGCCGGTCAAAGTACTGGTGGTCAAGGCTCGCGGTACGCGCGTGGATGTGCAGGCGGTCGGGCTGCACACCAAGCGGCTCTGGAACAAGCTCCTCAAGGCCGAAGACTTCGACGGCGCGATCAAGATCACACAGGCCGGCGAGCTGGCCGCGCTCACCGGCAACGCGACGCACTTCCGCCTTGCCGCCGAAGCCCACCGCATCCGGCTGGCCTTTCAGTACGACCCACATTTCGCCGTGTCCGTATCGCAGGTTGATCCATTGCCTCACCAGATGGACGCGGTTTACTCGCACCTGCTGACGCAGCCCCAGATCCGCTTCCTGATCGCCGACGACCCCGGCGCCGGCAAGACGATCATGGCAGGGCTCACTCTCAAGGAGCTCAAGTTCCGAGGGCTGGTCGAGCGGACGCTGATCGTCACTCCGGCCAACCTGACGGACCAGTGGCGGCGCGAACTTCAAGACAAGTTCGGCGAGACCTTCACGGTCGTCAACCGGGGCACGGTGGGAGCCGCCTACGCGCGTAACGTCTGGGACGACAATCCCCAGTGCATCACGTCAATCGACTTCGTCGCCCGACAGGACGACATCCTCAACCTAATGCGCGACGTGCGCTGGGATCTGTGCGTGGTCGACGAGGCCCACAAGATGGCCGCGTACCGATATGGCCAAAAAGTCAACAAGACCCAGCGCTACGAATTCGGCGAGTTTTTGCGAGACCGCACCGACCACTTCCTGTTCCTGACCGGCACTCCGCACAAGGGTGACCCGGACAACTTCGCCCTGCTGCTGCAACTGCTCGATAAGGATCTGTACGTCACGGGCGACATCCTGGCCGAAGCCAGCGCCCAGGACGAAAACCGGATCATGATCCGCCGACTCAAGGAAGACATGAAGAGGTTTGACGGCTCGCCCTGTTTCCCGCCCCGTAAGGTTCAGACGCTCCCGTACAAACTCACGCCCGAGGAATTGGCCCTGTACGAAGCCGTCACCGATTACGTGCGGAACAACTTTCAACGCGCCGAAGCCGCCGAGAACCGCAACGTCGGCCTGGCCCTCACCGTCCTCCAGCGCCGGCTGGCTTCCAGCATGGCGGCGATCCGCCTTTCGCTGGGACGACGGCTCAAGCGGCTCAGGGACCTGCAAAAACTCGGCAAGCTCAAGCAGGAGTATGGTGAGCTGCCCGAGGACCTTGATGACCTGCCGGAAGCGGAGCGCTGGCACTTCGAGGACGACCTCGTGGAACGCCTGACCATGGCCGGGACGATGGCCGAATTGGAGACCGAGATCGAAGAGCTCGAACGGCTTGTCAATCTCGCCAAGACCAACGAGAAGAACGTCCCCGAGACGAAGTTCGAGGAGCTTCGCAGCGTCGTCTCCCAGCACGTCTCGGGCAGGGACGAGCGGTTGCTGGTCTTCACGGAACACAAGGACACGCTCGATTTCCTGGTCCGCAAGCTGACGGATCTGGGCTTCCACTGCTGCACAATCCATGGCGGGATGTCGCTCGAAAAACGGATCGACGCCGAGCGCGAGTTCTTCGAGCGAAAGCCCTCGGTAATGGTCGCCACGGAAGCAGCGGGCGAAGGCATCAACCTCCAGTTCTGCTCGCTGATGGTGAACTACGACATCCCGTGGAACCCCAACCGGCTCGAGCAGCGGATGGGGCGCATTCACCGCTACAAGCAGGAACGGGAGGTCATGATCTTCAACCTCGTCGCCAAGAACACGCGCGAAGGCGAGGTCATGGACCGGCTCCTTCGCAAGCTCGAGGACATGCGGAAGGCGCTGGGCAGCGACCGGGTGTACGACGTCATCGGCGAGATTATGCCCGCGCCGAAGTTCGACTCTCTGATGAAGGATTGGCTCACCAAGCGCCGCACGATGGTGGAGATCCTCGCGGACATCGACCTTCAGACCGACGAGACTCAGGTGGCCCGCATCCGGGCCGACATGCATGACCGTTCGCTCGGCTCCCGCTACATCGACCTTTCCAGGCTCGATGCTGACCGGCAGAAAAGCAAAGAGCAGCGGCTCATGCCCGAATACATCGAGAAGTTCTTCGTCGAAGCCTACCGCTCGTTCGGCGGCACCATAACAAGGGCGGAAGAAGGAGGGCGGAAGAAGGAGGAGAACCGCGTCGGGCCGGTCGCGTCCTCCGCCCTCCGCCCTCATTCTTCCGTCTTTTGCATCAGTCGTGTTCCACCAGACCTCCGGAAACTGCCCGAGGCCATCGAACGGCGGTTCGGCAAGATCGGCCAGTCGTACCCGAAGATCACGTTCGACAAGGAGCAGTCACAGGGTTACTCCGAGGTCGAATTCGTGGGCCCCGGCCATCCTCTGTTCGAGGGCGTCGTCGAGCGAGTGCTCCGCGACTACGGCGGCTCGCTCAGAGAGGGCGCCGTCTTCTACAACGCCGAAACCACGTCAGCCACGGTTCTTTGGCTCCTCAAGTGCGGTGTTGAAGATGGCCGAGGGCAAACCATCGGCGAGCGGCTGGTGGCCGTCCATTGCACCGACAATCGTTTCCGCAAAAGCCAGCCGTATGCACTCCTAGACCTCAAAGCCCCGGAGAACCCCACAGAGGTTCCTTCGCTTGTCCGGCAGACGGCCACGAGCGAGGACGTGGTGATCGACTGGTCGCTCGACCAAGTGACGCCGGAATACTTCGCCGAGATCAACGAACGCCGCGGTCGCGAGCTTGGCATCAAGGAAAAGTACGTCCGCAAGTCGCTCCAGTACTTGATCGGCGAGTCGGTCAAGAAGATCGCCAAGTATGACCAGCAGATAAGA
>JBIOJM010000138.1:0-23917 GCA_044450785.1 Isosphaerales bacterium
GCCAAGTCTGGGTATTCGGGTATCAGACTGGTAGCGCTTTCGGTAGCGCGCACGGGACGCGGACAGACGTTTGCTGTCGCACCCTGGCGGAGATCAGACTTGCCATGATGCGACGCAACTCCCTTGCAATCAGGGGGTTTAGCCGAGCTCGGCGCGAGTAGTTGGCTACTTGACGGTGATGTTCTAGGCTTAATGTCAATCGGCAAGGAGAGGAAACCGCGACGGTTGGTTTCAGAAGTCCACTGCGATTGGTCGCTTTCGAGAGAGTGAACTACGATGATGAACAAGGTGGATTCGAAGAAACCCCGCAAGATCGGACCCACGATCGAGGCCCTTGAAAACCGCAATCTCCTGACGGTTCTACCGGTTCACGGGATTCGCTCCTCTGTGATCCAAGCCGTACTTAAGCCGATGATTGAAATTCGCAGTATTATGCGTCACGATAGCGTCGGCACCACGGCGGCATTGAAGGTTGGCGGTCTTGACTGGAAGCTGAAGTCATCGCGCGCCGCGCAGGTGTCGACCAAAATCGCTTCTCCTCTAGTCCGGCTTGGGTCTCGGCGGCCCTCGTACGACATCGCGATTCATTTTTCCTATGTGGGGTCACCTGGGAACTCATCCGTCGCGATCAACGGTTTTGTGCCACCGTCGAGAGCCACGGTGCCGGCACAGTCTCCTGATGGTGCAGCCTATCAAACCATAGGCGGCGTTCCGTACGTCTACGGCATCGGCCAGACGGAGATCACCGCCGGGCAATACGTCACCTTTCTGAACAAGGTCGACCCGAACGGTGACAATCCCGTTCAGCCCTTCACCGGGATCAGGCTATGGGTGAACGCCTTTTCGCCGGTGCTCAATCCGTTTTCAGGCGAGATCAACCTGGTGGTGAATGCCACACCTGGCACTCATTATCAGTTGGCTGCAAGTTACTGGGGTGACAAGCCCCTCGTGAATGGGAACCTCTTCGACTTCGCCTATTTCGTGAACAGCCTCTATAACGGATCCACTGTGGCGATCGACAATCGTCGAGGCACGAGCCCGGTCGGCATTCACGTGCATTTGCAGACGCGATACGTAAAGTTATCAACAAACATCTCGACCGGCATGTACGATCTGCAAGATTCGTCTTACCCTTTCTTCCAACGTCTCGACACCTCCGGCTATGTGATTCCCAGCGAGAACGAATGGGTGAAGGCGGCTTACTATTCTCCATTTGCCGCCGGTAATGGCACCAATTATTACTATTACCCCACGGTCAGCAACACCCCACCCACCGCCCTTCAAACGGGGAGCCCCAACCCGACGGTGGATAGCCTGGGGAATGTGATCGAGTCCAATCTGGTGCCCGGGGTTGCCTACTCCAACTACGACCAGACAGTGATCTGGCAGCCGCCATATGACCCCCAATCGCCCGTTAACGGCGCGAATGTTGTCAGCGTGGGGGAAGACCACACACCCTCACCCTGGCTCACCTATGACCAGGGAGGCAACGTCGTGGAGTACACCGACACCGTCGCCACCCCCGTGGCTGGTGTGGCCAATCCACATAATCTGCCGGTGTTCGTCAAGGTTCATGGCGGCATCGCCAACGACACCACCTACCAACTTTGGCTCACAGCGACTGGCACCTCCGATCCCTATGGACAAGACCTCGGGCAAACCGATACCCAAGGTGGGGCACGGTTCGGCTTTTTGCCGAATGCGCACACGCACGAGTTGATTCGTAGCTCCAAGCGGGTCTCGTCATCGACGCTCGCGAAGCCGCTGACGAGCACTGGGCTCGTTTACCGGCTGGACAATCTGAACACCCTGGACACCTTCTACACCGCCGACCTTACGAAGGCCATCAGCCTGGCAAATGACCATTCCACCTATGTGTTCCTCGGCGCGAGCTTCAAGCAGCCGGCCCACGCCGGCGCCAAGCCGGTGTACGGCTTCCTGGATACCACCAACCGCACACAATTCTACACAATCGACCCGAGAGAGGCCGCCGTTGTCTCGGCAAACCCCCGATTCTCCAGCGAGGGAATCGGATTCACGGCTCTTCCTCCCAATGTCGGATCCACCAACTTTCGGCGATTCTTCAACTCGGAAACCGGTGCTTATGCATATTCCGCTGCCAACGCAGATGTGCAGTTCTTTACTTCCCGAGGTTACAAGTTCGATGGCTACGCTTGGTCGGTAAACTAGCCTGGATTCGCACGAAGGGAAAACCGTCTAACAAGATATAGGCAGTTGAAGACACCCAAGGCCGTTGAAGACAAAGTGGTTGAGCCAGGTCGCTCTGGGGTTGGCCCCCAAGAGCTCCCACAGAGCCCGACTTCCCCAACCAAGGCATCGGGCCCGTCATTTCACGTACTCAACGAAGCGACGGACCCTCGCAAACCCTCGGCCGGTCTCCGTTCTTTCGTCCGGTCGGCCCTACCGGCGAGAGTCGGGTTCAATCCGGATCGCCCGCCAGCACAAACGCCGCCCAGAAGGTTCGCGTAGAACCGTCGCATCAGCAGGGCCGTCGCCGTGTCGTCGACCTTCCAGAGCGACAGGCACACGCTCCGCGTGCCCGACATCAAGAGGGCCTGTGTAAACCCCACAAAGCCCTCGCCGCCGGCGTCACGGCCCAGGGCGGTCTCGCACGCCGAGAGCGTCACCAGCTCGGCCTTCAGGTCCCAGCCGCGCTGGATCTCGCGCACCGACAGCCGGCCGTCCAAGACTGGCTGGTGGCTCAGGGCCTGTTGCAGCGGGTCGGGCAATCCGGTCTGGGTCAGGATCACCGCCGAGCGCGCGGGAACGGCTTCGTCGATCACGCCATGCGTCGCCAGGTGGATGAAGCCATACCGCCCCAGCTCGCCCGAGGCGGCCAGGCGGTCCAGCTCGGGCTCACTCGCCTCGGTCCCGAGCAGGGTCCGGGTGGGCCGATCGTCGGATTTGAAGAGCCGGGCGAGCGCCTCGGCCTCATATCGCGTGCCTGGCAAGGGATCGAAATTCTCGTCACCTCCCCGCGCCGCCACAAGCACCTGTTGCAGCTTGCGTTGCTCGGCGATCGCGACCGGTGCCGGCCGGGGGTCGAGCACGACGCCGAGCTTGCCGGGGGCCAAGTCTCGTCGGGACGGCAGGCCGTCTCTCCAAACGTCGACGCCAATCGGCTTGTCGCCCTCGGCAACAACCTTCAGGTCGTCCTTCTGGTTCAGCGCGCTGCCGTTGTAGGCGAGCAAGACGTCTCCCGGCTTCAGGCCGTGGGTTGCGGCGTTCGAGCCGGGTGCGACCACGTTGACCAGCAGGCCGTGATCGGGCAGCGGCTTGGGGCCGCTCGACTTCTCGGCTCGCTCGTAGACCGGGTCGCCAAGGGCCAGCAGGCCGGCATGACGGTCGGGCCGGGGCTGCTCCCGCAGGTACTTGAAGACCGTGGCGGACGGGGCATAGCTCACCGTCCGGGTATCGTCGGGGGCCAGCAGCGCCTCGACCGGGATGCCCGCCATGGCCCGGGAGGGAAGGATGACGAGTCTCCGCGCCGGAGGCTGGCCGTCGGCGGTGGCACCCAGCGATTTGGCCAGCGGCTCGAGCCGCTGGGTGCGTAATCGCTCGACGAGCGGCCGCAGGTCTGCCGTACCGGCGCCGGGGCGCGTCCGCAGCTCCGTCCGGACTCGGGCTGCGAGCACGGTGTCGTCCTTGGTCCAGAGCCCGTCCGGACCGGTTCCCGGGAGCGGGATCCAGGCCGGGACGCCCCGGGAGCGGACGACCACACCCCAGTGCTCGCCGTCGGGGTCGGCCGCGTTCGGTCCCGCTGGTGCGATATCGACCCAGGCCACCAGGGCGGCATCGGCGGCCAGCGCGGCCTGGATTTCGTTCAGCCTGGCGACCTGGCCGGCCATTGGGCCGTGATCCTGGCCGAGCTTGGTCTGGAACTCACCCAGGGCGATGCTGGCCAGCTCGCGCTGACGGCGCTGTTCCGCGAACCGCTTGGCCCGCCCGGCCTGGTCGAGGTCCTTGGGCCTGGTCGAGGTCCTTGGGCCTGGTCTCCACCAGCCGGTCGAGCCGCTCCAGTGCGGCGGTCAATTCGCGGAGGCGGGCTCGCTCGGCGGGTGAGAGCCGCCGGTCCTGGCGGGCGGCGAGCTCGTCAAGCAAGCCGCGGCCCAGGTCTTCCTCGAGCGGCTGCCACGCCTCGGCCGGCTGACCGAGCCGGGCCAGCACCGCGGCCAGGGCGGGGCGTACAGACTCCTTAGACCCGTCAGCGCGCTCGAGGCCAGTGAAGGCGATCCGGAGCCGGGCCGCATCCAGGCTCTTCACCGCACGCAGCCATCGGTCGCGCGCCTGGGCGTACTTCCTCTGGGCGTTGAGGTTCGACGCCAGCTTGTTGTAGCACGCGGCGGTGTATGGGTGTTCGTCGGTAAGCAGGCGGCGGTTAATCTCCAGCGCCTTCTGAAACAGCGGATGGGCCTCGGCGTGCTTCCCCTGGGCGAAGAGGGTTTCCGCTTGTTCATACAGGGTCTGCGCCGATTGGTAGGCGACTCGATCCTCATGCGGCATCGCGGCCACTCGCCTGAACGCCTTGAGACGCCACTCCTCGGTCACCGTCTCGAAGTGCTTTGGCCCCTGGACCCGCGTCCGCAAGCCGAGCAGTTCCTCTGCCCTGGCAATCGCCTGGTCCCAGCGATCGGCCTTCAGCACCGCATCGATGGCCTTGTCGAGTTTCTCCGCGCGCTTGGCGTCGTCGCCGCTGAACCTTCGCAATCCCGCTGCCAATGGCTGCGCTTCCTTCGGGGGCGTGGTCTGGGCGGTCGCGGGCAAGCCCGGGATTTCGAGCCCTAACGCGATCAGCAGCCCCAACCGGAACACGACGCGAAGAGCTTTCATGATGGGCCTCGTCCTGTGTCGGGCGATCGGTGTCGGATGATTGAAACGATACCGGTTTTCGCCACTCGAAGATATGCGGCGCTTACCCCTGCCCATCGTCCACCAGTTCATCGTCGCCTCGTTTTTCTCGCGAGAGCTCGTCCGAACGACAGCAGGCGTCGTTTCGTGGTCCGTGTCATGCGTCCGGCCAAGGATCTTGGTCGATTGCGACCGTCCCATCGTTACGCTTGATCCCGACACGCCAACGCCTCGACGTGCTCAGACAATTGTCGTCCACAGCCCGGCGTCACAATAGCGTGCTAGGTGCCCGACGTTCATCGTGGCAACAATGACCTGATCACCAGGTTGGCCGATCGGGGCCGCACAGGCCGCCAGGATGACGTCGGCGTCGAGGGCGTCGGGCGAAGCGGTGGGAATGCCGCGCTGGCATGCGTCAGCCCAGCACTAGGCAGCCTGACGCCACTCCGCTGTGGTCGTGAGGACGTAGATCAGCCCGCCGGTCGTGACCAAGATCATCTTCCCGGAAGACTCAGTAGCATCCGTTGAACACCGGCCGATGAGGACGGAGTTCGTCGATCGCCTTCAACCACTCCTCGTCGGGAAGATCGTTTGGGTCGTCGGGAATCTGTTCGATCTCGTCGATCCGACGCAAGGCGGACTCTATGTCCTGGCGATGCTCCTCCTCGCTCATCACCCGCAGCTTTCCGTCCGGACCCAGTCCCGAAGGCGGAATAGGTCCAATCTTTCTGTCGAAGATTCTTTGCGCCATCATCGCTACGATCTCCTTTTACAAAACAGAAGGCGTGACGGCAAACCGGGAAAGGCTGCGGCTCACCACGGCGTTGAGCAAAGATCTCTATCGGAAGAGGCCGGGCAACGCCCCGAATCCCGAACGTCCCATCACAGAAATTGCGCTGGAAAGGACGGGCACTGCAGCCCCAGATCGGTTGGTTCTTCTTAAGGAACGACAGGCACTGCAACGGCTTACCGGCACCTGGTACGTGGCTCGGTCCGAGCTCGAACACTTTGGCTCGCGCTAATGAGATCTGCCGAGCCCAGACATTGCCGAGAGATCGGAACCGTTTCGCTATACACAAGTTATGATTGCGTGCATCATCCGCGCCTCGTAACGGCTGGCGTTCCGATGCCTGTCCTTTGCACTCCTTTCTGCTCGAGCGCCTCGCTATCGGAAATCTTGATGCGAACTCGCGACAAGCGCGCTGTATTCAATGGGACTTGAGATTGGGCGATGAGGGATTCGAACCCCCGACATCCTGCGTGTAAAGCAGGCGCTCTAACCAACTGAGCTAATCGCCCGCGCCGAATCCCGAGTCTTACGGCCCCGCGGCAATGGATTCGCTCCGGCTGCTCCGATTATAGCCGCGAGGCCGCTTGACGGAACGACCTCTTTCGACGAAGCAGCAAGACCGCGGCTGTCTGCCTCCCCTGCTCCGCGGACGACCCGCTTCATCGGGCGCACGGGGTTATTGGGTGCTGGAGCCGTCGTGGAGCGAGCGCGGTGGCTGGGGCGCCTCAGTGGATGAAGAATCCGAAGGTGACGGAGATGGCGCCAACGGCGTTTTCACGTCTTTGACATCCGACCCGGGGACGATTCGCCGGAGCGCCACGACCTTCCAGCCCGTGTCGATCCCTTCGAGCTGGAATCGCACGAGCGTGAGCCGGAGCCGCGTGGGAGGATCGCCGAGCGAGGCCAGCCGATCCGTGACCGTCGCGGTGATCTCCGCCCGCTCGTAGATGAACGGGCCGTCCGCCTTGAGGGTCTGAAACGGGCGTTTGAGCAGGGCGTCCCAGTTTTTTGCGGAGCCGGCGACCTCGAGCGCGAGTGCCTTCGCCGCTTCCGGCAACGGAGGCTTGGCCGACTCGACGAGCAGCTTGTAGCTCGGCAGGATGCGTTTGGGAGCGAGCGCTCCTTCCGCCAGCTCGGTGAACACCTTGCCGAACTGCTCGGCGGCGTCGAAGATGTCGTTCGGATCCCCGCTCTGCATCTTCTTGTACATTCCGGATTTCTCGGCGTTTTCCTTGGCCGCGTGGAGCGCGTCCAACGTCTCGGCCGCCGGGCCCAGCGGGTTCTTGGGCGTGAATCGGCCCGCGCCGGCATCGTAGACATACTCGGCCTCGATCCGGGCATGGAGCTCGCCCAGCGGCGCGAACGAGGCCTTGAGGCGATGATCGCGGGCCCGGTCCCGCCGCACGCTCCGGACCGAGCGGATCGCCGGCGGCTCATCGAGCGTCGCCAGGCGCCGCGCGGCCTCGGCATCCTGGGCGGCCAGCGCTTTCAGGTAATCCTCGGCGACCCGCTCGACCGGGTCCGATTTCCGAGGGTTGAGCCGCGGCCAGGCAACCATGACGCCGATGCCCGCGACCGCGACCACGATCAAAAAGCCCAGCCCAAACCAGAGCCAGCGTCGCGAGGATGCAACCCGCGCCTCCGGCGCGCTGACGAAGACCGACGGCTCGGCGCTCGGCGCAACGATGCCGGAAGACTCGCGGAGCCGCCGGCCGGGTTCGCGGGGTGTCTGGCTCATGTCAGGGGCGTTCCTTATGGGTTGTTCGATCCGTAGAGGATTGCTTGGCTTCAAGCGCCTTGACCGCACGCACCAGAGCCGGAATCACATGCTGCTCGATCAGCTCGTTCGTCCGCCAGGAGGCCTCGGCACCGTCCGCCAACACGTCGACGAGCTCGGCCGCCACCTTGATCAAGCGGCCGGCCACCCATCCCGCGAAGCCGCAGCCCCCCAGAGCCAGCAGGGCCACAAGCCCCATCACCTGACGCTCGCCCCAGGTAAACTGCGTGTCGGATAACAGCGACCGCGACTGGTCCAGGAAGATGCCAAGACCCAGGGTCAGGAACCCCACCTGGACGAGTGGTGCCAGAATGGCGAGCGTGCGCCGGCCACGCCGCAGCTCTTGATACCGAGATCGTTCGAGTGAAGTTCGCGTCATGGATCACCAAGGTACGGCGGGGTCGGGAGACCCGCGCCGAGCGCGAGTACGGACGGCGGGGTCGGGAGACCCGCGCCGAGCGCCGGGTCGGGAGACCCGCGCCGAGCGCGCGGTCCTGAGACCCGCGCCGAGCGCATGGCCGCCGGTGCCCGCTCGGTCATTATAGTCGCTCGAGCAAGTAAAAGCCTCGCCGGTGCCCGGACGCGTCGTCCCGGATGAACTGGACCGCGCGGTACGAGCCTTCGAATGCGAGCCGAAAGGCATGGCCGACGGCCATGCGCCATCGCTCGGCCAAGGCGGGCTGTTCGAGCCGCAACCCCGAGATGTCGGTCGGGATCTCGAGCAGGAGGCGGGGTCCATCGAGCGAGCCCGGGGCCCTGACGGCGAGCGGCACGAGCGTGCCGCCGCCGGGCCCTTCGCCCGCGCCCACTTCGGTTTCGATCAGACGCGGCAGGCTTGCGGCGGACGCGGAGGAAATCACGGCAGGGGGCGCGGCGGTCGTGCTCCACTCGGCGATGAGACGGTCAGTGGGAACACCGGCGTTCAGCCGGTCCGCGCGCTCGCCGTACATGTTCGCGACGTATCGGCCCGACGTCGCACCGAGACGGGCGAGGTTGAAGTGCGCATTGCGCGCCTGGAGCGGGTCGAACGCCCAGGCAATGAGGTCGATTCCCGCCGCGCGGGCAATCTCGCGCTGGAGCAGCTTGATCTGGTAGCCCAGGCCCCGGGATTGATACGACGGGACCACGCCCGTGAGCTGTGAATAAAGGCAGAGGCGGCCTTCGATCTTTCCCAGGAAAGCAAACGACGTCGCGACGGCCTCGCCGCTCGGCAGGAATGCACCCAGAACCAGCCCGCCGTGCAGATTGGCGCCGACCATCGTCGCCACCGGGATCACGTAACCGTCCTCGTCGATCCCCCAGGCATGCCGTTGAGCGTCCTGGCACGCACGATAGTCGGCAGCCGTCTCGGCGCGACGGATTGTGATTTCGCCATCGAATTCGCGATTCAGGCCGGTGTTCGTCATCATTCCATCTGCAAGTCAAGCAGCAAGGCAGCCAGCAGTGCGAAGCGCTCATGTAACGACTCGATCACGATATGCTCATCGTCGGCATGGGCACCGCCGCCCCGCGCGCCCAGGCCGTCGAGGGTCGGGACGCCCAGGGCCGCGGTGAAGTTGCCGTCGCTCCCCCCGCCGGTCGATCCCTCGGTCAGCTTCAGGCCCAGACTCCAGGCGAGCTGGCGGGCTTGCTCGAAAAGGGCCGCGATGGCTGGAGTTCGCTCCATCGGCGGCCTTGTGAAAGACCCGGTCACCGTGAGGGACACGTCCGCTGTGACCGGGCGCAACGCATGCAGCGCATCGTGGATCCGAGCTTCTTCCGCCTTGGACGCGACCCGGACGTCGATCTCGGCCCAGGCCCGCGCCGGCACCACGTTGGCGGTTGTGCCCCCCTGGATCACTCCGACGTTGATCGTAGTCCCGGCCGCATCATCCTGCAAATTCTCGAGCCGAAGGACCTGGTAGGCGAGCTCCACGATCGCACTCCGACCGTCCCTGGGAGCCACGCCGGAATGGGCGGCCTTGCCTTCGACCTCGAGCCGGAAGCGGCCAACCCCTTTTCGCGAGGTTTTGAGCCCGCCATCGGCCAGCGCCGGCTCGAGCACCAAGACATAGGCACATTCGCGCGCCAGCTTCTCGATCAGACCGCGCGAAGTGGGGCTGCCGATCTCCTCATCCGAGGTGAAAAGCACCCAGATCGGCCGCGGCAGGACGTACTCGTGTTTCTTGAGAAACTCCATGACAGCCAAGACCACGACCAGGCCGGCCTTCATGTCGAAGACGCCCGGGCCGAACGCCCGGCCGTCCTCGTCGACACGGAATGGCATCCGTTCCAATGCCCCCCGGGGCCAGACCGTATCGAAGTGGCCCAGCACGAGGGCCGGGCCCAGCCCGGTTCCTCCAGCGAACCGACCGAGGACGTGGTCGCCTCCCTGGGAATTGGGGATGATCTCGACGGAGGCTCCCAGGTGACGTAATCGGTCCGCCAGCAGCGTGCCCAATGTGTCGAGCGCTGGCTTGTCGCGGCTGGGCGACTCGAGCCGGACAAGCTCCGACAGGCAACTCATCATTTCGAGCTGCACACTTCCAAGACGATGGGGTTCAAATACCATCTGACCTCCTTCATGCGGAGAGCGAGAGCTCGCGCAGCGTCCGCTCCTTGATACGCTCCTCGACGGCCTCGACGCCCAGGCCCGTGCCTTCGAAAACCGTGATTGCTCCGTCATGGGCCAGGATCGGCGGCTCAACGATGTCCTCGGCGTAATACTTGTCGGATCCGGAGATGTCACCTGGGATCGTGAATCCGGGCAAGGAGGCGATCGCCACGTTGGCCGCCCGGCCGATCCCGAACTCGTGCATCCCTCCGCACCAGACCGGCACCCCGCGCGCGAAGCACAGGTCGTGGACCCGCTTCGCTTCAAGCATGCCTCCCAGGCGACTGACCTTGATGTTGATCACCCGGCAGGCGTCCAGGTCGAGGGCCTTGCGCGCGTCGCCGGCCGAGTGAATGCTTTCATCGAGGCAGATCGGCGTCCGGAGGGCAGCCTGGAGCCGGGCGTGATCGATGATGTCGTCATGCGCCAGCGGCTGTTCGATCAAGAGCAGGTCGAAGTCGTCGAGCACCTTGAGCGTGGGCAGGTCGTCGAGCGTGTACGCCGAGTTGGCGTCGACCTGAAGCGCGATCGTGGGATATCGCTCGCGGACCCGGCGGACCACCTCGACGTCCCGGCCCGGCTCGATCTTGAGCTTGATCCGGCGGTAGCCCTCTTCCAGGTAACGCGCAATCAGGTCCAGGAGCGGCTCGATCCGGTCCTCGATCCCCAGGCTGACTCCCGACAGGATCTCGGAACGCGTGCCCCCCAGCAACAACCGCAAGGGCTGGCCCTGGGTGCGTGCCAGGGCGTCCCAACACGCCATCTCCAGCCCCGCTCGAGCGAAGCGATTTCCCTTGACCAAACGATGGAACCCCACCAGCTCGTCGATGGTCGACCACTCACGCCCCAGAACCAGGGGGGCCAAGAAATCCCGGAGGATGTGCCAGCAGGTCTCGGTGGTCTCCGGACAGTAGTACGGGTCGGACGGACTGGCGCACTCGCCCCACCCGATCACGCCGCCGGCCACGATCCGGACCAGGATGTGATCGAGGTGCTCCTTCTTGCTCGAGCTCGTTTGGAACGGCCGGACCAAGGGGAGGCGGACAATCCTGAGGTCGATACGCTCAATCCGCATGGACTTCCAGCCAGGAGTGGTCAGGGGAGAAGGATGAAGGATGAAGGGTGAGTCGTAAAGGGTCTGTCTCATTCATCCTTCATCCTTCATCCTTCATCCTTTCAAAAGTGGGATGAGCGCACAATGCGCTTGAGATCGGCGCGGCCTATGTTAAACTAAGTATGAACGGCATAGCTTTCCTCGTCGTGCTCGACGGCGAGCCTTGCTTGCGAATCCTGCCTCCCGTACCCTCCTCCCTCTCAAGGAGCCGACATCATGACCGAGCCGAAACCCGGCACAACACGGCGCGCGTTCTTGGAGAAGACCGGTCTGGCCGCCACGGGGTCCGCCTTGGCGGGCATCGCCATCCCGGCGGTCCACGCGGCTGAGGACAATACAATCAGGGTGGCCCTGGTCGGCTGCGGCGGGCGGGGCACCGGCGCGGCCGGCAACGCTCTGTCGACCCGCCAGGGCCCGATCAAGCTCGTGGCCATGGCCGATGTGTTCCTTGACCGGCTCAACGACAGCCTCGACCAGTTGGAGAAGGAGCATCACGACAAGGTCGACGTCATCTGCGAGCACCAGTTCATCGGTTTCGACGCTTACAAGCACGCCATCGACGTTCTCAAGCCGGGCGACGTCGTCATCCTGACCACGCCGCCGGCCTTCCGCTGGGTGCACTTCAGCTACGCGATCCAGAAGGGCATTCACACCTTCATGGAGAAGCCGCTCACGGTCGACGGGCCCACCACGCGCAAGATGCTGGCGCTGGGCGAGGAGGCGAGGAAGAAGAACCTGAAGGTGGGCGTCGGTCTGATGTGCCGGCACTGCGAGGCGCGCCAGGAGTTGTTCAGCCGGATCAAGGACGGTGAGATCGGCGACGCCCTCCTGCTGCGGGCTTACCGCCAGACGGGGCCCGTCGGCTCGGCCCTGACCGCACCCAAGCCCGCCGGCATCAGCGAGCTGCTCTATCAAATCCAGAAGTTCCATGGGTTCCTCTGGGCCAGCGGCGGCTGCTTCAGCGACTTCTTGATCCACAACATTGACGAATGCTGCTGGATGAAAGACGCCTGGCCGGTCTCGGCCAAGGGGTCCGGGGCCCGTTGCTATCGGGCCGACTACATCGACCAGAACTTCGACACTTACTCGGTGGAGTACACCTTCGGCGACGGCACCAAGCTGTTCTTGGAGGGGCGGAACATCGATGGGTGCAGTCAGGAGTTCGCCAGCTACATCCACGGCAGCAAAGGCTCGGCGGTCATCTCGTCGAATTCCCATAGCCCGGCCCGGTGCCGCATCTACAAGGGCCAGAAGTTCACGCGCAGCGACCTCGTCTGGGCGTTTCCGCAGCCCGAGCCCAACCCTTATCAAGTCGAGTGGGACGACCTGATCCACGCGATCCGCAAGGACAAGCTCTATAACGAGGTCAAGCGGGGCGCCGAGGCGAGCCTCGTCACCTCCATGGGCCGAATGGCGGCCCACACCGGGCAGATCGTCACCTTCGATGAGATGCTCAACTGCAAGTGCGAGTTCGCGCCGGACGTGGACAAGCTCACCATGAAGAGTCCCGCTCCACTGCAGCTCGATCGCCTCACGAAGCGCTATCCTGCCCCGCAGCCAGGCATCCTCAAGGACCGGGAGTACCTGGCCTGAGGGCCCCGGGCCAAGAGGCATGGACATGAGCACCGATCCGGCTCCCGCTTCGCCCCCAGCCTCGTCCTCTCGAATCGTCTCGATGGATCAGTTCCGCGGCTACACGGTCGCGGGGATGTTCGTGGTCAACTTCGTAGGCGGCCTCGCGGCATTCCCGGAGGTGTTGAAACACCATAACGGCCATCCGTACTTCAGCTACGCCGACACGATCATGCCGGCGTTCATGTTCGCGGCCGGCTTCTCATACCGGTTGAGTGCCCTTCGGCGGTTCGCCAAGGTCGGCGCGGCTCGCGCTTATGGCCACTTCCTGGTTCGCAGCCTCGCCTTGGTGCTGATCTCGCTGGTGATGTACGCGGCGGAGGACCTGAAGGACATGGACGTCAAGAAATGGTCGCAAATGACACCCGAAGGGGTCTCGAAGTTTGTCGCCATGCTGCTCAAGGCCGACCTGTGGGAGGTGCTGGCCTTGATCGGTGTCGTCCAGATCTTGCTGTTGCCGGTGATCGCGGCGAGCAGCCGCGTCCGGACCATCGCCTGGATCGGGTGCGCGGCCGTACACCTGGAGATCTCGTCGTGGTTCAACTTCTTTTTCGTTTACGGCAAGCCGAACTGGATGGACGACCTCTGGGGCCTCTCTGGCAAGTCGGCCTGGGACGGCGGCTTTTTCGGCGTGCTGGGCTGGGCGGTCCCCATGCTGCTCGGGACCTTGGTCTATGACATCATGGTCAGCCACCCCCCCTGGAGAGCGGCTGGCCGCATCCTGCTTTATGGCGCTCTCCTCTTGGGATTCGGCTACGCCCTCAATTGCCTGTCGACCTTGTATGACACCGACAAGGGGACGGTTGACTTGATCGGCAAGGACGTCGCCGGCTCGCCCGTGCTTCCTCCGTTCGAGAACGCGCGGGGACGGTCGCTCGAATCCCTCCTGGCCACTCCTCCCTTCGTCCAGCCGCCGCCGATCGAGATCCGGCCGCACAGCTACTGGTCGATGAACAAAAAGGTCGTGAGCCTGCCATTCACCCTTTTCTCCTCGGGGTTCGCACTGGCGCTGTATGCGCTGTTCGTGTGCTTGTGCGACGTGGGCGGGCTGCGAATCGGGCTTTTCCGCACGCTCGGCCAGAATCCCCTGGCCGCGTACGTCATCCATCATTCCGTCGAGGGGGCCGTCTTGACGGTCGTGCCCAAGGATTCACCGCTCTGGTACGCATTCCTCGGGCTGGTCGTTTTCTTCGGGGTCAGCTATCTGTTCGTCCGTTATCTGGAGAAGCACGGTTTTTATCTGAGGCTATGATCTTTTCGGGCGTCAGTATTCATTGCCGCTGATCATCTCGCCGCCGTCCCGAGTCGACAGGGCCTGGTAGATGCCGTCCTTTCCCGCCGGCACGATCGGAATGCAATTCGCATCGCGCGCAATGGCGAGCGAGTTCCACGAGTTGACCGAGTTCTTGATGAACCTGACCCCACCATCGCCGAAGGCGAAGTTGCAGCCACCTGGATGAAAGCTCGAGGCGGACGATCCGATGATCGAGCCACTCACATCGCAAGGAGTCGGTAGGATCGTGCGATCGGCACCCGCCAAGTTCATCGGCCAGAAGGTCGACATCGTCCCGTCGCCGAAATCGGAGTCGGCCCACCAGCCTTGAGTGTAATAGGCACAACCGCCGGTGCCGGTGCAGGGCCCCGGGAAAGACTCGCTGAGCTTTCCATGAGCGCTCTCGCCGAACAAGATGGTGTTGGTGAGGCCGTCGGTGACCGAGGCCAATCTCACGGGGCCCTGGCTGGGGCTCCGGTTGAACCAGCTTGGTCCTCCCTGGTCGGGGAACATTCCAAGCTCCGCTTGGAGGATGGTCGTATTGTTCGGATAGTTCGTGAAGGTGCCGACGACGCCCCGATAGCTCGTGAAACTGAACCCGACGGTCGTGCCGTCGAAGGCGGCCTGCTGCTCGAAGACCTTGAGGTTGGTGATTCCCACGTCGCTGGGGCACCAAAGGACCGACATGCCGACGGCCGGATACGTACTGTTTCGAAGCTGGTAAGGGCCGAGGTTGATGTTGATCGCGTTGTACAGGGGAGCCTGCTCGATAAACGGCAGGAGAGCAGCAAACTGCCCCCAGCCGTCGGCGAACGTCAGGAAGCTGCCGGATGTACTGATGTAGGCCTGATTGTTCCGACCCATCGGCATGCTGCCCATGGAGCTCTCGTAGTTCATGCAGCCCAGGGCGAGCTGCTTCAGGTTGTTGGTGCACTGCGAGCGCCGCGCCGCCTCGCGCGCGGCTTGAACCGCCGGCAGCAGCAGGGCGATCAGCACGGCGATGATCGCGATCACGACCAGTAATTCGATCAGGGTGAACCCCCGCGGGTGCGTTCGCCAATCTTTTCGCATGATCTGATCCTCTGAAAATGTGAATGGATGAGAGACAGATCAAAAGGGTACTCGAATGAACCGACGGAATGCCCTTACCGCGGGGCTTCCTTTGAAAGCTCCTTCTCCCGCTCACGTCGCGAGCTGACCCCCCGGTACACTTTGGACGTCTCCTTGGAAGCCGTTTTGCCGGCCTCTGAAGCGGCAGGTTGACTCGCCGGACCTCCCTCCGGCGTCGGGAGCACCGTGCCCCCCGAATCGCAACCCGTCGCGGCCATCGCTCCCAGCAAGACTCCGACTCGCGCCGATCGATGCCATCGTGCGAACAAAGCGTGGATGTGCTTCATCTACGAACTGATCTCCCACTCAACGAACATGAACCGTCAATCAGTGCCAAAATGAGGACCGAACTCGGCCCTTCTTCTCATCCGAGATGCATTTACTATCGCAGGAGCGGTCGAGTTTTTCCAGGAGAGGCTGGAATATCGCTGGTCGGAAACTCCTCTGATCCGGCCCGGCGACGAGATCGAAAGGGAATCGATCGAACCCGTGAGGGCGGTGGCCGGCCCGGCGCGAGACCGGGGAGCGTCGATCGAGACCGCGCGGGCCACCCCTCTTAGTTTATGGGTCGGGCAAGGCGCAGACAAGCCGTGGGAGAACTCTTAGCTTGATATCAGCGTCGGGAGGTCGAAACGCGGATCGAGACGAGAGGTGCACTGATGCGGCCGAGGCCGGCGGCCATGGGTTCCCTCATCAGTTTGACCGCGGTCGCGGCGATCTGGGGCATTTGGCGGTTCGTCGAGGACCGAACGTGTCGAGCTTTGCTCGCGGAGGCCAAGCAGGAGATGAGCGCCGGGCGGTACGCGACGGCCCAGAGCCGATTGGTCGCGCTGGTCGCGCGGCGGCCGGGCTGGGACGAAGCCGTGTACAACCTGGGCGTCTGCGAGCAGGCGCGCGACCATGACAAGCTGGCCATCGAGGCCTTCGAGCGCGTTTCCCCCGACTCACCCTGGGCCGGCTGGAGCGACGTGCGCCGTTCCCGCCTGGAAATGGATCGCGGCCGGTTTGCTGAGTGCGAAAACCTGCTGGTCCATGCCGCCGCGATCCCCGGACCGCATGTGGCCGAGGGTCGGTGGGGACTGGTCCTGCTGCTCCGCCTCGAGGGACGGTTCGACGAGGCCCGCCGCTGGCTCCAGGATGGCTTCGACGCCATGACCTCTCCCGTGGAAACGCTGAGGCGGTTGTACAAGCTTGACGTCGACCCGTTTCCGATCGAAGGAGTACGCCGGGCGCTCGAGCGCGCGGGCAAGCAGGCCCCCGACGACGACCGCGTCTGGCTGGGGAAGGCAAATCTGGCGATCCGCCTGGGAGAGTTTGCAGAGGCCGAGCGCTGGCTCGGCCGTTGCCTGGACCGGCGCCCGGACGACCCGGCCGTCTGGCGGATGAAGCTCGAGTGCGCGCTCGCCAGCGGCCGCCCCGACGAGGTAGGGCGGGCACTCCCCCACCTGCCGGCCGCCCTCGAGCCGGACGGACGGGTCGCCGGCCTCCGCGCGTGGCTCGCCGCCAGCCAGGGAGATCGGCAGGGCGAACGACTCGCGTCGGAGCAGTCGATCGCGCTCAATCCAGCCGACACCGCCGCCCTGGAACGGCTCGCCGCGCTCGAGCACGCAGCCGGCCGAGGCGATCAAGCGGTCCGGCTCCGCCAGGCAATCCGCGCGATCGACGAGGTACGCAAGCAGTACGTCAAGCTCTTGGTTTCGGCGTCGCCCGAGACGCACGCGGCCGAGCTGGCCCGGCTCGCCGAGCGGTTGGGCCGCCGATTCGACGCGGCACGCTGGACGGCCCTCGCCGCCACATCCCCCACTCGCGGCGCCGACCAGCCGAGAACGACGGCGACGGTCAACCCGGCTCCGGCCACCAGCGACGGGCCAACCCTGGCGGACATTCTTCGAGATTCCCTCAAAAGCGCGACGCGCCACCTGGAGCATGGGCCAGCCACCGCAAGAGCACCGCTCGTCATTCCCCGCTTCACGGACGACGCGCAGACGGTGGGCCTCGACTTCGTGCAGGAAAACGCGGACGCGGGAGGGCGGCTCATCCCGCCGGTGACGGCCAGCGGAGGCGTCGGCCTGCTCGACTTCGACAACGATGGGTGGCTCGATGTTTACCTCGTCCAGGGAGGACCTTTTCCCCCCGAGGCGAAGCCCTCCGCCTCCACGCCCGGCGATCGCTTGTTCCGCAACCGGGGCGACGGCACCTTCCAGGACCTTTCCGTACCCTCCGGCATCGGTGCGATGGCCCGGGGGTACGGCCATGGGGTCGCCGTGGGTGATTTCGACAATGACGGCTGGGCCGACCTCTTCGTGACTCGCTGGCGCTCCTACGCCCTCTATCGCAACAAACGGGACGGGACCTTCGAGGACGTGACCGAAAAGACCGGGCTCGGCGGCGACCGCGACTGGCCGACCTCGGCCGCGCTGGCCGACCTCGATGGCGACGGCGACCTCGACCTTTACGTCTGCCACTACTTGAAATGGGACGACAAGGAAACCCGGAGCTGCGCCGATCCCAAAGACCCCACGATCTACCGCTGCCAGCCCCTCGACTTCGAGGCCCTTCCGGACCATGTCTTCCGCAACGACGGCGGACGGTTCGTCGACATCACCCGAGAAGCGGGCATCGTCGACCGCAATGGCCGCGGCCTGGGCGTCCTCGCGGCCGACGTCGACGATGACGGAGACACCGACCTGTTCGTCGCCAACGACATGACGGCCAATTACTTGTTCCTCAACAAGGGAGGCTTCCGGTTCGAGGAGACCGCTCATGCCGCCGGCGTCGCCGGCAACGCGTCGGGGATGTACCAGGCCGGCATGGGCGTGGCATGCGGCGACCTCGACGGCGACGGCCGCCTCGACCTGGCCGTGACCAACTTCTATAACGAGTCGACCACCTTCTTCCGCAACCTGGGCCAGGGGTCCTTCACCGACCAGACCAACGCGATCGGCCTGGCCCTTCCCAGCCGGTACAGGCTCGGATTCGGGATCGCTTTCCTCGACGCGAACAACGACGGTTGGCTCGACCTGATCACCGCCAACGGCCACGTCCACGATGGCCGGCCGCAATTCCCCTGGAAGATGCCGGTCCAGCTCTTCCTGGGCGACGGCGGCGGCAAGTTGATCGACGTCTCCGCGCAAGCTGGCCCCCCCTTCCAGGTCCTTCGAATGGGGCGAGGACTTGCCGCCGGCGACCTCGACAACGATGGGCGGGTCGACATCGTGGTCGTCTCGCAGAACGAGCCCGTGGTCTACTTCCACAACCGGACGGTGAGCGACCGCGGGCATTTCCTCACACTCCTCCTGGAGGGTACGACCTCGAATCGCGACGCCGTGGCCGCGAAAGTATCCGTCAACTGCTCCGGCCGCATCCGCGTTGCCCCACGACTGGGCGGAGGAAGCTACCAATCCGCGAGCGATCCCAGGCTGCGCTTCGGCCTGGGCACGGCTCGATGGGCGGATTGGGTCGAAGTACGCTGGCCGTCCGGCCGCGTCGACCGGTTTTCGCACCTGGCGGCCGATACCGGACACCGGCTCCGCGAAGGCGCTTCGGCCCCCCTGCCCCTGCCGGGCTGGAAACACTGACGAAGACCCGACAAGTGCACAGGGCGTGTCGATCTGCGATCGACGGGTTGACGAGCGGCTCGCACATAAGAGAAAGAGCAAGATGAAGAGTAAGATTTGGAAGAGGACTAAGAGCAAGAGCACGAGAAAGAGCAGGACTTAATTAGCCGCCTCGCCTTCGTCATATGAGATCCTACTCTTAATCTTGATCGTGCTCTTCATCATCTTCCTAGTCGTAATCTTCCTCCTAATCTTACTCTTCTTTGGAGATTTGTCATGGCCGTTGTCTCGTCGGTCATGTTTACCCGTCAATCGGAGATTGACGGACGACTACTTCTTGCGGTCCGGATGCACCCGGATGTAATGATCGGCAAACGTGGCGTGGAGTGGTTCGCTCCGGAACGGCGGCATGTGGCAGCCGACACAGCCGCGCGCCGGGCTGACCGGACACGTCAATCGGGCGCGCACGCCGAAATCGGCCTTCGTCGACCCCGCAACTCGGGCGGGAGGGTTTGAGCCGGCCGAGTGGCAGGCCAGGCATTTGGCCGTATAATCCTCGGCGTTGCGCTCGGCGTTCTGATGTGGATCGTGGCAAGTCACACAATCCAGCGAGCCCGCGCTCTCGGTGTAGCAGCGGCTCCAGGGAAGGGTCGTCCCCTGGAATCGGATCCAGAACGAATCGGTGCGTGGCAGCGGCGATTCCTGGTGATAACTGTGGCACTGGCCGCAAAGCCGAACCCGGCCTCCTGCGGTGGCCTTCGCGGGGCTGACGATCGCCGGATCGGTGAACTTGGCCGCGACGGCCTTGAGGTGAAGCTCGCCGGGCCCGTGGCAGCGCTCGCAGCCGATTCCCCGGTCGGCCGACTCGGGCCCGGACTGGTCGAGGATCGACCTGGGGTTGGTCGAGTGACAGAACAAGCACCGTGTGATCCCATCGGCCTTGTCGAGCGGTTTGCCAAGGACCTCGTTTCCCCCACCGGCGTCGGCCGAGTGTCCGGTCGTTCGAACCCAACCGGAATCACGACCGGTCTGATAATGGGAAAGCCTCAGGATGTGAGGTGTCCCCTGGTCGTCGGGGCCCACGAGCGACACGTAGCGGTCCGGCGAGCCGAACGCGTAGGCGACGACCGCGCTCGACACGTTGCCGTTCGCCAGTGTCTCGAAGCGGATCCGGCCGCCCTCGCGCCGGAAGCGATGGGTGACGGCCGGATCATCGGGGTCGACAACCGATCGATCCGGATAAGGGAGCCCGGCAAGCTGCTTGCCTCGCGGCAAGGTCGAGGAATGCCGGCTGGCCCGCTGGGTCTGGACGACTTCG
Source organism: Isosphaerales bacterium (assembly GCA_044450785.1). Lineage (GTDB taxonomy): Bacteria > Planctomycetota > Planctomycetia > Isosphaerales > Isosphaeraceae > JBIOJM01. Next base: position 20,034 of record JBIOJM010000138.1, read on the forward strand.
GGATGGCAGTGGGCACAACGGGCCTCGCCGGCGAAGGGGCCCGGCTCGGCCTCCAAGGGGTGTTCCGCGCGATATGAGCCTGCGGCCTCGAGCGCGGCGGCCGCGTCACCCGCGGCCCCCTCCAGCAAGGCGGCGCGGCTCAGGAGCCAGGATGCCTCCCGGTCGGGACCATCGTCGAGAATCGTCCGGAGGAGGGCGCGCGCCTCGCCGGCGCTCGACGTTTGCAGGAGGGCTCGGGCGAGCAGCTTGCGATGGTGGGCCGACGCCGCGCGATCGAGGCGCGCGGCCTCGGGCCGCTCCAGTGCCCGCCTCAGGGTGGTCACGGCGCCGGCCGGGTCGCTCAGCTCGGCGCGGAGCACGCCCAGCGTCAGCCCGCCGCGGACCTCCCAGCCCGGCAGACGTGCCAGCCGCTCGGCGAGCTGGGCGGCCTCGGTGAGTCGGTTCTGCGCCGTGTTCCGGATGATGAGCTGATCGATCGTCTCGGCGTGGTCGGGCCCGAGCCGGAGGGCCTTTTCCCAGATGCGTCCGGCCGCCTCCCTCTGGCCGGCCCGGTCCAGGCCGAGTCCCAGCAGGAAAAGGTCTTCGGCCTGCAAGGCGGGGGATCCCATCCGGGCGAACAGTGCGTTCGCCGGGACGTCGCGGCCGAGCCGGGCCGTCGAGCGAGCGAGCAGCCGCAACGCCTCCGCATCCTCGGGCGCCGCCTTCAGTCGCAGGCGAGCCAGATCCGCAGCCCGGCTCCAGTCACCCTCGGAATACGCCGCGGCGCCCTGTGTCAACAGGTCCGAGCCAGGGCGCCACCCCTTCCACCTCAAGCCCACGCCCACTAGGGCCAACACCAACACCCCGCACGCAACTCCCAACCATATCCCGAAGCGCGGTACGATCCTCGGCATCCTTCGATCTCTCCCGTCTCCCGGAGGAGCTGACCAAGACCCCATCCTCCAGACGATATCCGAGAATTGTCAAGCCGGTTCCCCGACCCAAGCGATCCGACCTCAAGACACCCCGATTCGACGCGGTGAGGCCGGCTCCGTCCGGAGCTGTGCGAGAGCGGCCGGCGCCGGAATCCGAAGAATTTCGTATTAGTAAGGTAGAGACTCTCTTGACAGGCGTCCTCTCGCTGAAGAGAATGCAACAAACATATGCAGTTCTTCCGAATATTGAGCTGACGGATCGTCGAGCGATTTGTATGCTCAACCAGAGTTGGAGGCTCAACGGATCATGATCAAGGCGAGGAGATTCGCCTGGAGTCGTCTCACCGGGACGATGGTCTTCGGTGTGGGCCTTGTCATGGCGGGTTGTGGCGGGGAATCGACGCCATCGCCGGCGACCGACGCCGCGGCCAAGCCGGTCCCGCATCAAGCTCTGAAGTCCACGGGACCGGGCGGGCCCGGGGGAAAGCTGTCGCCAGACGCTGACTTGACCGCCCGGGAGAAGAGAGCAGCCAGGGGGGAAAAACGAGGCGGAGCAAATTAAGGCGAGCGGCAGAAAATGCCATACCCGTAGCGGAACTCGCCAGAGTTCCGACCCGAAGTCTGGCGACTTCGGCTACGGGGATCATTCGACCTGCCAATCGCCTAACCACGCTCACCGACGATCTCGATATCGTCGGTTCTCGCCTTTCAATCATCTTTCCAATCAGCGGAAATCGTACCGCCTGTCAGTGATTCCGGTCTTTTTCGCATTTCATCTTGAGTGAGAGGAATGGTTCATGCGTACGACCGTTCGGAAACGTCATGAGCGACCAGGTTTCACCCTGATCGAACTCCTCGTCGTCATTGCGATCATCGCCGTCCTGATCGCGCTCTTGCTTCCCGCCGTGCAGTCGGCCCGCGAAGCGGCCCGGCGCGCCCAGTGCACAAACAACCTCAAGCAAATCGCCCTGGCGGCGATGAATTACGAAAGCTCCAATGGCACGTTTCCCATGGGCGACCACATGGGGAGGGACTACACCAGTTCACCGCCGAGCTTGGTCCGCCAGGACTTCGGACACTTCGTGGCGCTCACGCAGTTTTACGAGCAGGGCAATATTTTCAACGCCTTGAATTGCAGCATCATGATCTACGAGGCGATGAACGCCACGGTCAACGGCTTCGCCATGAGCATCCTGTGGTGTCCCAGCGATGGGGACATCGTCGGCCTCCGCTATCCGGGCACGCAGGGTGATGGCTGGGATTGCGCCCCCATGCCGATGACCTTCACCAGTTACGCCGCCAACGTGGGCGTGCGGGCCTATACATGGAACGATCCTTGCTTGAATACCATGCAGGGCATTTTCGCCCACACCGGCAACCTCATCGCCGGGGGTGTCGCCAACTTCCCCCCGGTCAAGATCGCCGCGATCACCGACGGAACCAGCAATACGCTCATGTACGGGGAGCATGCACACAGCAAGATCGCCCAGACGGAAGCGGACTGGTTCTGCGCCAACTGGTGGACGTCGGGCGACCTCAGCGATACAAACATCTCCTCGATCTTCCCACCCAACTTCTTCACGAACGATCTCCAGGCCGACACGAGGGTCAATCCGAAGGCGCTGCCCAACATCATGCCTCGTGGAAACAACTGGACCGTGACAGCCACGAGCCAGCATCCCGGCGGCTGCAACTTCGCGCTCTGCGACGGATCGGTCAGGTTCATCAAGAACTCGATCAATTCGTGGAACCCGGTCAAAATCACCGTCGGCGGCACCGGCTGCAACTGGAATTACAACCTCAACGGGCAGACGTACGGGGTTTACCAGGCCCTCTCGACTCGCAACGGCGGCGAGGTCGTCAGTGGCGACCAGTATTGAAACCCGTCCGAGGCACACCGAACGAGGCTCATCGCGGGACCTGCCCGGCCCGCGATGAGTCGTTAGTTTTGTCGTCGTTTCGCGGCCGGTGATCGAGGGGTTCGCGTATGCCGGGTGCTGACCAGGGCAAACGGCGACTCCGAAACGGCGCGGTCGCGGCGATCCTGCTGACCATCGCCGCCTGCTCCGCCGGGTTGTGGTACGCCGCGTCACGCCGCGCGACCGACCCGCTCGAGCGGGCCGGCCGCGCCTACGACCAGGGCCGCTGGGACGTTGCGGCCCGGCTCGCCCGCGAATCGCTCAAGATCCGCCGGGACGATCCGGTCGCCCTGCGGCTCCTGGCGAGGTCCTCGGCGCGTCTCGGGCGCGACGACGCGGCCCTCGCCATCTATCACCGTCGCCTCGATCAAAAGCTGATCGACGCCGAAGATGATGTCCTGCTCGGCCGGATGTTCGAGCGTCGAGGGCAGGGCGAGGCGGCGGCGCGGGCCTGGGAGAAGGTGCTGGAAGCCCGCCAGGTCCCGCCGCGTGCGCTCGATGAGCTGGCACGCCTTCACCTGCAGGGCGATCGCCCCGAGGAGGCGGCCCGGGTCGCCGAGCGGCTCAGCCGCCAGCCGGGCTGGGAGGCACCGGGCTCCTTGATGCTCGGCGGGATCCGGGTCGCGCTCAACGATGTATCCGGCGCCGCCCTTTCGTTCCGCCGCGCGCTGGACCTCGACCCGGCGGAGGTCGACCGATCCCACGAGCCGACCCAGCTCCGCAAGCTGATTGCCCGGACCTTCCTGCGGGTGGGCCGATCCACCGATGCCCGCGCACCGTTGCAGTCGATCCTGGCCCGGGGCCCGGACCCGGAGGCCGCCTGGCTGCTCAGCCGTGCCGACATCCAGCAGGGGGACATGGTCCGGGCCCAGGCGTCGCTGGCACAAGCTGGGTCTTACCGAGCCGATCACCCGCTGGAGGCCGAGCCCGGCCCCTACGTGGGCGAGGCCCGCTGCGAGAAGTGCCACCCGGCTGTGTTTCGGGACTCGCTCGCCAGCCGGCACACCCGAAGCTACTATCGCGGGGCGCAGCTCAACGAGCTCCCCCGCCC
>JBIOJM010000139.1:0-23848 GCA_044450785.1 Isosphaerales bacterium
CACGAGCGCGGTGAGCGTCGCGACCAAGAGCCACGCGTGCGGGAGCGTGGAGTGACTTTCGACGACCTCATGATCCACGCCGGTCCCCGGATTGGACGGCGTTCGAGATCCAACCGCTGTTCTCTTGAGGATCGTCATCGACTCACCCTGAGATTGCATGAATCAAGCATGGACGACAGCCTACCTGGGGACCGTACTCTCGGCAACGTCAGGGCGACGCTGATCTCGAGCCTGGTGACTTCGGTCATCGAGTCCGGCCCCGACAGGCCATTGAGAGCCGCACGCGAGATGAGGAGCCATCGCTTCGGGGGCTATTCGAGCGCGGCCGCCAGGGCCAGCGCGAGCACGATGAGGATCGCCAGGACAGCGATGAGGATCTGCATTGCGCTCGGCTCCGCCAGGAAGTCGCCAAACATCTCCCCGATTCGCTCGACCCAGGTCGCGCTCGCGGGGGAAGCTTCATCCTTCGGCTCCAGCAAGCGGAGCTCGGCCATCGCCCGGTTCATCTGGATCAACTCGTTGCGATATTTTCTCTGCACGTCCCGCCCGGATTCGTTGCCCGCTTCTTCGAGGCGCTTTCGATGCGAGGAGAGACCCTTGGTGGAGGGCGGTTTCGGCTCGTTCCTGTCCGCAAGCCGCGGGGCGTCCCGGGCGCCGTGACCGGTCGGACGGAGGGCCGATTCGATCAGCGACCAGTCCAGCGGCGTTTCGGGCTCCGCCGGAAGGAACGCGACGCCGGCACCGGCCCTCTTCGTCCTCAGTTTCGAGCTCGTCCCGCGCTCGGATTGGCCGGCCGGCGCGATCAGTGCCTCGAGGGCTTCCGCCACGAGGGCGGCCGAGCCCAAGCGATCGTCCGGGCGGATTGCCAGCAGACGGTCGACGATCGCGACCAGGCCGTCGGAGAGGCCCGGCCGGACGTCCCTGATCGGGACATGGCGCTCCCGGATCCGCTTGATGAGCCGATCGTCCCTGGTCACGCCGGGAAAGGCATACGTCCCCGTGAGCAGGCGGTACATCGTGCAGCCGAGACTGAAGAGGTCCGTCCGGGCATCGATCGCTTGATCCTTGACCTGCTCCGGCGATATGAAATCGGTCGTCCCGACCACGATGCCTTCGTCGGTATCGAAGACGTTGCCCGCCTGCCCCGCCATCCCGACCAGCTCCCCGAGTCCGAGGTCGAGCACCTTCACGATCCCCGTAATGACGAGGAACACGTTCGTGGGCTTGACAAGGAATAAGTGGTCGCGGATTTCTGACCGTCCAGCCAACCGGCCCTCCTGACGACGTTGCGTCGGGAGGGCTTATCATTTCCATCCAAAGATTGCCGGCCCACTAGATCGGGTAGAGGTTCTTGAGCCTTTCGCGCGCCTGGGCGCTCCCCTTTGCCGCCTTGATCAGCGGAAAGGTCGTGAGCTTGCCGTCGACCTCGAGCGTCAACTGCCCGCTCCGAATCACCGACGTCGCCACGCGGACGTATCGCGTCGTCCCGTTCGGCAGCCAGATGTGGATCCGTTGTAGGTTTGGCTTGAAGGTGCGCCGGCTGATCCCTGTCGTCTTCTTGCCGACGCCGCCCAGGTACTTCGCCTTGCCACGCTCGGTCTTGTGGTTGCCGAACGACGTCTTTTTTCCACTGACTGGACACTGTCGGCCCATCGGAGCCACTCCCCTCTTCCAGCAATGCCGATTCCGGATCGAAGCGCCCGGACCGGGGATTCTGATTTCAATCAAGAGACGCGCCTTGCAGCCAAGAATCGGCGAGCGCCGCTCGATTACTTCTTGGTCTTTTCCTTCTGCTTCTTGGACAGCGGATTGTGCGTCTTGCTCCGTTGCACGTTGCCGCATTCCTCGACCAGGTCGCAAACTTTATGAGGCGGCACGGCCAGCTTGCACTGCGGGCAAATACTCAATGCGGGAGCAACCAGAAAGTCGTGGCTCCTTCGCATCCCCTTTGCGGATGGTGACTTCCGTCGTTTTGGTACGGCCACGAACTCACTCTCCCAATCGCTTCCGGTACGGTCAATTCTTGAGGGAAAAGCATTATTATCCGAATCGGTCGTTGTATTTCAAGAGCGCGATCGGGTTGTGAGCGGGCTGGAGTGCCCCGCAACGTCACCCTGGGACGGCTCTACATAGGGTGCCGAGGACCGCTGAAAGAACACCGACAGTCTCGGTCGAGACGACGTGCTGGTCGCCGCCAAGGTGCTCGATCACGCCCATTCCTGGATCTGTCTGGAGGCCAAGGGCCGCGAAAGTCAGATCGACCCCATCTCGCCTCACTGACCCGATGTGCAACGCCATTCCAGCTTCGCAGAAGCAATCGACGGGTCCGGGGCTTGGCTTGAAATCCGGGGTGTAAGTCGTATGCTAGCTAAGCGTTGGTGTTGCCACCGTTTTCAGAGTGATTCGTCTGATACGGACTGGGGCGCGTTCTTCCACGGGTCAGCAGAAAAAAGGGTTCGACTCATTCTACTTTCTGTGAGGAGAATCCACGTAAAGGAAAGGGGATGTCTTATGTTTGACTATATCGTTAAGCGACAGCCTAGACGTAGCTCGTTTTATGCACAGCTATCAAAGGACGAGATCCGAAATCGATTCTCGCGTGGAGAGATCGCCGGTGATTGGCTCGTGACAGCCAATTACTTTGGAGAATCATACTGTCATTTTATCAGATATCCTCCCACTCCTGCAAATTGGATCTCCGTCAACGAGTTCCTGGATAACACAGATGACGCTGTTTTCGAAACTGAATTCACACCCCCGAAGGCGGCTGTAGGTATTGGTGACGGCCTCTTCTCATTCAATGGTAGGATACCCCGCGATTTGATGTGGGCTACATGGTTGGCAATAGCCGCCGTGGTCGTCATCGCGACACTCATGGTGAGAGTACTAGGCGCGGTCCTTCCGAGTGGAACGGTTGCCGACTACCTTCAGGCAGCGCTCGTGGTTCTTTATGTTGGGGTCGTGGTCCTCTGCTTCTGGTTTAGCCTCGCGATGAACGTAAAACGATGGCATGATAGGAACAAATCGGGATGGATGGTGCTGATTAACCTCATTCCTATTGTTGGAGGATTGTGGTCGTTCATCGAGCTTGGATTCCTGCCCGGAACAAAATGGGCAAACGAGTATGGATCAGATCCTAGCGGGTAAACTGACCAGGGACCCTGGAAAGGGAGGCGTGATCGGTCGCCGGTTCGGATCTGGGATCAGGGCTCTTCGGCCAGCGTCTTCCTGACGTCGACGCCGATCCAGGCCAGGGTTCCCAGGGCGTAGCTGCCCGCGAGCAGGACGAACGGCAGGACGAGGTCATTTGCGGTCAACAGTCGTCCCAGCCAGACCGACTCAACCGCCGCCATGAGGCTGGCCGCCATGTTCATCGCGCCGGAGAGGACGCCGGTGTACCGCTCACCGATGTCGGCGGCGGCCGCCCAGGCGGGTGCCATCGCCAGGTCGTTGCCGAAGAAGGCCGCGACCAAGAGAAGCCCCAGCGCTCTTGTGTCTTCGACCCATGGCACGGCCAGGATCGACAGGCCCGCCGCGGCCAGGCCGGTCACGCCAACCAGCCGGCGTCCCCACCCCTTTCCCCACCGCCGGATGATCGCGTCGGAGATCGATCCGCCGGCGAGACAGGCAATCACCCCGAAGGCAAAGGGAAGCGACGTGAGCCAGCCCGTCGTGTACGTGTCGAGGTGACGGTGGTTCTTCAAGTACGTCGGCAGCAAGGTCAGAAAGAAATTGCCGCTGAAGCCGAGGAAGCCGTACATCAGGAACAAGGCCCAGACGCTCCGAGATCTCATCATTTTCGCCCAGGGGACCGAGCCATGCCCGTGCGTGGTCGAATCGGCCCGGCCGGCCGGGATCAATTTGCGCTCGGACGCATTGACTCGCGCCATGTCCTCCGGGCGGTTGCGAAACCAGGGCCAGACGAGCGCGCACCAGGCCAAGCCCAGGCAGCTAATGATCACCACCGGCAGCTTCCAGTCGCCCACGAGAGCAAAGAGCCACACCAGGAGAAGCGGCGCCAGCGCGCCTCCCATCCGGCTGGACAGCCAGATCGCCCCTTGCGCCCTACCGCGTTCGGTGGTGGGCATCCAGTCGGCCATCGTCCGCGAGATCGTCGGAAACGTCCCCGCCTGGAAAGCGCCGAAAAGAAACCGCAGCACCATGAGAAAGGCGAACACCACCGCCACCTGCGGGGGAAGGAAGACGACCAGCGCCAGGCACGCGGTCAGGGCCGACCCGGCCAGGATGATGGCCGCCAGGACGTTTCTGACACCCAGACGATCCGCCATGACCCCCCAAGGTATCTCGAAGAGGCCGTAACCCACCATGAAGGCGGCCATCATGTTGCCCAGTTGCGAATCCGTGATACCCAGGGACGTCTTGAACTCGGCCGAGGCCGTCGCAAAGCCGACCCTGTGGATGTAAGTGATGACGGCGAGGCTGCACACCGCCGCCAGGACCTGGTAGCGGCCCCGGGTCGGCCGAACGGGTGCATCGGCCGAGCCGGTGATCGCGAAGTCGGGGTCTTCAAGGATCTTCTCGCTCATCAGTCCCTCGTCGGCCGCAGTCGCGCGACCTGTTCTGGGGGTTGACATGAGCCGGCGACAATCACGACTGGTGAAGGCCGGCGGCCCGAGGAAACTTCCCGGTCGACCAAGCCGTCTCGACGACCCGCTGGTGGCGCAGCGAACAGCGGTCCTTCATGCGATCATCCAGCTCTCGAAGCGGTAGCAACGGCCCAGGGAACAGAAAGCAGAGTCGCATCGAGTCGCGCCACCACATTGCGGGATGATCGATTTTGGGACTGCGAGTTGCTTGAAAAGTACGGGGCCAGCCGTCATCCTGCAAGCCCTGGAACCGATTACTTCGAGGAGTCTCCCCCGTGAAGATCGCCGGCTTCGAGACGTTCCTGGCCAACGCCGGGCTGAGAAATTATCTGTTCATACTGCTCCGCGCCGATAACGGCTTGACCGGGGTGGGTGAGGCGACGCTCGAATGGCAGGAGAAGACGGTCCTGACGCTCTTGCACGAGTGGGTCCTGGGCCGCGTGCTGGGCCGCGACCCGTTCGACGTGGAGGCGACGATCGGCGGCATGATCCGCGACCAGTACCAGGGCGGATCGACGGTCATGACGGCCATCAGCGGGGTCGAGATCGCGCTCTGGGACTTGATCGGCAAAGCGTGCGGTCAGCCGGTTTACCGGCTGCTGGGGGGGCGGTGCCACGACCGGATCCCCGCTTACGCCAATGGCTGGTACGGCGGGGCTCGCACGCCGGCCGAATTCGCCGAGCGGGCTCGCGCGGCTGTCGAGCTCGGCTATCGCGCGCTCAAGTTCGACCCGTTCGGCACCGCGTGGAAGGTGCTGGAGCCCGGCGAAGCCGAGGCGGCCGTCGCCATCGTCGCGGCGGTACGGCAGGAGGTTGGGCCCGGCATCGGCTTGATGATCGAGTTTCACGGCCGGCTCGCCGCGGGCGCCGCGTCGGCCATGATCAACCGGCTCGCGCCCTTCCATCCGCTCTGGTGCGAGGAGCCGGTCGCGCCCGAATCCCTTGACCTGCTGGCCGAGGTCAAGCGCTCGGCCGGCTGCCCGATCGCCGCGGGAGAGCGTCTTTATACGCTGGCGGACTTTTACCGGCTCATTTCCCTCCGCGCCGTCGACGTCGTCCAGATGGATCTCGCCCACTGCGGCGGAATTCTGGCGGGCAAGAAGATCGCCGCGATGGCGGCAGCGCAGGACTTGCAGGTCGCGCCTCACTGCTCGATCGGGCCGGTGGCCCTGGCGGCCTGCCTCCACTTCGACCTGAGCACACCGAACTTCATGTTCCAGGAATCGTTCGCCGAGTTCGACGTGCCGTGGCGCAACGACCTGGTCGGCGGCTGGAATCCGATCCAGAATGGGGAGCTGATCGCAAGCGACGCACCCGGCCTGGGCCTGGAGCTCGACCTGGAGGCGATTGCCCGTCATCCGTACGTACCCAACGCGTTCCCCAGCTTGTGGGACCGCGACTGGCAGACGAACTTCACGCAGAACCGCTCTTAGTTTTCAGTTTTCAGTTTTCAGTTTTCAGTGAAGACCGAGACGCGACCCGTCTCACTGCGCTTCCAGGCTGTATTTGCTGAAAACTGAAAACTGAAAACTGAAAACTGACCACTAGAGGAGGACCGTTCTTGCGAGCCTTCCGCGTCGCGCTGACCGGCGACTTCCTCGACGAGTCGGGCTCCGTCGCCTATGGCGATATCGGGCTGGATCGGCTGGCGAGCCGGCCCTACGTGAGCTGGCGGTTCGTGACGGAGCTGGCCCCACGGCCGGACGACCCGCCCTGCCACGCCCGCGACCCGAACGTCGGCTACTGGTTCTTGACGGAGCTGACCCCGCGGCCAAACAACCCGGGTTACTGGTCGCGACTGTATTCGCTCGAGGTCGGCGCGGATCACATCCAGGGCGTCGATGGGCTGGTGGTGCTTCGCCCCTGGGTGACGCGGAGCACGTTCGCGTCCGGCGCGGGGGACCTGGTTGTGATCGGCCGGTCTGGGGCGGGCTACGACAAGATCGACCTGGCCGCCTGCACCGAGCACGGCGTGGCGGTCTTCAACGCACCGCTCGCGCTCAACCACTCGACCGCGTCATCGGCCCTGCTCTTCATGCTGGCCCTGGCGAAGCGCCTGCCGCAGCAGGAACGGGTGGTCCGGCAAGGCCGCTGGGACCGGCAGAGGGCGGTGCTGGGCAGCGAGATCCAGGGCCGCACCCTGGGCATCATCGGCCTGGGCCATACCGGCGGCGAGCTGGCACGGCTGGCCGGTCCGTTCGGCATGCGGATCCTGGCATTCTCACCCCAGGCGGATCCGGCGGTCGCCCGGTCGCTGGGTGTTCACCTGACTTCACTGGAAGAGGTCCTGGCCGGGTCGGATTTCGTCAGCCTGCACTGCCGGCTCACGCCGGCGACGCGCCGGTTGATCGGGGCGGCGCAACTGGCCTTGATGAAGCCGACGGCGTATCTCATCAACGTCGGCCGGGGCGAGCTGGTCGACCAATCCGCGCTCGTGGCGTCGCTGCGTGATCGAAAGATCGCGGGCGCCGGGCTCGACGTGTTCGAGGTGGAGCCGCTGCCGCTCGACGATCCGTTGATCGGACTCGACAACGTGATCCTCACGCCCCACTGGTCGGCATCGACGTCCGACGTCTGGCGGGCCACCGGCCTGGCGATGGCCGAGGGGATGCTCCGCGCGGCTCGCGGCGAATTGCCCGAGAATATCGTGAACCGCGAGGTGGTCGATCAGCCCACATTTCGCCGGAAGCTCGCTCGGTTCTCCGAGAATGCGGAGTAGAGCCTGCTAATCGGGGCTGACGCTTCGGGCTACATCCGCTCGCGCGTGCGGGGCTTGCCGGAGACACTTGAAGCAAGGCGCCTCGGCTTGCTCCTCAGGCGCTGGAAGGCGGCCTCGGCATCCTGCACGCTCGGAGCCAACCGGCGCAAATCGAGGGCGGCGTTCAAGAACGCGATCGAGTCGGCCAGGGCGGTGTCGAGCCGCTTCGACCCGCCGGGGAGGCGGTCGAGCCAGGCGGCGACATCAGACCATCGGTACAGCGGTGATTTCTGGTGCAGACCTGCGACGGGACGCGGGAACCCCCCCGGGCCCCTCTTCGCAAGTACGTAGAGTCGGATGGCTTCCCGGGAGAGCCCGCCGCGTTCAGCGATCTCGCCAGCAGTGACCAGCTCGTCCGGTTCGATCCGCACAACCCGCAATCCGACGCGGGCTCGCTCAACGTCTTCGATGGCCGAGATCATCGCCTCCGTCGCCGATGCCGCATCCCGGTGGAACGTGGCGAAATGAGTCCCGCATCGTGTGCCGAAGGTCGCATCGTCGCAACCCGCTTCAAAGAGCCGATCAATCCCCTCGAACGTGAGTTCCTCAACCCCATCCATGGTCAAGGTGAATTGGTACTCGCTCCGCTTAGGCTCGTTCATGGTGTACCTCCCAATCCATGCGGGCAATGGTCCACGCCCCGCCAAATATCACCAGCGTGGGCGGTCGGGTTGCGGGGCGTGGACCAGACGGAAATGCGGCAGCCGTCCCGACTCTGCTCCGGGCACAGCAGGAAACCCCAGGCGTGCGATCCACCGACTTGCACGCGCCAGCCGCGCGACTCGGCGTGCTGGATTGCCTTCTCGATGTCCTTGTGTGGATGCCGACGTCGCGCCATGCGACAGAATGGTATTCGTGGTGTTGGCGATTGTCAACATACGATCCGCTGCATGAGGAGGTCTGGATCGTCAGATCCATTCTGCTCTAGTACAATAGATTCGGACTATGAGCGACTCGAATGGACACTGCCATGAGCTCGAATGAACTTCTTGCCGCGCCCGTTTTGCCTGCCCTTCCGGAGGACAAGTGGCGGAGGGAGCAACAGGCGTTCCACATGCTCTTGCCAGAGCGCTTGGGGACGCACCGCGGTCAGTTCGTGGCGATCCACGAGGGGCGGGTGGTGGAGTCCGGAGCGGATAAGCTGGACGTAGCCCGGTGTTCCTACGCACGGTTCGGTTACGTCCCGATCTTCGTGAGCCGGGTCACAGACCGGCCGCTCACCGCGATCCGTATCCGGTCGCCGCGCCGGGTTGGCAATGGGGACTCGGCATGACCACGCGCCGGTGGGGCTTCATCGGGTCCGGCAAGATGGCGACCGCGCTGGCCAAGGGGATGCTGCGGGCCGGCATGGCGTCAGTCGAGTCGATCTGCGCCAGCGACCCGCTGGCGGCCGCGCGCGACCTGCTCCAGCTCGAGACGGGAGTGGCCGTGTTCGAATCCAACCTCGACGTGGTGCGGCGGAGCGAGGTGCTGGTTCTGGCGGTCAAGCCGCAGAGCATGCGCCAGGTGCTCGTGCAGCTTCGACCGGCCGTGACCTCGGAGCACCTGGTGGTCTCGATCGCGGCGGGGATCACAATCGCGTCGATCGTCGATGGGCTGGGCCCGAGCGCCCGCGTGGTCCGGGTGATGCCCAACACCCCTGCCCTGGTTGGTGAGGGCGCCTCGGCGTATGCTCTGGGCGCGGGGGTTCGCCCGGAGGACGAGGCGGTCGTCAAGGCGTTTCTCGGCTCGGTCGGACATGCCGTTTGCGTGGTCGAGTCGCTGCTCGACGCCGTCACGGGGCTCTCGGGCAGCGGGCCGGCGTTCGTCTACCTGATGATCGAGGCCCTCTCGGATGGTGGGGTGCGGGCCGGCTTGCCACGCGAGGTGGCGACGCTGCTGGCGGCCCAGACCGTGCTCGGTGCCGCCAAGATGGTGCGGGAGACCGGGCAGCACCCCGGCGTGCTCAAGGATCAGGTCGCCTCGCCTGGCGGCACGACGATCGCTGGGCTGCATGCCCTGGAACGTGCCGGAGTGCGCGGGGCCTTGATCGACGCCGTTCTGGAGGCGACGCGCCGTTCGTCCGAACTGGCGGCCCTGGCCGCGCCTCCGGGCGCGAGCCCTCTGAAGATCGAGGCGGACCGATGAAGCTGGGGCTCATCTCCGACATTCACGGGGATCCCGTCGCCCTCGAGCTGGCCTGGTCGTACCTCACCGTGATGGGTGCGGATCGGATCGTCTGCGCGGGCGACCTGGTGGGGTACGGCCCGTTTCCCGACCGGGTCGTCTCGTTTCTTCAGGAGCGTCTGATCGCCTCGGTTCGCGGCAACCACGACCGCTGGGCCCTGGAGCGCGGGCCCGGCGTGCGGGACGAGTTTGGCGGCGGACTGCCCGGCAGCGGGACGCTCGAGTATCTGAAAACCTTGACCTTCGACCTGGTCCTGGCGGCGCATCCGGTCGTCGTCACGGTCGTGCACGGCTCGCCGCGCTCCGACATGGAGTTCGTGAACCGGCAGAGCCACCCCCCGGACGTCCTGCGCGACTACCTCGTGGAGCTCGATTGCGACCTGCTGGTCGTCGGCCACACGCACCGGCCGATGTGGTTTCGAAGTCCTGACGGGCTGGTCGTCAATCCGGGCTCGGCCGTCTCGATCCACGGGGTGGACTCGTCGAGAACGTTCGCCATGGTGGATCTGGACGCGCTCGAGGTGACCTTCCACGACGTCGAGAGCGGTGGTGTCGTCGAGGTCGCGATGTGGCAGTGACCGGCGGCAGCTTCGCAACAAAAACACCTCCCACCCGGAGACCCGCCGATGGCCGAACACGAACGATGTCCCAAGTGTGGAATGGCCCTTCCACCGCACACCCCCCATGGTCTGTGCCCGATCTGCGTCTATCGAGAAGTCATGGATGAATCGGGCCTGGAATCGGAGGTGACCTTCCCGCCGTCCCGCCGCGCCGACTTGACCCTCTCGCTCGAGCCCGCATCCTCCAGCGTCCTGGGCCGGATCGCCGAGACCGCCGGCGAGGTTCCGCACGTCCTGTTGCGCGACAGCGAGCTCGCGACTGGACCGGGACCGATCCTGATACCCAGCTCGTCCGAGATGCCCGGTCCGGCCGGCCGCCCCGACCGTTACCAACTCTTCGGTGAGATCGCCCGCGGGGGCATGGGTGCCATCCTCCGCGGCCGCGATGTCGACCTGGGCCGGGACCTCGCCCTCAAGGTGTTGCTCGAGTCGCACAAGGACAAGCCCGAGTTGATCCGCCGATTCGTGGAAGAAGCGCAGATCAGCGGCCAGCTCCAGCATCCGGGCGTGGTGCCGGTGTACGAGCTGGGGACCTTCGCCGACCTTCGGCCTTTCTTCACCATGAAGCTGGTGAAGGGCCGGACGCTGTCCGACCTGCTGCGAGCCCGGCCATCGCCCGGCGACGACCTGCCGCGGTTCCTGTCGATCTTCGAGTCGGTGTGCCAGACGATGTCGTACGCGCACGTGCGTGGCGTGATCCACCGGGATTTGAAGCCGTCGAACATCATGGTGGGGAACTTCGGCGAGGTGCAGGTGATGGACTGGGGCCTGGCCAAGGTTCTGTCCCAGGGAGGCGTGGCCGATGATGAGGTCAGCCGGCGCGCCGAGCCGCAGCCGGTGGTGAGCGTGATCCGGACGGCGCGGTCGGGCTCGGACGCCGACGCCTCCCAGCCGGGCAGTGTGATGGGCACGCCGGGCTACATGGCGCCGGAGCAGGCCCGGGGCGAGATCGACCTGGTCGACGAGCGATCCGATGTGTTCGGCCTCGGTGCGATCTTGTGTGAGATCCTCACCGGCCAACCGGCCTTCACGGGCCGCACGTCGGAGGAGACCCTGCGCAAGGCGGTGCGGGGCGACGTGGCCGAAGCATTTGCCCGCCTGGACGGTTGCGGGGCGGAGCGCGAGCTGATCGAGCTAGCGCGCCACTGCCTGGCGGCCGAGCAGGACGACCGGCCGCGGCAGGCCGGCGCGGTGTCCGCTCGGATCAACGCCTACCTGACGGGCGTGCAGGAACGGTTGCGCAAGGCGGAGCTGGCGCGAGTCGAGGAGCGAGCGCGGCGCCGGCTGACGATGGCGGTGGCGGCCTCCGTGCTGGGCCTGTTCGTGCTGGGAGGCGGCGGCTGGGCCTGGTTGGCTCGGCAACGCCAGTACCGAGCCGAGCAATTCGAGCTGGCCTATCACGAAACCCAGGCCTTGAACCGCCAGGCCGAGAGGGCCGGCGACGATCTCTCACGCTGGATCGCGGCCGGAGACGCCGCGCGCGCTGCCCAACGCCTGCTGCCCGATGCGCCCGACGATGCCACTCGAAGCAGCGGCGCCTCCTTCCTCACGACGGTGATCACGGCCTGCGATATGGCCCGTCGCGACCAGGAGTTGCTTTCCAAGCTGGTCGATGTCCGTTCGGCCCAGGACAACGACCTCGACGGTTCGACGACCGACGCGGCTTATGCCGAGGCGTTCCGCGAGGCCGGCATCGACGTCGAGGCGCTCGCGCCGGAGGAAGCGGGGGCCAAGATCAGGGCCCGACCAGGACCGGTGGCCCTGGCCCTGGCCGCATTCCTGGACGACTGGGCGGACAAGCGGCGGCTGCGACGGGCCGATCCGGCTGGTGCCGGGCGCCTCTCCGCCGCGGCACGCGTGGCCGATCCCGACCCCCGGCGCAACGAGCTTCGCCAGGCGCTCGAGCAGCCGCGGGGCGCGGACCGCACGGCCGGGCTGCGCCGCCTGGCCCAGCGGGCGAAATTCGACGATTGGCCCGCCGTCAACCTCGACTTGCTGGGCCGGGCCCTGAACTACGCGGGCGACGCCGGGGCGGCCGAGACGGTGTTGCGGCAGGGGCAGCGACGGCATCCCGGTGACGTCTGGCTCAACTACGGCCTGGCGGTATGCCTGGAGAAGCTGGCGCGCCGCGACGAGGCGATTCGCTACTACACGGCCGCCCGCGCGATTCGACCGGAGACAGCGCACCGGCTGGCGCACGCCTTGGAGGCCAAGGGCGAAACGGACGAGGCGATCGCGGTGTTCGAGGACCTGGCGCGGCTATGGCCCACCAATGGCCGACACCTCGCGTGCTGGGGCAATTGCTTGATGGCGCGGGGCCGGGTGAAGGAGGGCGCGGCGGTTCTCGACAAGGCGGTCGCCGCATGCCGTGAGGCGATCCGGCTCAAGCCCGACGACGCCCTGGCCCACGCCAACCTCGGCTTGGTCCTCGGTGCGCAGGGTAAGCCGGCGGAGGCCATCGCCGCATACCGCGAGGCGATCCGGCTCAAGCCCGACTTCGCCGAGGCCCACAGAAACCTCGGCCTCGCCCTACAAATCCAAGGGAAGCTGGCGGAGGCGGTCGCCGAATCCAGCGAGGCGATCCGGCTCGAGCCCGACTACGCCGAGGCCCACAACAGCCTCGGCGCTGCACTCAAAGGCCAGGGGAAGCTGGCGGAGGCCATCGCCGAATGCCGCGAGGCGATCCGGCTCAAGCCCGACAGCGCCGAGGCCCACAACAACCTCGGCAATGCCCTGCAAGAGGAGGGTAAGCTGGCGGAAGCGATCGCCGAATCCCGCGAGGCGATCCGGCTCAAGCCCGACTTCGCCGGGGCCCACATCAACCTCGGCAACGCCCTGCATCAGGAGGGGAAGCTGGCGCAGGCGATCGCCGCATACCGCGAGGCGATCCGGCTCAAGCCCGACGACGCCGAGGCCCACAACAACCTCGGCGCGGCCCTCGACGGCCAAGGGAAGCCGGCGGAGGCGATCGCCGCATGCCGCGAGGCGATCCGGCTCAAGCCCGACAGCGCCGAGGCCCACATCAACCTCGGCGCGGCCCTCAACGGCCAGGGGAAGCTGGCGGAGGCGATCGCCGCATTCCGCGAGGCGATCCGGCTCAAGCCCGACAGCGCCGAGGCCCACAACAACCTCGGCGCGGCCCTCAACGGCCAGGGTAAGCTGGCGGCGGCCATCGCCGAATGCCGCGAGGCGATCCGGCTCCAGCCCGACGACGCCGAGGCCCACTACAACCTCGGCAGAGCCCTGACGAACCAAGGGAAGCTGGCGGAGGCAGTCGCCGCTTACCGCGACGCGATCCGCCATAAATCCGACTACGCGGAGGCGCATTGCAATCTGGGTTTGTTGCTTCAGGAGCAAGGCAAGTTCCGCGAGGCCCTCGCCGAGCTCGGTCAAGGCCACGTGCTGGGTTCGAAGCGGGCGGGTTGGCCCTATCCGTCGGAGCGGTGGGTTCGGGGGGCCGAACGGTTGGTCGCACTGGCAAACCGGCTCCCGGCCGTGCTTCGGGGCGACGACAAGCCCAAGGACGGCGCCGAGGGGCTTGAATTCGCCTATGTCGCCTACCGCACCAATCAGTTTGGCCCATCAGCCCGGCTGTTCTTCGATGCGATTCAGGTCGACCCCAAGCTGGCCGAGGACACGAAGACCACCAACCGCTACGACGCCGCCTGTGCCGCGGCGCTGGCGGCCGCAGGCAAGGGGATCGACAAGCCACCGCTGGACGAGAAGGCCAAGACACGCTGGCGCAACCAGGCCCTCGCCTGGCTCAAGGCCGATCTGGCCTACTGGACCAAGCAAGCTGAGACCGGCACGCCCGCGGCCAAGGCGCTCGTTAACCAAACCCTCCAGCACTGGAAAGCCGACACCGATCTCGCCGGCATCCGCGATGAGGACGCATTGAAAACACTCGCCGAAGAGGACCGGAAGACCTGCCGTACGCTTTGGGTCGAAGTGGACAGAATCCTGAAGCACGTCCAGCCATGACGATCTCGGCAAAAGGCCCATGGGGAGTGTTCTTGACCGGCGCGCGGCGGTCAAACCGACCAGTCTTCCAGCAAGAGACCGGGCACCCGCGCGAAGTCGCGGCGATTCGCTGTGACCAAGATCAACTGGTTCGCCAAGGCAATGGACGCGATTTTACGGTCCGAGGTGCCAATACGAACGGCGCGAAGCCGTTGAAAGTTCGTCTCGGCGGCCTGGTCGAAGGGGACGACCGGGAATTGTGCGAACAGCCGGATCGTCTGTTCCAGCAGAACGTAGTGTTGAATCCGCGTGGGTCCATCGCTTGCCCGAGCCAGCCCGGCCAGCCGGCCGCGCAGAGTCTCCTGGATGGTCACCACGCTGATCCCGACGGCCCCGGGTTGCTGCGACCCCATGCGTCGGGCCACCGGGGCATGCCCGTGCTGGAACAGCGTCAGGTGGTCGGTGTCAAAGAGGTATCGGGGCATTCACCCGGGTCCGAGTCCTGTCCCTCACGGCGATCGACTTCCTCGCGGAACTTGCGGATCTCATTCAGGTAGTCATCGAAAGTGGGGTCATCCTTGGCGTGGCCGAACCAGCGCATCAACGGGTTTTCCCGCGGTAGCTCTATAGCCAGGAGCAAGCCCAGGTTCACTTGTTCTTGGAGCAGACCGCGAAGCTGCTCAATGGCCTCCTCGCGAGTCGCCGCCGTCGCCTGGAGATCGGCGGCACCCACGAGTTGGGCGGTGAACTGGCCAGCCGGCACAGGGCGAACTTGAATCAGACAGGATGATGAATACGAAATCGGGGTTTCCGAACTCATGACTTGGACCCCGGAGGGTTCTGCTGATCGGATCGTTATCAGGATTCTAACGCTCCGGTCCGAAAACGACAATCGCGGTCAGTGGTCAGTGTTCAGTGTTCAGTGTTCAGTGTTCAGTGTTCAGTGTTCAGTGTTCAGTGTTCAGTGGTTAAGAGTCTTCGGGGATTGGCGGCCGACCGGGCGTCTTCCTGTTGATCGAATTGGCGGGCCGAGTCCCGTTTGATAGACTCGGCGCCCGAGAGCGGTTTCCAAACGACTGGCGCACAGGGCGGAAGCCATGTTCATCATACTAACCCGAAGCGCAAGCGAGGATTCCGGAGGAGGCGATTCCCTCGCTCGCGCTTCGGGTTGGTATGGGCCCGTGGGCCACCCGAGCGAGAACCGCTCCAATGAACGGGTGGATTACCAATTCTCGGTCATTCCTTTCCCGTCAAGCAGCGGCTCATGACGAAATCCGATCCGGCTGAACGTCCCGTCCTGGTCCTCGATTTCGGCGCGCAGTACGTTCAGCTCATCGCGCGCCGGGTACGCGAGCGGCATGCCTTCGCGCGGATCGTCCGCCACGATATCACGGCCGATCGCGTGCGCGAGCTGAACCCGCTGGCGATCATCCTCTCGGGAGGTCCGGCGAGCGTCTACGAGCCCGGGGCGCCTCATTGTGACCCGGCGATCTTCAGCTTGGGCATCCCGATCCTGGGGATCTGCTACGGGCTCCAACTGATCTGCGAAGCGATCGGTGGCGGGGTCCAGGCCAACCCGGCCCGGGGGGAATACGGCCGCATGGAATGCCGCGTGCTCGACCACGCCGAGCCGCTGTTCCAGGGTGTTCCGGCTGAAACGATCGTCTGGATGAGCCATGGCGACCAGATCAAGGAGGTGGGCGACGACTTCGTTGCACTCGCGGCGACCCCCACCTGCCCCATCGCGGCGGTTCGCCACCGCCGGCTGCCGATTTACGGTCTTCAGTTTCATCCGGAGGTCTCACACACGCCGTATGGCTCGCTGATCCTGGGCAATTTCCTGGACCGGATCTGCTCGAACCCGCGGACCTGGACGATGGAGGCATTCATCGAGCGATCGCTGGCCGAGATCGACCGGCGAGTCGGTCCGAATGAGCGGGTGGTCTGCGGGTTGTCGGGAGGGGTCGATTCGGCCGTCTGCGCTGCCCTTCTGGCCAGGGCGCTCGGTCACCGGGTGGTCTGCGTTTTCGTCGACACGGGGCTGCTCAGGCTGGGCGAGCGGGCGTCGGTCGCCCTCGCGTTCGGGGCGAGCTCTCAAGTCGAACTGCGGGTGGTCGATGCGTCGGGGCCATTTCTCGATGCCCTCAAAGGGGTGGTCGACCCGCAGGAAAAGCGGCGTCGGATCGGTCATGTCTTCATCGACGTCTTCCGCGACGAGGCCCGCTCGATTGCCGGCGCACGCTTCTTGGCCCAGGGCACGCTCTACCCGGACGTGATCGAAAGCGGTGGCGCGCCGGACGGGCCCACCGCCACGATCAAGATCCACCACAACGTGGGGGGACTTCCCGAGCAGCTCGGCTTCGAGCTGATCGAGCCGCTCCGCGATTTGTTCAAGGACGAAGTCCGCCGGCTGGGCATCGAGCTGGGCCTTCCCGATTCGCTCGTCTGGCGGCACCCGTTCCCGGGCCCGGGCCTGGCCGTCCGCTGCTTGGGCGAAGTGACGGCGGAACGCCTGGAGATCCTCCGTCAGGCCGACGCCGTCTTCCTGGAGGAGCTGCGAGACGCCGGTCTGCTGCGTCCGGTCGCCCAGGCATTCGCCGTGCTGCTGCCGGTGCAGGCGGTGGGCGTCATGGGCGATGCGCGAACTTACGAGAGCGTGATCGCCCTCCGCGCCGTCGAGACCGATGACTTCATGACGGCCGACTGGTCGCGCCTGCCTCTCGACCTCCTGGCTCGCGTCTCGACTCGCATCACCAATTCCGTCAGGGGAGTCAACCGCGTTGTTTACGACGTGACCAGCAAGCCGCCCGGCACGATCGAATGGGAATAACAGCGAGCCGGAATGGCAAATTTCTCAAAGTCGGTTGGAACTCAGGGGGGTCTTGGTATAGAGTCATATCGTTCGCGAAGTCCGGCTTCGGAATGGCGGATTGAGAAAGGACACGCCCCATGCAGCGAATCTCGTTGCGGTTGGTCGCATTGTCGCTGGTTGTGTTTTTGGGGTCGCTCCCGGTCACGCGGGGCGAGACCAAGACGCTCGCCCGTTGTGGCGCCGGTTTTCTGGAGGAGGTGGATGGCTACCGGGTCCTCCACGTCAAGGGAGGACCTTACGAGATGGGTTACCAGCAGGGGGCGCTGCTGCGCGACGACATCCGCGAGAGCGTCCGCTTCCTGTTCGAGGTCAAGGCGAAGGAGCTCAAGATCGAATTGGGGGGCGTCAAGCTGCTCGATCCCAAGCGGGTGATCAAGGGAATCGCGGGCCAGCAGCGCAAGTACGTACCGGAGCGTTTCTTTGACGAGATGCGCGGGATCGCCGACGGCGCGGGCCTGGACGTCCAGGACATCGTCGTCGCCAATTTCATCCCCGAGCTGTTCCACTGTTCGGGGTTTGCGCTCAGCGGATCGGCGACCAAGGATGGAACGCTCTACCATGGCCGGATTCTCGATTACGGCTGCGACTGGCGTCTTCAGGAGCATGCGGTCCTGACGGTCGCGGAACCCCGCAACAAGATCCCGTTCGTGAACGTAACCTATGCGGGCTTCGTCGGGTCGGTCACGGGAATGAACGCAGAGCGAGTCTCGATCGGCGAAATGGGTGGTCGGGGGATGGGGCACTGGGATGGAGTGCCGATGGCCTTCCTGGTCAGGATGGTTCTGGAAGAAGCCGACGCGCTGGATCGCGGCATCGCGATCTTTCACGACAACCCGCGGACGTGCGAGTACTATTTCGTGATCGCCGACGGTAAGACCGGCAAGGCGGTGGGGATGGAGGCGTGCTGGAATGTGTTCAATGTGATCGGGATGGGTGAGAGCCACCCCAAGCTGCCGAACGCCTTCAAGGACGCCGTCGTCCTCTCGGCCGGCGATCGTTACAAGGAACTGGTCCGGCGCGTGGAGCAGGGGCTTGGTAAGTTCGATGCGGACTCGGCCCGGCGCCTGATGGACCGTCCCGTGGCGATGAAATCGAATCTGCACAGCGTCTTGTTCGAGACCACCACGACCCGATTCTGGGTCGCCAACGCTTCGATCGACGGCAAGCCGGCCTCGGAGCAGCCGTACCATGCATTTCAGCTCCGCGAGCTGCTGACGCATCAGGCCGATGCATCGTCGCGGGAGCTGCCGCATCCCCCGGCCGCGCCGGCCCAAGCGGCCAGCGCGGCACGTTGATTGCGTAGGTCAGGCTTTCGAGCCTGACTTGCCCCTCTCATGTGGAATGGCCGGCCTCGATCGACCTGAAGCCCGTTTTCTGGACCAAGTTCATCAAGGGACGTCGGGGAGAGCATCCTGATGCGGACGATGTCGATTGCCCTGACGCTGGTCGCGGCCTGGGCCTCCGCCTCACAAACGGCGGTCGGCCAATCCAAGAAAATCGACCTGCGGACCAAGGAGGGAGTGAACGCTGTCAAGGGACAGTGGAAGTACCACGACGTCAAGATCGTCGAGGTTGACGGCAAGGCCCCAGACGGCAAGCCCAACAAGACTTACAATATCGAGCCCCGAGCCGAGAAGGCGGATTTCGACGACAGTCAATGGGAAGCGATTGCGCCCGAGACGCTCAAGGATCGGCGCTCCACCGGTCAGGTCTGTTTCTGCTGGTATCGGATCAAGATCACGATTCCGCCCGAGGCCGCGGGCAAGTCCGTCTTCTTCCAGACGACCGTCGACGACTACGGCGAGATCTGGGTCGACGGCCGCCTGCCCCGCACGCCAGGCAAAGGAGGCGAGGCCGTGGTCGCGGGATTCAACACTCCGAACCGGGTCGAGCTCAAGGACCCACGGCCGGGCAAGGTCTATACGATTGCCGTCTTCGGGATGAACGGTCCGATCTCGGCCGCCCCGTCCAACTGGATTTTTCTCGGCGACACCTTCGTGGAAATCGTCGACAAGAAATAACCGATGCCGTCGCTTCGCTGAACTTCCGGGGCGAGACCGGCGCCCAGAGCAGCGTGATTCCCCTGATCGTCGCTTTCCTCAAGGTCCCTCATCGACCCTCGATGCTGACCGACCACCTGGCCGATATGCGCCGGTTCATGCCGCGCGAGCATCGCGCGCTGCTCGAGCTGGTCGAGCGACTTCCCGACCCCCGAGGCAAGGTCGAGGAGGCCCCGTACAACCAGGCTCTCGAGGCCCTGGCCGCGTTTCGCGAGACTCACCTCGAATTCGCTCGCCGCTACATTCACGCCCATGTCCGCGACCCGCGCGGGACGGGTGGAACTCCCTACCTCGAATGGCTCAGCCAGTTGATCGACGAGACGCGGGCGCACACGATTAGTCCTTAGTCCCTGGTCCTTGGTCCTTGGCAACTCTTCCCGAACGTCAATCCGGGCCTACTATTAGTCCTTAGTCCCTGGTCCTTAGTCCTTGGTAGCTCTTCCCGACCGTCAATCCGGGCCGGGAAGGCCAAGGGTTCGCACCAGAACCCGGACAACGGGAGACCTCGACGCGACACACCAAGGACCAAGGACCAAGGACCAAGGACCAAGGACCAAGGACCAAGGACCGAGGACTCAATGAGATGAGCGAGCAACCCAGCCACAACCTCGACGGCTTGGACATCGACCTGGCCCGCCGCATCGATGAGGTCTGCCGCCGGTTCGAGGCCGACTGGCACGGCGGCGGAAGGCCGCAAATCGACGACTACCTGGCCGAAGTCCCCGACGAGGGCCGGTCGGCGCTCCGGGCCGAGCTGATGGCCCTGGAACTCGAGCTGCGCCAGGCCGAGGCGACGATCGCGCGCCCTGAGGCCGTCCCTGGGATGGCTCCCGAGCCGCCGACGGCTCCTCATCCCTGCCCGAACTCCGAGGCGCCGACCCTGGCCCCGGGAGCGCCCCGGGCCGTCCCGCTCTCGGGCCAGGCCTCATCCTCGGTCCACGAGGAGGCGACCGTCCCACCAAGTGGGCCGGGTGCCGGCCAGGCCCCATCGCCTCACGAGCTGCCCACCGCCGTCGGGGTCGACCAGGTCACGGCGCTGGGCGAGGGTCTCCGGGCACCCGAAGGGTCGCCGCCCGATCAGCCCGAACCCACCCGCATCCGGTACTTCGGCGACTACGAGATCACCCGCGAGATCGCCCGCGGCGGCATGGGTGTCGTGTTCCGGGCCCGGCAGGTGAGCCTCAACCGGACCGTCGCGCTCAAGATGATCCTGGCCGGACAGCTCGCCAACGACACGGACGTCAAACGCTTCTATACCGAGGCCGAGGCCGCCGCCAACCTGGACCATCCGGGAATTGTGCCGATCTTCGAGGTCGGGCAGCACGAGGGCCAGCATTATTTCTCCATGGGCTTCGTCGAGGGACAGAGCCTCTCCCAGCGCCTGGCCGAGGGACCCCTGCCTGCTCGAGAGGCGGCCGAATTGATCCGTCGCGTCAGTGAGGCCATCGAGTATGCCCACCAGCGCGGCGTCATTCACCGCGACCTCAAGCCGGCCAATATCCTGCTCGACCAAAACGGCAACCCGCGGGTGACTGACTTCGGTCTGGCCAAGAAGGTGCAGGGCGATAGTGGGCTGACCGGCTCGGGTCAGATCATGGGGACGCCGAGCTACATGCCGCCGGAGCAGGCGGGCGGGAGGCGTGGCGACGTTGGGCCGGCGGCCGACGTGTACGCCTTGGGGGCGACCCTCTATGCTCTGGTGACCGGCCGGCCGCCGTTCCAGGCGGCCACGGCGATGGACACCGTGATCCAGGTCATCAGCGACGAGCCGGTGCCGCCGCGGCGACTCAATGCGTCGATTCCGCGCGACCTGGAGACGATCTGCCTGAAGTGCCTGGAGAAGGAGTCGGGGAAGCGGTATCCCTCGGCGGCGGCGCTGGGGGAAGACCTGCGACGGTACCTGGATGGCGAGCCGATCGTGGCACGGCCGGTGACGCGATTCGAGCGTGCCCTGAAGTGGGCACGGCGGAAGCCGGCGATCGCCGCGCTGCTGGGGCTGGTCGCGTTGGTGACAGCGCTCGGGCTTGGCGGTGTGCTCTGGCAATGGCGCGAGGCGGTGCTAGCTCGCGGCGTCGCCGAACGGGAAACGGGACGGGCGAAGTCCCAGACGGAACTGGCTGAGCAACGCCTGTACGACGTCCGAATGAATTTCGTGCAGCGGTGCTGGGAGGAGGCGGAGGGCAAACTACTCCAGCAAGGGCTCGTCGATCAGCTTTCAGACAACCAGGGCGGCATCGATCGCCGCGGTTTCGAATGGTTCTACTGGCAACGAAAGATCTCCTCGGGGCACATCACACTCAAGGGGCACACCAACGATGTCTTGGGCATGGCGTTCAGCCCCGACGGCAAGCGGCTCGCTTCCGCAAGTCACGACCGGACGGTGAGGGTGTGGGACGCCGCGACCGGGCAGGAAACCCTCACCCTCAAGGGGCATACCCAGCCAGTCACGATCGTGGCGTTCAGCCCGGACGGAAAACGGCTCGCCTCCGGCAGCTTCGACCAGACGGTGAAGGTGTGGGACGCCGCGACCGGCCAGCAAACCCTCACCCTCAAGGGGCACACGGCCCCTGTCATGCGCGTGGCGTTCAGCCCCGACGGCAAGCGGCTCGCGTCCGCCGGTCAGGATGGGACGGTCAGGGTGTGGGACGCCGCGACCGGCCAGCAAACCATCACCCTCGAGGGGAACGTTGGCTGGGTCTCGGGCGTGGCGTACAGCCCGGACGGTAAGCGGCTCGCCTCCGCCACCTTCGACTCGACGGTAAAGGTCTGGGATTCCGCGACCGGGCAGGAAACCCTCACCCTCAAGGGGCACACAATCTCTGTCAACAGCGTGGCGTACAGTCCGGACGGCAAGCGGCTCGCTTCCGCCAGTGACGATGGGACCGTGAAGGTCTGGGACGCCGCGACCGGCCAGGAGACTCTCACCCTCAAGGGGCCCGCCAACTCTGTCAACAGCGTGGCGTTCAGCCCGGACGGCAAGCGGCTCGCCTCCGCCGGTTGGGGTGGGACGGTGAAGGTTTGGGACGTCGCGACCGGCCAGCAAACCCTCACCCTCAAGCGGCACACCAACAATGGCAGCGTGGCGTTCAGCCCCGACGGCAAACGGCTCATCTCCAGCGGTACGTATGGGAGGGTGACGGTCTGGGACGCCGCGACCGGACACGAAATCCGCAGCCTCGCGGAGGCTGACGTGTGCGTGGCGTTCAGCCCCGACGGCCTGCGGCTTGCCTCCGCCGGGAAGGGCGGGACGGTGAACGTGTGGGAAATCGTCGCGACCGGGCAGGAAGCCCTCACCCTCAAGGGGCACACCGGCCGTGTTGCGAGCGTGGCGTTCAGCCCCGACGGCAAGCGGCTCGCCTCCGCCAGCAATGATAAGACGGTGAAGGTCTGGGACGCCGCGACCGGGCAGGAAACTCTCACACTCAAGGGGCACACCCTCGCTGTCTGGAGCGTGGCGTTCAGCCCGGACGGCCAGCGGATCGCCTCCGGCGGTGGGGAGGTGAAGGTTTGGGACGCCGGGACCGGCCAGGAAACCCGCACCCTCTTGGGGCGTGGCTCGTGCGTGACGTTCAGCCCCGACGGCGAGCGGCTCGCTTCCGCCAGCCCCAACAGGACGGTGACAGTGTGGGACGCCGTGACCGGGCAGGAAATCCGCACCCTCGCGGAGGCTGACGCGAGCGTGGCGTTCAGCCCCGACGGCCTGCGACTCGCCTCCGCCAGCAATTCAATCTTTGATAAGACGGTAAAGGTCTGGGACGCCGTGACCGGCCGGGAAACTCTCACCCTCAAGGGGCACACCAACGTTGTCAGCAGCGTGGCGTTCAGCCCGGACGGCAAGCGGCTCGCCTCCGCCAGTTACGACCAGACGGTGAAGGTGTGGGAAGTCGCGACCGGGCAGCAAACCCTCACCCTCAAGGGGCATACCGGCGCGGTCAATCGTGTGGCGTACACCGCGGACGGCAAGCGGCTCGCCTCCGCCAGCGCGGATGGGACCGTCAAACTGTGGGACGCCGCGACCGGGCAAGAGACCCTCACCCTCAAGGGGCACACCGGTGGTGTCGAAAGCGTGGCGTTCAGCCCCGACGGCCAGCGGCTCGCCTCCGGCGGTGAGGACGGCACGGTGAAGGTGTGGGACGCCCGGCCGCTCCAGGCCGAGCCAACGAATCCCGTCCCAACACCACGTTGAGGAAGCCTCTGGCAGACGAACACGCGACGAGACTATTCTGGCAACCGCCCTGTCACAATGGCACGCGAAACGGACATGTTCCTACTATGAGTCCTTAGTCCCTGGTCCTTGGTCCTTAGGACCAAATGAAGATGAACCAGCAACCCAGCCACAACCTCGACGGCTTGGACATCGACCTGGCCCGGCGGATCGACGCAATCTGCCGCCGGTTCGAGGCCGACTGGCGCGGCGGCGGAAGGCCGCATATCGACGGCTACCTGGCCGAAGTCCCCGACGAGGGCCGGCCGGCGCTCCGGGCCGAGCTGATGGCCTTGGAACACGAGCTGCGCCAGGCCGAGGCGACGATCGCGCGCCCTGAGGGCGGCCCTGGGATGGCTCCCGAGCCCCCGACGGCTCCGGATGCCTGCCCGATCTCCGAGGCGCCGACCCTGGCCCCGGGAGCGCCCCGGGTCGTCCCGCCCGCGGGAGAGGCATCATCATCGGTCCACGAGGAGGCGACCGTCCCGCCGAGTGGGCCGGGTGCCGGCCAGGCCCCGTCGCCGCACGAGCTGCCGACGGCCGTCGGGCTCGACCAGGTCACGGCGCTGGGCGCGGGTCTCCGGGCACCCGAAGGGTCGCC
>JBIOJM010000140.1:0-23575 GCA_044450785.1 Isosphaerales bacterium
AAAATGGGCGATGTAAGGACTAAGCCCGGATAAGACGATACGCAGGGGTGGGCCAGCAATCCCGGAGATTTCATGCGGTCTGGACATGAAAATGTTAGGTTGCTCGGCGGTCCTGGAAACTGAGGCTAGCTGACGAGAGTGATGGCTTTGCCGCCTCGAGAGATGGTGAAAACCCCATTTGTAGACAGGAAGACGCCCGAAGTGTCATCAACCCCGTTTGGAGGCGAGGCGATGACCGTGATCTGCCCCCCTTTCGGGAATGTCTGTTTGCCGGCCAGCTTCAAGGTGACGGAATTGCTCGTGATACTGCTCACGGTGAAGCCGATGGATTTGGGCACTGCGATCTTCTTTTTCTTGACGCGCTTGATGACGAACATTTCGACTTGGTAATTGACAGGGTTACCGACGGTCCCTTGATTCATCGCCGTGCTAAAGTCGATCGTGTAGCCGGCCAGCGTCGGCTTGCCGATCGGCTTGCCTTTCTTGTTTCGCTTCTGATTGAACACCACCTGCTCGCCGGTAATCATCGGCGGGGGCGGCGGTGGAGGCGGGACGACCGACGTGACGTCGAAGGGGTTTGTCGTCGCGGGGGTCGGGACGCCGCCGGAGATCCTCAGCGTATAGCCATTGCCCGCGTTGTTGAGCGTCAGCCCAGAGAAGGTGGCCACGCCGTTAACGGCCGGGACCGTGACAGTCCCCCCCAGAGAAGAGCTACTGCCGCCGGGGTTAGTTCCCAAGGCGATTGTCACGTTGCCGTTGAAGGCTGTGTCGACGGGGCCCGATAAGACATACTCATCCTTGACGGCGACGGCGAATCCACTCCCGGCGGTCACGGTGTCGGGCGGCTGGGTCGTCACCACCAAGCGTTCGGCCGGACCAGCCACCACGTTGAAGCCGCTTGTCGTCACTGCAGTCGGGCCGTTAGTCGCGTTGCTTGTCGCCTGGAGGGTGTACCCGTTGCCCGCGTTGTTGAGCGTCAGCACGGAGAAGGTGGCCACGCCGTTAACGGCCAAAACCGTGACGGTCCCGCCCAGAGCAGAGGTACTGCCACCAGGGTTGTTTCCCAAGGCGATTGTCACGTAGCTGTTGAAGGCCTTGTCCTTGACGCCCGAAGTGTAGTAATCCGTGACGGCAAGCTCAAATGGGCTGTTGACGCTGACGTCCGGCGGCGGCTGGGCCGTCGCCACGAGGTGCGTGTCGGCGACGACACCGATCGCACCGGAGCCATCGGCGAACCAGATGTTTCCATCCGGCGCGGCCGTGATTGCGACGGGATTGGGGGGGGTTGGAACTTCGTTGGTTGGGATCTTAGGCGCCAGAGTGATCTCGCGGGTCGAAGGGTTGATAAAATCGATCGTGCCGGCGACCATGTTGGTTCCGGTCACCGTAAACCACATGTTGCCGTCCGGCCCAGCCGTGATCCCGAAGGGTTCGGAAGAAGCGGTCACCGGGATCTCTGGGATCAGCGTCTCGGTGTTTGTGTTGATCGTGCCGACGCCGAACGAGACGTAACCGGTATCGGTTGAGTTGAGTACTCCCTCGGTGTACCAAATATTGCCGTCGGGGCCGACCGCGATTCCGAAGGGCTCCTCCTTCGAACCACTGAGTAGCGGCAACTCCTTCACGATCGTGCCGGTATTCGGGTTGAAGATCCCGATGGCGCCGAACTCAGTAAACCAGAGGTTGCCATCCGGGCCGAGAACGATCGTCGAATTCAAACTGCCTATGGCAGCCGGCGCGGAATACTCTGTGATCTTGCCGGTGCTCGGATCGAGCCTGCCGATCTGGTCGGTCCGGTTCTGCGTGAACCAGAGATAGCCGTCGGCGGATGTGATCCCCACGGCGCCAGACCTCGCAGTCATCCCGTCGGAAGTACCAAAGTACTGGATGGTGTGGCTGGTGTCGTTCGGGTTGATCATCCCGATCTGGTTGGCAGCAAACTCGGTGAACCAGATGAGGTTGCCGTCCGGCCCGAGTGTGATTCCCAGAGGAAGCGAGCCGGCGGGCAAACTCCCAGGGTACGGCTCAGGGTTGGGGCTGGCCGTGCTGAGCGACCCGATTTCGTTTCCTCCAGACCCGATGAACCAGAGGGTACCGTTCGGCCCGGCGGTGATTTCCGCGGGTGACGCATTACTGCCGTTAGCCAAGGGCACGGCATACTCGGTGATACTGGTCAGGAGGCGGCGCGACTCGAGCAGCTCCACGCAAGCCCGCCTTCGTCCTCGCTGTGGTCGTCCCTTCGTCTGTCTCCATGCTACACGCTTTTTCATGTTGGCTCCGGATCCTCAGTCGGTGACGTGCCGCCTGAATAAGAGGAAGAACCGAGACCGTAGTGTCCGGTTACGGTTTGGACCAGCTTGGACACTTTAGAGTCAACAATATCCGCCATCGTACGTCAAGCCCGATAGCATGCAATCTATCATCAATCGCCAGATCTCACTCGAGCGACCAAACCCTGGGCGCCATAGACTAACATAATTATGCGCGACCATTTGAAGGCATAGTCGATCGACGGACAAAACGCGACGCATACGGATTAGCTATGCAATCTCTCAGTGACAATCATCGATCGTGGGGGACGTGGCCATCTCGCTCCAGTCAAGCTTCAGCCGACGGCCACGCGGTTCTCGGATTGATGCATCTAAGCGACGGAGCGACTTCACATGTCGTTTTTTCGCAACAACGGACTCCAGACCAGAATGCACGGGGACGAGAGCGATCTCAGGCCTCAATGGCGGCTCTGGCGCGCACGTTTGCTCGGCCCGAGGTGCGTGTCTGCTCCGTCCTTTAACCAAGAGGCCTCGATCACGTTAGGCGTTTGATACATAACCCGTTACGAATCAGGCGGTTAAGATGATCGGCCGCTAAAGGCCATCAGACGTAATACATTTCCATGAAACAGCTTACGGCAAGATACTCGAATCAGATAGTGCGGTTGAACCTCTGCGTCGTTCCTCAAGTCCGGGATCGCCTTTCTTTGCTCTGTTCTGATTCGCCAAACTAAGGAGTCTTATGTCGTGCTAGCAAGGCTTTTTTGGTCTTCATTTTCTTCGATCCCTACACACGAGCCCAAGATAAATACCTCTGCTTAAATGTGTTATATCACTTTTTCAGTCCTATAGAACCCATTCTAGCCGAGGCCCCTCGACGCGAGCTGCTCCTGTCATATCGGCTTAATAAACCGTTCTGGTCCGAGTCCACCTATCCTGATTCCTTCGTCTGAATAGCTGTTGGGTCTTGTTTTTCCGTTCGGGGCGACGCGAATTCAGTCGACCAGGAACGGATCGGAGCAGGGATCCCCAACGAAGAAATCGATGGGAAGGTTGCTGCGTGGCTCAGGCAAACGCTCCCTTGATTGGGACCAAGATTCGTTCGTCTAGCTGGAGTTTGGAATAGTTTTCGACGACGAAGAGACTTTTTTGTTTGAAATCTGGACTCCGATCCGCTATGAGTAGAAACGGCGATTCACGGGAAGGTGCAGTCCCTTCCCGAAAAGTCGAGGGTTCCGGTGATCAATTGGCTTGGCTTCCTCCATGTGACCTGATAGGATCGGTTCGCGACGTTACGAGGGGTCTTGCTTCTCTCCATCAAGGGCAACCCTCGAGTCGATGGCAACGCGAATTTTCAGTCGAACGGTCGAAAGAATTCGTTGGAGGTTAAGGAGAGACTGCGTTCATTCAGCATCCAGATGTCCGAGGAAATCGTGCTCCCAATAACCTCCAACCCAGTCTTTCTCGCGGGAGGCTGACAACCCAGCGTTTTCCGGATGACCTGTCACAACGCAACACCGAAATCGGGCGTTGGTTCACTGAGTTGTGCTGGTCTGGACGCATGCCCGACGTCCTGTCGTTGTTATCCCGGCGTCTTACTCCTACTGAGGAAAGGTGCTGAAGCACCGTCTGAGTCAGAGTGAGGAGACAGAGAGGAACGGAGGTCTTTCACTTTCTGGTTCCGTCCGCCAGGCATGTGCTGGTGGGTTCGCAAGCTGGCCGTATCCGCCCCGATGGAACTGTGCCGAATGGTCACGGCCGGCTTGAGGAATTGAGCTCGATGCTTGATGAACGATTGCTCACCAAGATGCTTGTCGCCGGGATCGATCTGATCGAGCTGCGGTCTTGAAAGACAAATCACTCCAACGATTCCCTAATGACTTTACTTCTTAGGAGGTACAATGCAGAAACGTTCCCTATTCATTGCGCTGGCCGCGGGTGCGCTTCTCTGGGGCTTTGGTGCCCTGGAAGCCCGGGCAGGCAGTACAACCCTGGCGGCTCTGATTGGGCCACCGGCGACCACCTTTACTGTTCCGGAGGTCGGAGCGGGCGGAGCAGTCGACACATACTCGAACTTCGGGTATCTCACGGGCCCCCCAGGCTCGCCACCCCTTGCGACGGCCATCACCGTCAGCCAATTTGGGCCGGTCGGGAATGAAAGCGGCATCACATTCAGTGGGGGGTTCTTCGCGCCCGCCGGCATGACCGTTGACTACTTCCTCAGTTACACGGTAACAGCCCCCGTGGGGTTCAAGCTCAGTGACGCGACCCTATCGGTCGTCTGGAATCCCTTTGGCGGTACGGGCGTGGGGTCGGTGGCTGAAAGTTTAAGCAACGGCGCGTCACTGAATCTTGTCGCCTTCAACAACGGCCCCGTCACCACCAGCTTTGCTGGAGTACAGTCGATTAGTGTTCAGAAGGACATCGAGCTGAGCGGCGGCAGTGCTGGTATCGGCGTATCCGTCATCAACCAAGGGTTTTCCTCCGTGCCCGAGCCGACCTCGCTGGCCCTTCTGGGCATCGGCATGACCGGCTTCTTCGCGTTCCGCCGGTTCTTCAAGCGGACCTCGGTTGCTTGATCGATCGGACTCTGACCGGCGATCGTGGCTGAAATGAACCGCGATTTGCCAAGTCGTCGACCATAGAACCAATTACTTGAGGCGCATCGTTCGCAACCACCACGCGACGGTGCGCCCGCGCTAAAACCATCACGGCAAGAAAGGTGAAGTCACCTTTCTTGCTTTTTTTTTCAATCGCCCGACCGCGGGCTTAAGTCGTGCGGCAGGTACGGCCCGGGGCCATCGAGGCGATCGACCCTGCCGGCTTCGGCCGGCAAGGTGGCCACGTGGGCGTCGATAACACGGACCGGATCTGGGAGCGTCAGACGTTGCTCGGCCATCCAGGAGTCAGGGTCGGGTTCCAGGAAGTCCCGGCAGTGCGGTCGTCGTGTTTCGGAGAGGAGCTGAGAGTGATCTCGGCTCTCGGGCGCCCGTGGGATGGATTCAGGCATTCAGCCCGGCGCCGGCCGCCGGCATCGCACCCCAGCCTAGCTTGTCGCGAAGGGTGCGGTAGAAGCTGTGGCCGGGGAGCCGGATCATGGGGAATGGGGTCTTGCCGCGGCGGATGCTCACGCGGTCGCCGCATCGCAGGGGGATTTGCACCTGGCCGTCGATAACCAGGACCGTGGAGAGGCCGTCACCCCGAGGTGTGATCTCGTAGACCTTGTGCGCGCTGTCGACCAAGGGGCGCTGGGTCAATGTGTGGGGGCAGAGCGGGGTGACGACGAACATGTGGGCGTTGGGGGGGAGGATCGGCCCCCCTGCCGAGAGGCTATGCGCAGTCGACCCGACGGGAGTGGCGATGATCAGGCCGTCACCGCGGTAGGACATCACGCTCTCGCCGTCGATCGACAGGCCGACGTCGACCAGGTGGAAGACTGGTGCGGCCCGGACGACGGCGTCGTTCAAGCCGCGGAGGGTGCGGGTGGGACCGCTGCGGGGGGTCAGGACGCACGCCAGGGTCATCAGGTTGTCGATGGTGAACTTGCGTGTGGCCAGGTCTTCCAACCGCTCCTGGAACGCGGCGGGGGTCAGGTCGGCGAGGAACCCGAGCCGGCCCGCATTGACCCCCAGGACGGGCGTGGGATGGTCCTCCATCCGCCGAGCGGCGTGGAGAACGGTCCCGTCACCTCCGAGCACGACTGCCACGTCGGCGGGGAGGGCGGAGAGGTTGGAATCTGCTGAGAGATCGACGCCGACCAGCTCGAGACCGTGAGCCTGAGACAGGGCCCCCGAGAGAGCCCGGGCCAGCGCAGGTACTTCGGGCTTGATCCCATTACCCAAGATGACAAGCTTGAGCGGTCCAGGTGCCAGGGCAGTTGGGGAATCCGCAGTTCCCATGTGAACTATTACCTGAAAGACGCTAACGAAATCTCCATCACCCCTAACTCCACTCCCTAGTGGGGCGAGGGGAGCCGGAAGAACGACGGGCTTTCCGGTTTTTGCCTCTTCCCGGGAAGAGAGAGTGGCGGTGGATGAGTGGCTCCCAAAGCCGCTCAACGCGCGCAGGACGGTTCATTGCTGGCCACGACGCCTCGCTGCGAGCCCGTGGTGGTCGAGGGGCCGAGCGCGGCTTTGGCCTGGGCATCGGTTTCCTGCTCCCGTGGAGACCAGCCGACGGCCATGGCCAGCGACAGCGCCGCCTGCGTGATACCGTCGACGTCGAGGCCAACCTCGATGAGCTGTTCATCTCGCTCGGCGTGAAGGACATAGCGGTCGGGCAGTCCCAGCCGGCGCAGGTGGGAAGTGGGCAGCCCGGCCTCGTTGGCTGCCTCGAGCACCGCCGCGCCGAACCCGCCGATGAGCGAGCCTTCCTCGACCGTCAGCACGAAGCCGCACTCCTCGATCGCCTTGCCGATTGTGAGGAGATCCAGAGGTTTGACGAAGCGGGCGTTGATCACACCGACCCGCAAGCCGTACCGATCGTGCAGCCGCTCCGCAACCCGCAAGCAGCTCCCGACCAGGGCGCCGCACGCCAGGAACATGCCGTCGGTCTCCCACTCGAGGATCTCGGCCTGGCCAAGCTCGACCGGCTGGACCTCTCGCTCGATCGTGTCGAGATTGGCCCGGGGGTAACGGATGGCGACAGGTGAGTTGTGTTGCAGCGCGAACGCGAACATGGGAGCGATGTCCTCCTCGTCGCCTGGGGCCATGATCACCAGGTTGGGGAAGACGCGGAGATAAGCCAGGTCATAAGCACCGTGATGAGTCGGTCCGTCGGCGCCGACCAAGCCGGCACGGTCGAGCGAGAAGACGACCGGTAGGTTCTGGAGGGCAACCTCCTGGAAGATCTGGTCGTACGACCGCTGCAAGAACGTGCTGTAGATGTTGACGACCGGCCGGGCACCGGCCTTGGCCATGCCGGCGGCGAATGCCACTGCGTGGCTCTCGCAGATGCCGACGTCGAAGAACTGGTTGGGAAATATGTCGCGGATCTTCTGGAGCTTGTTTCCTTCACACATGGCGGCGGTGATCACGGCGACCTTGGGGTCACGGCGGCACGTCTCGAAAAGCGCATCACTGACGGCGTCGGTGTAAGTGCGGCTTGCGGAAGTTTTGAGCGGGACAATCCCGTTGCCCTCGTTTTGGAACGGGGCGGGGGCGTGGAACTTGACCGGGTCCTTCATCGCCGGCTCGAAGCCGTGCCCCTTGTTGGTCAGGACGTGGAGCAAGACCGGCCCATCCAGTGCTTTGACCCGCTCGAGGTAGCTGCGCACGGTCTTGAGGTCATGGCCGTCGATCGGTCCGAAGTAGATGAACCCCAGCTCTTCGAACAGCATTCCGTGGTGCAGCGAGGCCTTGATCGCGTCCTTGAGCTGTTGGAGCCAGCGCTCAGCGTGTTCGCCGACCAAGGGGATGTTGGGCAGGAGCGACTTGACCCGCTTGTTCCAGTCGTGGTAAGTGCTCGAGAGCCGCGCGCGGTCGAGGTAATCGGCCAGTCCGCCGACCCGCGGGCAGATCGACATCTTGTTGTCATTGAGGACCACCAAGAGTTTCTTCCTCAGTCCGCTAGCGTGGTTGAACGCTTCGAAAACGATGCCGGAGGGCAAAGCGCCATCGCCGATGACGGCGACCGCATGCCGGTCAGGGGCTCCGACCATCTCGTCGCCGACTTTGAGTCCCAGGGCGGTGGAGGGGGCACAGCCGGCGTGTCCGGTCATGAACAGGTCGAACGGGCTCTCGGCCGGGTTGGGATAACCCATCAGGCCCCCCTTGGTGCGTATCGTGTGCAAGCGGGCTGCCCGGCCGGTGATCAGCTTGTGGGGGTAGATCTGGTGGCCGGTGTCCCAGATTAGACGGTCGCGCGTGAAGTCGAAACTCAGGTGCAGCGCGAGGCAGAGCTCGACGACGCCCAGGTTGCTGGCGAAGTGTGCCGAACGGCGCCCGACCACGCCGATCAGTTCGGTGCGCATCTCCGTGGCGAGCTGTTCGAGCTCCGCTTCGGCCAAGGCCTTGAGGTCAGCCGGTGACTGGATTCTCCCCAGCACTGAGTTTGGCTGGTTCATCAACGATCCCTTTCCAAAAGAGCCAGCGCCAGGTCTCTCAGGCGTTGGCCGCGTGGACCGAGCGGCTCAAGCTCCGCCACGGCCTCGTCAGCCAACTGCCGGGCGCGGCGGCGGCTGCCGTCGACACCCAAAAACCTGGGGTACGTCCATTTGCCCAGCTCGGAATCCTTACCGACGCGCTTGCCAAGCTTGCCCTCGTCGCCCTGGACGTCGAGCAGGTCGTCGACGATCTGGAACGCCAATCCCACGGCTTTGCCGTAACGGTCCAGCGCATCGATGCAAGATTCTGGGGCCCCGGCGATCACGGCGCCCATGCGGAGCGGGGCGCGGAGGAGTGCCCCGGTCTTGCGACGGTGGATGGCCTCGAGCGCTGCGAGAGTTCCCGTCGTCTCGACCGCCGGGGCGCCGTGCCGTCCGTGGATCTGCAGCTCGGTTCGCCCCTCGGCCTGGAGGTCGGCCATCTGGCCGGCCACCATGCCCGATGGGCCGGCTGCCTCGGCCAGGATCGCCACGCACCGCAGCGCGACCGCCCCAGGCCTGACCTCGCGCGCCACTACCTCGAACGCCAGCGTCAAGAGGCCGTCCCCCGCCAGGATCGCCGTAGCCTCGTCGAACGCCCGGTGGCAGGTCGATCGACCGCGCCGCAAGTCATCATCGTCCATCGCTGGAAGATCATCGTGGATCAGCGAATATGTGTGCACCATCTCCAGCGCACAAGCAGCCGGCAACGCCGCTTCGCCGTTGCCGCCGCACGCCTCGGCCGCCATCAGGCAAAGCACCGGACGGAGCCGCTTGCCTCCCCCCAGCGCGCTATAACGCATCGCCAGAGCGAGCCGCGCCGGACACGCCGC
Source organism: Isosphaerales bacterium (assembly GCA_044450785.1). Taxonomy (GTDB): domain Bacteria; phylum Planctomycetota; class Planctomycetia; order Isosphaerales; family Isosphaeraceae; genus JBIOJM01. Next base: position 9,186 of record JBIOJM010000140.1, read on the forward strand.
GCCCGGAGCTGTGTCAACCGCCGGCAGGTAGTCCCTCAATGCCTCCTCGACGCGTCGCAACGCCCGGTCCAGATATTCGCCAAGCGCTGACACCTCGATCGATGTCGTAGGAGAACTCGTCATGTTTCAATCCGCTCCCGGCGCAGCGGCAGGGAGAAACCGCCCGATCCGAAACCAGCGAACCAATGGCCACGCACCCCCGGCTCGGCGACGCACGCTGATCGGGTCTTCCATCCCCGGGCCACACAGGACGCCATGCTATTGTTGACATTCGTGCCGCGAAAGTCTACAGAAGACCGACGAAAACTTTGTGGGACAAAGTCGATGGGTGGCCGCTGGCGGGCGCACTACCGACGGCTGAGATCCGTTCCTCTTAGGCTTACAGGGGCGAGATGCCCGTGCCTGCCAGCCTGTTCAAAACGGCGGATCGTACGCTTCGTTGGGGTTGTTCTGGGAAATCGCTCGATTTTTTGCGGGAGACGGTCGCTCTGGGGTCCTCCGATTCGGGTCGTTCACGATGGGGGTCGTGCTGGTGGACCCGGTCGAGCCGCCCTCACGCGCGATCGTTGCGGTGGTATCGAACGGGACGGTGAGGGGGTTGCCCTGGTCGTCGACCCCGGTCAAGAGCGCTACCGATTGCTCGGCCTGATCGAGGAGGCGGTGACAGAGGATCAGAAGCCGGAACCCTTTCTCGTACTTGGCCAGCGCGGTCGTCAGCTCCGGCTCGCCGCGCTCCAGGCTCGCGATGATCCGTTCGAGTTGAGTCAGGGCTTGCTCGAAACTCGGTTCTGGTTCGGGTTGGTCAAGCATGGGCTGATCTCGTCAGAAAATGACGGCTTCTCGGTGGACTGCAATTAAACGGTTGAGGATCAGACAACGCGACTGGCGATGATTCCCGAGGAAAGGCGGGTTTGGATGAGGTCGCCCGGCTCGACGTCGTGGCTGGCGCGGACCAGGGATCTACCATCGGCGAGGAAAGTCAGGCTATAGCCGCGAGCGAGCACGGCCAAGGGGCTGAGGGCCTCGAGGCTCGCAGAAAGCCGGGCCGCGCGGTGCCGCCGGTTGAGGAGGTCTTGATCGAGCGCCTGGCGGGCGCGCTGGGCCAGTTGATCGAGGTGGGCACGGGCATTGCGGAGCTGGGTCAGGCCGGCCAGGCGCAACCGCTCGGCGAGGTAGTCCAGGTGCAGGGCAACTTCGCGCGCATCGGGCACACAGAATTCACCAGCCTCGCTGGGGGTCAGGGCACGCTTGTCAGCGGCGAGATCGGCGAGGGTCACATCGATCTCGTGGCCCACGGCCGAGACGACCGGCAGCCGCGACGAGGCGATGGCGCGCACCACGGCCTCTTCGTTGAATGTCCAGAGGTCTTCCAGGCTGCCTCCACCGCGGGCGATGACGATGACGTCGGCCCAGGCGACCTGGTTGGCCAGCTCGATTGCAGCCACAACTTCGTGGTCCGCGCCGGCTCCCTGGACCCGGGTCGGGGCGATCAGGACATCAGCGCATCGCCACCGGCGGCCGGTGACTTGCAGCAGGTCGCGTACCGCCGCGCTGGTTGGGCTGGTGACGATCACGATCCGCCGCGGATAGCAGGGCAAGGGCCGCTTCCGCGACCGGTCGAACAGCCCTTCCAGCGCCAATCGGGCGTAGCTCTGACGAAAGGCCAGCTCGAGGGCTCCGATCCCCTCGGGCTCGATCTGGCGGACCAGAATCTGATAGTCGCCCCTCGGTGGGTAGACCGTCAAGCGTCCCAGTGACCGCACGGCCAGCCCATCGGTCAGGTCGAAGGCGAGTCGCTGCGCGTCGGTTTTCCACATCACGGCGCGGATCGACGCCGAGTCGTCCTTGAGCGTGAAGTAGATGTGGCCCGACCTTGGGCGCGCGACGTTTGATACCTCGCCACGCAGGGCCACCTCGCCGAAGTCGGCCTCCAGGCTTCGCTTGATCCGCTCCGTCAACTCGGTGACCGACACGAAGACGGGGCCGAAAAGATCGTCCGCTTCGGTGTGACTGGACCAGGGGATGCTTGGCATGAGCGAAGGCCGGGTAAGGGGTTTTCTTGGTGCTGGCGTCTCTCATACAAGGCCGCGGTTGGGAACTGGGATCTTCCCGCAATCTCGGGCGGCGAGCAAGATACAACAGGAGTGTGTTGGTTCGATCGATCGGGTTTCGCCACGTCCATCCCCGGACTCGCGACGCCGGTTTCCGAGCAAGTGGTGTGCTGTCCGCTCCGGAGGCTCTCTTGGAACCGAACGCCTCGAAGGGTTCATGGCTGCGGCCAAGGCTGTGGCGTTCGGCCTGGCTGTTCACGCTGGTGATGATGGGTGTGTTTGGGTACACCGCGTTTGAGCTCGTGCCGCCCTGGCTCGGGTTCTTCCTGGGTGCCGATAGACGTCCGCTCCGGCGGGAGGCAGCCCTGGCCTTTGTGAATGGGCTGCTGGTGGCGTACGTCGTGGCCTTGATCGCAGCGGTCATGGGCACGGCGGTCCTGGTTTACTTGTGGCTACAGTCACGGTCGCGGGGTGCGGCGGTGCCGGCGAGCTACTCCTTGCAGGCGAGGCAGTTGCTGCTTTGCGTCTCGGTCCTGCTCAGCCTCCTGGCCCTGGAGGCAGGCGCCGCGGCCTGGCGGTCATGGCTGCATCAGAGCCCCCGGCTTCCGGATGTTGGTTCACCGGCGAAAGCGGCCAGCGAAGGCGCGAGCGCCTTCCTCCCCACCAGCGCGGGGCCGAGCCTCTTGAGCCAATTCGCGACTCAAGAGAAAGGCCCAACCGTCGAGGTCGATCCGCTGCGGATCCTGGTCATCGGCGAGTCGAGCGGCCGGGGCGAGCCCTACCATCCCTGGTTGTCAGTCGGCCAGATCGTCGCCTGGCGACTGGAGCAAGTCTTCCCCGGACGGCCGATCCAGGTCGATATCTGGGCCGTCGGTGGGGCAATCCTTGAGATGATGCACAACAAGCTTGCCGGTTTGACGTATCGTCCGGATTCACTGATCGTATATGTCGGTCACAATGAGTTCCAAAGCCGGTTTGGCTGGGTCCGCGACGTGGACTATTACCTTGACGAGGACCGAGTACAGCTTTTGCCTGTGCCCCATTTCTTCGTGATGAGGTCTCTGCCGCGGTTTTCGCCTCTGTGCCAGTTGGTGCTGGAGACCCGGGAACGGCAACGAATTGACATGATGCCGCCGCGCGAGTTCGCGCGCGAGCTCGTAGACCGGCCCCTTTGCACGGCGGCGGAATCCACCGCGATCGTCGCCGATTTTCGGCGGCGGTTGGATGCAATCGCCGGCTACTGCGAGACGATGGGGACCCTCCCGATCTTCATCATCCCGCCATCGAACGATGGAGGTTACGACCCCAGCCGCTCGATCCTGGCTCCCGAAACACCCCGGAGTGAGCGGGTTGCGTTCGCCCGGGCCGTCGCGCGGGCACGTGCTCTCGAGGGGAAAGACCGCGCCCTAGCGGTTCGGATCGATCGCGAGCTGGTCGAGCGCCATCCCGAGTTTGCCGAAACGCACTATCGCCTGGCTCGGCTCCTGGAGCAGACCGGGTCTTGGGAGGAGGCTCGGTATCACTACGTCCAGTCCCGCGAGCGCGATGCCATGCCGGTACGCTGCCCCGAGCCACTTCGCCAGGTGTACCGCGAAGTGGCGGCCCGGCACCCGGCTGTGCTGCTGGTCGATGGGCCTAGGGTGCTCGAGGCCAAGAGCGCGCACGGAATCCTTGACTACAACTTCTTTCACGACGCGCAGCATCCAAACCTTGACGGCTACGTCGCGCTGGCCGAGGATGTCATCAACCAACTGGGCGCGCGCCGTGCTCTCGGCTGGTCGGCGGCGACACCGGTCCCTGTTGTCGATGTCAAGGCCAGCGTCCGCCACTTCGGCATCGACGCGGCGCGCTGGACGGAGATCTGCCGGCGGGAAGTCTGGTTTTTCGGAGCCTCCGCGTCCTTCCGCTTCGACCCCAAGTTCCGGAAGGAACGTGCGGCGGCCTACCAGCGGGCCGCCGCGGCGCTCCAGGAGGGCTGGACCTCCGCCGAGGCCGGAATCCCGGGTTGGGTCTTGCCACCCAAACCCGCATCATCTCACCACATCCCTCCGGGTCAGAGTCGGTAGCAGGCGGTATCCTCTTATCGCCTGCTGGCTGCTTTCCTTTTCTTCCGGGGCTGTTGCGAAGGGGACGGGGGCGATTCGTAGCAGGGCCAGGCCAGGTAGGCGACGGCCTCGGCCGGGCAGGTCGCGATTCGGGCTTCAAGCTGCTTGAGGTAATCGGCGGCGGCGGTTTCTTCCTCGCCTGGCCTCAAGTGGCCGATTGCTTCGATCTCCAGTGCGAATCGGCCGCTGGGCACGTGGGTGCAGAACACGAGGAAGACGGGGGCGCCGGTGAGGACGGCCAGCTCAGTCCAGATCGCCAGGAGGCGCTGATGGCGGCCCAACAGCCGTCCGGCGCAAGTATTGGGGCCGGACCAGGGGATGTCGCCGTTCAGGTAGATCGCCAGGCCGTCGCGCAGCGCAGCCCGGGCTTGGAGCACGCGTTCAACGGCCACCGCCGGCGACAAGTCACGGCGCAGGAACATTTTGTCCTGCGGGTGCGGACCGCCTGCGTCGAACCGGCGATTGAGCTCGCGCGAGACGTGCCGTGGACGTTGTACCAGCAACCGGAGCGGAACGTCGCGGCGAAACAGCCAGTGAACCCCCGCGATGTGTGCTCCCAAGTGGCTGCCAACCAGGATCGCGCCTCGGCCTTCGGCCAAGGTGGCACGGAGGCGTTCGTAGCCGCGAACGTCAAAACGGCTCAGAACGGCTTCGGCGGGCTGGCGGTCGAGCGGGTAGTCGCGCGCGAGGAAGCGCGCCGTGTTTGCCGCCAACGCGGGCCAGGTCGTCTGGATCAACCAGTCCGCGTCGAGTGCGGCACTGGCCCGCGCCAGCGCCGCGCGGAGTCGCCGCCGGCGCCGCGGTCGCACCGCCATCGCCAGCCGGCCCAAGAGGCCGAGGATCACGTCACCGCGTGCCGGCCCCAGCCGGCGCAGGGTGGGCAGGAGAAGGTGGTAGAACACGAATTTCCAGCTCAGGACGCGGCGCAGCCTTCGCGTACTGAGCGAGAACGGTCGCATCTTCCGCGTGCCTCGTCGCCTCACGAGCGTGGTCCTTGTTCGGCGGCCAATGAATTCAAACGCTGATAGTCGATTTTATGGGTCGAGGTTGCCGGCAGGTTGTCCAGGAACGTGATCGTGTCGGGGATCATGTAGTGGGGCAGGTAGTGCGTGCAATGCCGCTTCATGGCGATGATCGACTTCTTGTGGTTTGGCTTGAGCGCGATGAACGCCGAGATGGAGATCTCCATCTCGTTCGCCCGGGCCACGACCCCGGCGCGGTCAACGCCGTCATGGCGATAAAGAGCCGACTCGATCTCACCGAGCTCGATCCGGTAACCGCGCTTCTTGACCATCCGGTCACGACGGCCGTGGAAATGGAAGTAGCCGGCACCGTCGTTGCGGACGAGGTCGCCGGTGCGGTACCAACGGATGTCGCCATCGACGAAGAACGCCGAGGCGGTCAGCTCAGGCTGGCCGAGATAGCCGCGCATCACGCCGGGGCCGGCGATGATCAGCTCGCCGAGCACCCCGGGTGGTACGTCCCAGCCGTGCTCGTCGACGACTCGGGCGCATAGCGGCGGACAGACCGGCCCGATCGGGTACGGAACGGTCCGATCGGCGGGAATGGTCGGAGGAATCGAATAGGCGGTGCAGACGTTGGTCTCGGTCGGCCCATAGAGGTTCCACATCGCGGTCCGGGGCCAAAGCGTGCGCAGTCGCCGCAGCGCAGCAATTGGAAAGACCTCGCCAGCGAATAGGACCAGCCGGGGCGCGGGGAAGCCCGGACGGTCCAGCTCGCCGAGTTGGGTCAAGAGCGCCAGGATCGTCGGTGCTGAGTACCAGACGCTGATCCGCCGCCTGGCGATGAAGTCGGCGAGTCGAGCCGGGTCTTTGCCCAGGCTTTCACCGATCAGTACCAAGGTCACTGCGTTTCGGCAGGAAGCGAAGAGGTCGAACACCGAAAGGTCGAAGTGGAAGGGTGCGTGCGAGGCGAAGCGATCGTCGTCGCTCCAGCGGCCCAGTGCGTGCCGGCTCCAGTCCAGGAATGTGAAGGCGTTGGCGTGCGAGAGCATCACTCCCTTGGGTTGGCCGGTTGAGCCCGAGGTAAAGAGCACATACGCGAGGTCGTCCGCGCCGCGGGTTGGCCAAAGGGGCAACGGCGCGTCGTCCGCCATGACCTCGGCCCAGGACGCATCGGCGGTCGAGATCGGGATCGAAGATCCGGCCGCGGCCGTGGAGAGAGGCGCCGGTCCGGCGGCGGTCGCGGGATTGCCATCGACGGCGATCAAGCGGGGCAGGGGACCGTTGCCGGCCCACGCCGCGCGGAGAGCCGGCCGCAGCTCGGCGGCGACGACGGCCGCCTTGACGCCGCTGGATCCCAGAATACTGGCGGCGCGAACGGGCGGTCCCGTGGGGTCGACCGGCACATAGGACGCGCCCGTGCGCAGAATGCCGTGAATCGCAGTTACAGCCTCCAGGCTCTTCGGCAACCACACACCCACCCGATCGCCCCGGCCGACGCCCCACCGCGCCAGCCGGGTTGCGAGCCGATCCGCGCCGCGGCCGAGGGCGGCATAGCTGAGCCGGCGGCCGTGCTCGTCTTCCACGGCCGGATGGTCGGGCCGTCTCGCGACGGCCTCCTCGAGCAATTGGCTTAAGTGGCGTCCATCCATGGGCGTCGAACCGATCCAGCAGTTTTATGAAACTCAGTGCTATTGATCACGTTCAACAATACTGTTGGGCCTGGAGGCCCTTGCCGCCGGTGAAGGCGAGCTCGGCCTCGGCCCGTCGGGCTTCTCGCAGATACGGCTCGGCTCGGGAACGATCTTCTGAGCTCGTCGTTCCTGGTCGGTTGTAAAGAGCAGGTGATACAGCTCCTGGTCCCTGACGACCGCGCGGGCGAGCGCCTGGAACAGCCGGCGGTGGCCCACCGCGTTGGGGTGGTCGTCCGAGGCGGCGATCTCGAGCGTCGCCGGCTTGAATTCGTCGAAGGTATCCGAGAGATCGAAAACGGTCAGTCCGTAGTGGGACGCGATGGCCTTGAGCCGCGCGACCGGCTCGGCGCGCGCGGACGGGACGTCCGCCTTGCCGACGCGGGGGATGATCACCATGAGAAGCGGCAGGCCCGCGGTCCGGCATTCCGCCGCGATCGCGCCCAAGGTCGTATCGTATAGACCCCAGTACAAAGGCCGCAGCTTGCTTTTGAGCCCCTTCTTGTTGATGATCTCCCCATCGGAGTCGATCCGCAGGTCGTCATTGCTGACCTCCGCCGCCGTGGTTACCTCGCGAAGGAAGTCGTACTTCAAATCGACGTTTTTGCGGAGCATCTCGCAGAGGTGGATCTCCATCAGCCGGGTGTCGAGTGTGGTTGCCGAGTAGATCACCAGGTCAGGATGGAAGGCCAGCACCTTGCGGCGGAGCGTCTCGAGCCGCTGCATCGGGCTGTAAGCCGCGACGGCGAAGTTCAGCACCTCGAACCGGCGCGCGGGCGAGAGTCCTTTCCGAGCTGCGTGGTTGTCCAGCCACTCCTGAAGCTGATTGATGTACGTGTCCTGGTATCTCACGCCCCAGCCCATATCCATCGACGAGCCGAGGACGGCGATGCGAAGGATCCCATCGGGTTTCTCGATCGTGACCGGATCGTCGTGCATGCCGAACGCATTGGTGAGGAACGGCTGGCCGAAGAGGGTTCGCCGGACCATCGGCTTGAGCTCGAACTGGAGGAAGTCGTCCTCGAGGTAGTTGACGACGCCGGGTTCCCGAAAGCGTACCCATCCGCTCGGCTTGCCGATCAACCCCAGTGACGGCTCACCGCTCGGTAGCTCAAAGACGTCGTTCCCTCTGATCAGGCCCTCGTAGTAACCGGCCGCGTGGCGCTCGGCGCGGTTCAAGTCGCGGGAGCGAGCGCTATCGACCATGCCGCGGAGCTTCTCCCAATCGGCCGGCCAGGGAATGATGGCCAGGACCAGAAGCACTAGGGATTGCAGCATCCTGATTCGGGTTGTCGCCGCGGGGGCCGCTTCCGGTCTGGTGGTCATCGTGGTTTGCCTCCTGGCGGGGGCCAGGGAACCGCGGTTTCGACCTTGCCGCGCAAGGCGTCGCCGCCGCCGTCCAGACGCGGAGTGGGATCTCGACGGCAGGCATCTTCAGGGCAGGGCTTCCAGAGCCGTCCCAGCTCAGGGAGCTCCCTCAAGGCGCTGTCGAGCCGCTCTGCCAAACGCGCATGACCCAAGGCGTTGGGATGGAAGTCGTCGGGCTCGATGGCCAGACGAGACGGGTCCATGTCGTCATAGGCGTCGGTCACGTCGACGACCCGTGAGAAGCCCGCGGTCCGCGCGGACTTTACCAAGGCCCTCTGGTCGGCTCCGTCGTTTTTCCGCCCAACGCGGGGAACCAGCACCCAGAGGATCGGCAGGCCCCGCGCCCGGCAATCGGCGGCCATTGTTTGGTAGACACCGGCCAGGATGTCCCAGTGTCTGGGCCGAAGTACCCGCTTGTAGTCGTCGGGGCTCCCGAATGGCTCGACGCCCGCTTTGACCAGAGAGCGATGGTAAATGGGTGAATCCCAGCCCAGCCCCCGCGCCAGCAAATAGCGCAGCCGCCGCTCATCCCAGCCGACGTCGGCGTCGGTCGACTCGTAGATCACCAGATCCGGATCCATGGGCCAGCCGATCTGGCCGAAGTGATACCAGCGCTGGCCGGGGGAATGCCCCGGGACAGCGCAGTTGATGATCTCGACCGTCAGGCCACTCATCTCCTTCGCCCGGTCGTGCCAGACTTGTTCCAGGATCGATTCGAACCTTTGCTCCACGTTCACTCCCCAGCCGGCCCCGATCGAGTCGCCCACGAGCGCGATGCGGAACGTCCCGGCCGGTTTGTCGGTCGCATAGGGCCGGTCGCGCATGCCCTGCGCGTTGGTGCGCCAGTGCAAGCCCCACCGCTCGGTGGCGTCGTCCCGTTTCAGGACCACCTCGCGAAGGTCATCGACACGAACAACGAGGGGGGCGTCATCGACGGGGATCGACCACGTGCTGCCGGAGCGCCGGCGGATGCGCAAGCCCGGCACGTCGGCCAAATCGTTGAGCCGGCGGCCGGCATCGAGTAACTGCTCGTAATAACCACGCTCGATCCGCTCGAGGTCGACCCGGTTGAACAGGTTGCTCTTGAGGATGTCGCACAGCCGCGACGGACCATCGCCGGAGAGACGGTCCGGCACCAGGCCGCAAGCCAGGATCACAATCGTAGCGAGCGAGTGCCTGGTCATCATCGCCTCATGATCCATAGATTCCTCGATGGAGGATGTCGAGCCAGGCCGAGAGGTTGGGGCTTGACCAGAGCGACCAGAGCAGAGCGACGCTGGTGAACGTGCCGGCGACCTTGAACGCACGCAAGGCGAGCTCGCGAGGGGCCGGCGGTGCCGCGCGGTGGCAGGAGCCGCGCGTCCGGCTCCGGCAGGCATCGAGCTGGACGTTGAACAACACCAAGGCGCCAAGGATGCTCCAGAAGAGGGCGTTCGGAGCCGTGAAACCCCAGGTCCCGAGCAGCCAGAACGACTGGTAGGCGTGCAAGAACCAGGTGGCCAGGAAGACGGTAGTGGTCGCGAACGCGAGGGCCACCGGCTGGGGCCACCGCTTGAACCGGAAGGCGACCGGATTGAAAAAGAGCCGGACCATGAAGTCTTTCCAGTAGATGTTGATCCGGCGCCAGTAGTCGGTAAATCCAGTTGCGAGCAGGTAATGGTGGTGCGTTGGGGGAAGCTGGAATCCGAACAGGTGAAGCATGCCGCAGGCCATGTGGAACTGGCCGGACACCTGGAGATAGAGCAGGTAGTTGCAGACCATGTAGCCTGCGAGGCTCATCAAGTCGTGGACCTGGGAGGGCGGCATCAACAGCTTGTGGTAGACTAGGCGGTAGCACAGGAGATGGACAGTTCCGCGGAACATCATCTCAAGGCCGCGGCGCTGCATGGCGTGAACGTCGTCGGCGAAGTAGCCCCGCTGCATGGTTCGGTAATCGACCACGGGAAAGTGCATGAAGCAGTAGTTCGGCAGCAAGAAGAAGTAGCTGAGGGTGTCGACCAGCGATTCCGGCTTCTTGACATGCTTCAATTCATAAAGATAGAGAATCATCCGGAACATGAACATCGAGGCCACGATGGGCCAGACGTTGTCGGGGATGACGGCGTGGGCCATCCCCGGCCGCGCGCAGGCCAAGGCCGCGGCGAGCGCGGCGATGATCGAGGCGCGGCCGATCCAGGGGATCGGCAGGGAGCAGATCCCGATCAAGACCGTGGCGAAGAGGAGGACGACCGCCGCGACCTGAACACCGAAGACCCAGAACAAGCCGGCGAGCGAAACGGCCACGAACAGGGGCTTCTTCCAGCGGAACGGAGCCAGGTAATGAAAGGGCAGCGCGACCAAGGCAAGCGTCACCAGCATCTGGAACGCGCGACCCTGGAAGGCCCGTTCCTCGATGTGGTAGACCTTGAAGACGGCCAGAAGCAGACCCAGAAAAGCCAGGTTGCGCAAGAACGGCCGGAGGGTGCGCCGACATGTTTCGGGCTCGCCCGGATAGAGACCCTGACTCGGCCGCTGATCGGCCTCCTGGTCTGCCGGCACCACCGGCAGGTACTGCTGATGCAGCGCCCGCTTCGGCTTCGGTGCGACCCTACTTCGAGTCTCTGCCCCCATGGGCCCGCCCCCTCTCGGCTCATGAGATCCACGGGCGTCGTATTGTTTGCAACGGTTGGGCCGGTTCCACCGGCTGGACGATCCGAACGGGGGCCCTGGAAAAGAGCGCACTACACGTTCCCAGAGCCGCTGCCGGCCGGCTCTCCAGGTCACCGAGCCGTTGCCGGCCGGCACACCTGGCTCTCCATTCAAATCCCACTCACGGCAACGCGCGGGTCTCGACGCGGCGAGCGGTCAGGATGGCCGGAGGCCAGAGGTGGGTGCTGTCCTTGGCTCTGCTTCATTTGGAAACTGCGGGGGCCGGTTCCTCCGTGAACCGGTGAGTTCCCCGCTGCGGCCGCGCCATCCTTGATACGCCTGCAATTACGGTCGATGTCGATGCGTTTTTGATCGTTTGGTCGTCGTTCAGGGGGGAACACCCCGAGTGGGGTGTTGGAGAAAGTCTGTCATGGGCGCGAATCGGTTCATTCCTTGGGCGTAAGCCCATCAATCGAAGCCCGACAAACTCGGTGTCCTCCCCGATAACCCCCGCGATATAACCGATCTCCCTCGGACCTGTCAACCCGAGTGGCAGCGAGGTTTCATGCTGGCCGCGGCGAACGCGGCGAGGCGACTTGATGTTCGGACAATTCTCGTCGGTGATATTTTTGAAGGAATGGGTGTGCCTCACATCTTCCTCGGCGTTGTGCGCTCTGGCCCTGGTCTTATGCGAGGATCAGTCGCTCAGCTCCGAACCGGCTCAACCGCGCCTCGGATCAAGCCCGAGCAGTCCCCGCCTCCGCTGGTTTACGCAGGTTCCCTGGTCGAGTATTCTGCCAGTAGTTTGCCATGATGAATGAATTCCTTGGAGTCGAGCAGGGGGTTGCATCAAGAGTCCTTGGCCCTTGGTCCTTGGTCCTTGGTATTCCTTTGGGAGTCGAGCAGGGGGTTGCATCATGAGAGCTGGCGACTGCGGACTGCGGCGATGGGGGTGGGCCGTGAGCCTGTTCATGACCACCCTGGCCTGGGGGCAACCGACACACGAGACGGCGACTTACCGCCAGCTCAAGACGGCGCTTGACGCCATACCGGCGATCGACACTCACGACCCTCTCTGGCCTTTCGACCGTCTGCCGGGCTATGTGGAAACCCAGCGCGGCCTGGGAATGAACCTGGCCGGCCTGTGGCGGAACAGTTATTTCACCAGCGTCCACCCCTTGACCGCGTGGACTCCGGGCATGTCGTTCACAGCCTGGTGGGACAAGGCCAAGCACGATTTCGGCGACGCACGAGCCACGAGCGTCTGCCGGTACCAGCTCCCGGCCTTTGCCGACCTGTACAACGTCGATTTTGACCGCATCACCGACGCACAGGCTCGCGATCTCGACGAGCGGATCTTCGCCCATTACGTGAACCCAAACTGGGTCTACCACGTGATTACCGAGCGGGCCAACATCGAGTTGATGTTCAACGACCCTTACTGGGGCCGGCTCGAGTTCAAGCACGACTACCCGTTCGGCGTCCTGGTCTTCAACGTCACGGAGTTCGTCCACAGCTTCCACCCCTCCGAGTTCAAGCAGGCCAGCGACGATATCTACCGGTTCTCGCGCGCGGAAGGGCTCAAGGTCGACTCGCTCGCCGACTATCAGGTCGTGCTCGCTCGCTTGTTTCAGAGAGCCAAGGCAGCCGGGGCCGCTTGCCTGAAAACGACACTCGCCTACCAGCGGACCTTGAGGTTCGAGAATGTGCCCGAGGCTCGTGCCGCCCGAGTGTTCGGCCGCCCTCGATCCGAGCTGAGCCTGCCGGAGATCAAGGAATTCGAGGACTTCATCATGTGGCGGCTGGTCGAGCTGAGCGCCCGGTACGACCTGCCGTTCCAGATCCACACCGGCCACGGACGGATCCAGGGATCCAATCCGATGAACCTGGTGGACTTGATCGAGGCCAACCCGCGCACGAAGTTCATCCTGTTCCACGGCGGCTTTCCGTGGGTCGGCGAGACGGGAATCATCCTGATGCGACACGCCTCCCACGTGTGGCTCGACTCGGTCTGGATGCCGACCTTGAGCTACTCGACGGCCAAGCGGGCGTTCCACGAGTGGCTCGACGTGATGCCCTCCAGCCGGATCATGTGGGGGGGCGACGCCAACCACGCCGAGGGGATCTACGGCGCCACCGAGATGACCCGGCGGTGCCTGGCCGAGGTCCTGGCCGAGAAGGTCGACCGCGGTGATCTGAGCGAAGAGCACGCGTTGCGGATCGGCCGCCAGGTCCTTCGCGACAACGCGCTCGCGCTGTTTCCCCAGCTCAAGGACCGGCTGTGGAAGCACAAGGGAATCACGATGAAACCTCCGGAGACGCCAGCCGAAGGCCGACGGCAGGCGCGTTGATCACCGGCGGATTCCCCGGGAGATGGAAGGGGCGGAGCAATGGCAAGCCGTTTTCGCAGGGAGCTCGGCCTGGTGGTCGCGTGGCTGGTGTTTCCCCTGGTCCCGGTCATTCTGGAAGACCTGTATTATCAAACACTCAATTTTAACCCTTTCGATTCCAGACGCGCAGGAGGCCCCGACCCGCGAGAGTGGCGCTGGGTTATGTGGATCATCGTGCTCGGCCCGCTCCTGGGGTATGGCTTTCTTGCCGGCGCGACCACCGACCTACCCGACGACCCGGCCACACCGCGCCGGGGCTTGCGCCGTCTGCTGGCGCGACGGTCGGTCTGGGTGGCGATCGGACCGTGGTCGGGTTTTCTCTTCTTGGCCGGCGTGTATTTCGGTCTCGCGGGTCTCGCGAATCTGGCGAACCGGATTCCAGCCGTCCAGAAGCTGAATGTGCATCTGGAGGAGTCGTGGAGGGGGACCTGGGTCGAGTCGGCGTTGGGGTGGATTAGTCCGCCGGATTGGGTTCCCGGGGTGTTCATCGCGGGGACGCTCGGCTATCTATGGCTCTGGCCGGCGTGGGCCGCGCTGCGGCGGGCGGCGAGGAACGGGCGGTGGAGGACGTCTCTCGTCCGCGGGTTGATCATGGCGCTGGCGTTCGTCGGCTCGCTTTTCGGCAGTTTCTGGGCAGCCACGGCCTGCCTGCGGAGCTATTTCTTCGATCCGCGGCTGGTGCCCTTGGTCGCGGTTGCGGTGGGACTGGCCTTGATGAGCGGCTGTGGCGGAACAATCACGTACGGCGAGCTGCGACGGCGCGAGCTGTTTCACGCCATGCTGGTGGCGTGGGTGCTCGGCCTCGCCTTGATGTGGCGGTGGTGGAGTCGAGCCCGACGTCGACCCCCGGCCTGTTAGGCGCTTTCGGGCCGCGCATCGACACGTTGCTGTCGATGTTTGGTGAACCGATCGCCGGACGGAACCGGCTCCTACACTAACCCGACGCGCCAGCGAGGGGTCTTCGATTATGCTGAACGGGTTGAAGATCCCTTGCTGGCGCGTTTTGAAGTTGCGAGATTGCGTCTTCGCCCCGTAGGGGCCGTAACATATCAGCCCAGGGCACCGCCCTGGGAACAGACAAACGACACGAATCAGAAGAGCCCTCGTATGATCGAATTTGACCGCACGCTCGTACAATCGAATTTGACCGCACGCTGTCTCGCATGGTGATATTTCACCGTACACTGTCACTCCA
>JBIOJM010000141.1:0-23377 GCA_044450785.1 Isosphaerales bacterium
CCACCCTACGACCTGGTGCGGCTGCGCCGCTTTAGGAACAGGTCGGAAATAAGTTCCCGATTTAGCTTCTCTGGTTTTCCGGGTGCCACTGGCTCTGCCAGTGCCCGCCCAAGCATGGGGACACTGGCATAGCCAGTGGCACACAAATACGAAGGCCGGAAGTTATTTCGGGCCTGTTCCTTAACTCCTTCGCGCCGTGAGGTCAGCACGCCGCGGGCCGTTCGTCTTTACCACCTCGCCCCTACGGGGAGAGGTCGGCCGAAGGCCGGGTGAGGGGGTCCGGGCGGTGGTGTTCAGCGACGCGTCTCTCAGGGGACACTCCTCGACAATGTCTGCCTGATCGATCGGGTCGATGCGCAAAGTGTGCCCGTGAATCATGGTCGATCCTCATCCGCGGGAATCTCGGGGACATCCGGCAAGGGTAGTGATCCGGGCCGGGCGCGCAGTCGGATTGCGGACTTGGGCCGCGGCAACTCGACCCAAGAATCGAGCATCACGTCGGACTCGTCGTACCGGTTGGAAGGTAGAACCCCGACCGCTCCGAGCACGCGTAACTCGACCCAGTGACCGTTGACTTGAGCGGTAAACCTGCCCTTCTTCCAGTTCCACTTGCCCGAGGTCTTCGACGAGTGTGAGGCTCATGTGCGCACCTGAAAGGTCAAGAAGATTTGAAATCCGTTCCCTCATCGATTTTACGCTAGACCGGTGCTCGTTGGCAGTGCATTCACTTTTCGCGGCACATCCGGATGACGCTCTCGACCGCGCGGCGCCAGCGTTGCCCGGCCTGGTCTCTCCAGGCCTGGTCGCGAGCCGGATGAAACGTGCGTCCGCCGGCCTGGAGCAGCTCGATCGCGGCCGCCGGGTCGGGCCAGAAGCCGGCGCCGATCCCGGCGAGGAGGGCGGCCCCCAGGGCGGTCGACTCCGTGTTCGGGCTGCGATGGATCGGCAGATCGAGCAGATCGGCCTGGAACTGAAGGAATGGATCGGACCGCGCCATCCCGCCGTCGACGCGGATGTCGGTCAGGGGGCTCCCCAGGTCCGAATTCATCGCCTCGATCAAGTCGGCGACCTGGAATGCGACCCCTTCGAGGGTGGCGCGGGCGACGTCGGCTACCGAGGTCGCGCGGGTCAGCCCGAAGATCGCGCCCCGGGCGGCCGGCTCCCAGTAGGGAGCACCCAGGCCGGTCATGGCCGGGACGAAAACCACTTCCGTCGCCGGGTCCGACTCGAGGGCGAGCGAGTTGATTTCGGCCGCGGCGCCGATCGCCTTGAGACCGTCGCGGAACCATTGCACGGCAGCTCCCGCGACGAACACGCTTCCTTCCAAGGCATATTGAGGCGGCCCACCCGCCAGCGTGGCCGCCAGCGTCGTGATCAGGCCCCGCTGCGACGGCACGATCCTGCTCCCCGTGTGCGCCAGCAGGAAAGCTCCCGTGCCGTAAGTACACTTCGCCTGGCCCGACGAAAGACAGCCTTGCCCGATCAACGACGCCTGCTGGTCGCCCGCGACTCCCAGGATCGGGATCCCGTCCGGCAAGAAGTCCAGGCCCTCCGTCTGTCCAAACTCTCCCGTGCTCGGACAGATTTCGGGCAATATTCCGGCCGGGACTCCGAATAATCCGCAGAGGTCCTCGGCCCAGCGGAGGGTGCGGATGTCCATCAAGAGCGTGCGCGAGGCATTCGTGGCGTCCGTGACGAACCGCCGGCCTGCCGTCAAATGCCAGATCAAAAAGCTGTCGACCGTGCCCGCCGCCAGGTCCCCAGCGTCCGCGCGGGCTCGGGCACCGGAAACATGATCGAGGATCCACGCGATCTTGGTTGCCGAAAAGTACGGGTCGATCACCAGCCCCGTTCGCTGAGCGACATCGGGCTGGTGGACCTTGAGCCGGTCGCAGGCTTCCGCTGTCCGCCGGTCTTGCCAGACCAAAGCGGGCGCGACGGCCCGCCCCGTGCCTCTTTCCCAGACGATCGTTGTCTCTCGTTGATTGGTCAAACCGATGGCGGCGACTCGGCTCGGCTTCAATCCCGCGTCCAGGAGCGCACCGGTGACTTGCATTCCGACCGACATGGCCAGCGCATGGGGATCGTGCTCGACCCAGCCCGACCGAGGATATGTCGGCAATACCTCAGCCTGGCTTTGTCCGACCGGTTTCAGTTGACTGTCATACACGACCGCCCGCGTGCTGGTCGTCCCTTGGTCGATTACCAGAAGATGGTCGCGTGTCAAAAGGCTCCTCCTCTCTCCAATCGGTCGAGCGTTTGGCTGAATCGAGATGAGCCGCCAGGTTACCATGGGCGGGAACGATCGGGCGAGGGGTTGGCTGGCGTTGGTCCGCAGCTTGAGTGGCTTCATGAGGATGCCTACGACGTGGTGAGCGCACGCGGGTGACGCATTCCAAGCTTGGGTGAACCAAACCGAGTCCAGTTGACTCATCGCAACTCAACTTCTCCAGAAACAGGTGCCATGATGGAAGGCTGGGCGATTGACCCTTTGATCATCCCGATTGTGGGAATCTTGATGCCCCTCGTGCTCGTCCCCACGATCATCGTTCTCAAGCATCGTCATCTCCGGCGCGAGTGGGAGCACAAGGAGCGGATGAAGGCCATGGAGATCCGGCTCCCCACGCCAATCGGCCAGCCGGCCGGCAAGGGAACAGCAATCGCCTTGATCGGTGGGGGCGTCCCGATCGCATCGGTGCTGTCGGCCCTCCTGGCCAGCGTCGTGATCGGAGAACAGGGCCTTCCCCAGGACTCCATCCCCTTGAACGGCATCGCCTGGGGCTGTGCCGTCATGATCAGCTTCTTCGCATTGGTGACCAGCCTGATCCTGGCGTCCATGTCTCCAAAGGCGGCGAAAGAGGTCGACTCCGCCGACCACGTCATCAACGGCAAACCCGTCTTCGACCCGGATGCCTACGACGTGGTATCGAGCCGCGCCTGATCTGCGACTTGGTGAAACCGTTCCGCCAGCCGCGACACACCGGCCGCTCCCCAAAGAGCCATCAGAGGCTCGATCGGGATGTGAAATCGCGCCGAGACGATGGTCAACGTGTGGAACACGACGATCAAGGCGGCCGTCAATATCGTCGGCAGCAGCAGCCGGAGCAGGGCGGGGCCGGCCAGCACGAGCCCGAGTCCCGCGAGCAGCGTCAATCCCAGGTGGGGCATCCGGTAAGCCAGCATCCTCGACTTGGGATTCGTCTCATCGAACAGAATGAAGTATCGAAGCCGGCGCAAGCAGAGCCGGCCGTACCGAGCCGGGTCCGCCTCGAGCTCCGCCAGGGCGCGCCGGAACAGAATTCGCGAGCGCTCGGGCTCCGAGACCGAGCCGAGCCGGCGGTAGTCGTCCTGGGTCAGTGCGATATCGTCCAGGTAGCCGGCCTCGTGGCGGGCCGCCCAGATCGTTCGATTCCAATCCTTGAGGCTCGAGCCAGAGCTCGCCTGGTCGAGGATTCGCTCAACGGACGGCCGCACGACCTTGTCCGTTCCTTCACTGAGATTGCAGTTGCCTTGCCAGAACGCGTAGCCGAACGTGCTCTTGATCGCGACGAATTCGCCATGGACGAATGCGTTTCGCAACAACCAGGGAGATGTTCCGGCCAGCGCGGTGATCGCCAGCAGGGCAATCAGGCGAATCGATCCGCGAGCTCGGCCCGGACTTGTGCTCCGGCCCAGCCAGACGGCCCACGCGGCGCCGGGCGCCGCCATCGTCAGGATCGGGTCGGTCAAGGCCAGCAGTGCAAGCAGACCGCCCGTGAAAACGGCGTCCCGATTCCGGCCGGTCGTCCCGGCCTGGTAGGCAAGCGCGAGCGTCCACACCAGCAGGGTCGTTCCCAGCGTGGCGGCTTGCACGTGCGTCGCGGCGTACACCAGGGTCGGGTGCAGCGCGACGATGAGACCGGCGGTCCACGCCAGCCCCGGGCGGCTCGGGGCAACGAGTCGAGCAAGTCGCAAGACGCCCAGGACCAGCAGGCCGCCCAGGGCGGCCTGGCCTGCCTCCAGGAGCAGCAGGGCTCCCGGTGTCTCAACCCCGCCGATCTCGTAGGCCAGCGCGACGAGCGCCGGATAGACGGGCGCTTGCTGCGACGTCGGCCCCTCCGCTCCAAGGAACCGCATCGCGAAACCGTGTCCCGCCAGCAGATTGGCCGCGATCTCACCATGTTCGTAGCTGCTGCGCGGGACGTTATAGCTCTCCAGCACCATCACGGCGGCGACCCGGCTTGCAATAGCCAGTCCCACGAGCACACCATCGAGAAACCGGCCCTTCCTGGCCATTTGTGCTGCCGCCTTCCTCGAAATAGGTCAGGCTTTCCAGCCTGACACGATCGTGCCGTGCCCGCCGGCATCGCCTGGAGGATTCTGGCCAGGCCCGCGATTATGGTCAAGATCGTGCAGACCGCTTGAGCTTCGCCCTCCATTCCCGTATACGATACAGATGCACCGCAACCGATCGGAACCGGCCTGTTGACATGCTGAAAAAAACAACGACCCGACAGCCGGCTAGAATCCCGATGGGGAACGGAGAAACTGCAAGACGTTGACGCGCGGTTCTTTAGGCCACAATCGGCCGTGCTCACACCAACCCGACGCGTCAGCGAGGGTCGCTCTCCGGACGTGTCCGGAGAGCGTTTGGTCTGGCGAGAACAGCGCCTCGCTTACGCGTCGGGTTAGTATGATTTTCGCGAGCGAGCCACGCGGATTCAGATCGTCGTGCAATCGCTGGTTTGTAGCTCATTGTCGGCTGATTGGAAAAAAACGGATTGACGGAAACGCTCGATGAAACAACTCGCTGACGACCTGTACGTCCTTGAAGGCTTTCCTCCCTACGCGATCAACGCTTACCTGCTCGGCGACGTACTGGTCGATGCGGCGACGCGATTCGATGCGCGACGGATCTTGCGCCGGCTTCGAGGCCGGTCGGTTACATTGCACGCTCTGACGCATGCACACCCCGATCATCAAGGTGCAAGTCATGCAATCTGCGAGACTTTGGGAATTCCACTCTGGTGTGGTGAAGCCGATACGGACGCCATGCAGAACGCGGGCGAGATCATGGCCAGGATGCCCCGCCACTGGCTCTCCCGCATGATCGGTCCCGTCTGGACGGGCCCACCTCATCCCGTGTCTCGACGGCTCCGGGAAGGAGACCAGGTCGGGACGTTCACCGTCGTCGAGACTCCCGGTCACACCGTCGGTCATATCTCCTTCTGGCGGGAGGCCGACCGTGTGCTTGTGGTGGGCGATGTTCTCTGCAACCTCAATATCTGGACCGGACGAACCATGCTGCGCGAGCCGGAGCGTATTTTCACGCTCGACCCGGCCCAGAACCGAAAGTCGGCGCGGCGGCTGATCGCGCTCAATCCGAAGTTGATCTGCTTCGGGCACGGCCCCCCCCTGCGCGACACCCGGCGCTTCATCGACTACGTCGAGCGTCTCCGCGATCCATGAATCCTTGGTCCTTGGTCCTTGGTCCTTAGTCCTTGGTATAAAGTTGCACCGTCACTAAACGAAGACAATGTTGGGGTTGCCACAACCGGGGTGTCGACTAAAATCCGCGACGGACGGTGCCGGAAGGATGAACGATGAACGATGAAGGATGAAGGATGCAGAAGACCAGTCCTTTCCGACTCATCCTTCATCCTTCATCCTTCATCCTTCTGCTCCGGTTGCTTGCCGGCGTTGCCCTGGCGATCGCGCTGGCGTGGGCTTGGGGAGTCGTTTATCCGTGGAATGGAAAGTCCGAAAAAAGGGTTCACGTGGTCGTGCCGGGCCGACTGGTGCGGGGAGCCTGGCAGGATCCCGAGTCGTTGCGGGCGATCATCGCGCGCGAGCGGATCAAGACGATCGTGACGTTGACGGCGATCAATCGCGATGACGCCAAGTATCCAGGGCAAGCGGAAGTCGTCTCCGACACGGGCGTGGGCTGGGTGATCGTGCCGATGCGCGGATCAACGGCGACGCTGGAACAGATGGCCCAGGCCGCCGACTTGCTGGCTGATCCGAGCCGGCAACCGGTTTTTTTCCATTGCGTGGCGGGTCATCACCGCACGAGTTTGGCGCACGCGGCCTACTTGATAAGGCACCGAGGCTCCTCGGCCGAGCAGGCGTGGAGTGCGGTATCGGGCTTGCCCTGGGCCCGGCCGGGGGCACCCGCCGATCGGAATGACAAATCGCTGATCGAGGAATTCGCCAGAGTCCAACGATTCCTATCCCCAGAGGTACGTCCAGCCACGCGTGAGGTCCACGATGACAAGGAAGACACGCTCGCGCCGGATCGCCGCCTGGATCGCGCGGCTGGTCGCGGCGATCATCATCTCCGTGCTGGTGTTCGTGGCGTGGGACCAGGCGACTTTCAACTTCGGCCAGGTCCAGCCGGGCCGGATCTACCGGTCGGGCCAGATGCCCGCAACGGCCCTGGCACAAACCCTGCGCGCGAACCGGATCAAGACGGTCTTGAACTTGAGGGGCGCTCACGCGACCGACACCTGGTACCGTGACGAAGTCGCCGCGACCAACGCCGTGGGTGCAACCCAGGTCGACGTTTCGATGTCATCTTGCATCTGGATGTCGCGCGCCCAGTTGCGTCGGTTGATCCGGGCGCTCGACACCGCGGATTACCCGATTCTCATCCATTGTGCATGGGGATCGGAGCGGACCGGGCTGGTCTCGGCGTTCGCCGAGCTGCTCAGGCCCGGCAGCACGCTCGACGACGCTCGCGCCCAGTTCTCGATCCGTCACTTGTTCGTACCGGTCAACAACGGCAAGGTCATGGCCCAGCACCTCGACCAGTACGAGAGCTGGCTCCGTACAAACGGGATGAAACACGATCCGGCGACGTTCCACCGATGGGTGGACCAGGGTTTCAAGCCGGGCGTGCCCAGCCGCGAACAATGGCCTTATGATCCTTATCCCCTGGTCGTCATCACTCGACCCGGCTCGAAGCCCGAGCGAGAGCCGGTCATGGAAGGCGCCGGACCGGCTCGGCTCAGGAAGTGAGACCATGATGACCGACAGCCACGAGGTCACGATCCGGGTGCGCTACGCGGAAACGGATCGAATGGGGCTCTTGCACCATTCGAACTATTTCGTCTACTTCGAGATGGCCCGGACCGAGATGCTCCGCCAGAGTGGGCACTCGTATCGGGAGATCGAGGACGCGGGGCATTTCCTGGTGATCGTGGAGATCGGCTGCAAGTTCAAGCGGCCCGCTTACTACGACGACGTCTTGACGGTGCGGACGACGGTGGCGAGAGTGACGCACGTCAAGATTGTTCATCATTACGAGGTCTTGCGTGACGGCCTCGTGGTGGCCGAGGGCCACTCAACGCTCGCGTGCGTCGATCGCGAGGGCCGGCCCCAGGCCTTGCCGGAAATCCTGAGGTAGCCGCCGGCGGGCTCAAGGCCGGCGGTCGTCCGGCTTCTTGGCCCGCGAATCGGGGGCGGCGTGCTGATCGAAATGGTCGTAAACGGCCCGGGCGATCTCGGCGCAGAGACGGTTGCCGGCGTTGTCGGGGACCCATCGCTTGTCTTCGTTCTCGCAAGAGAGGACGCAGAGCGCAACCGGCCCGGCCGGCCATTCGATGATCCCGGCCGCCGTGCGGGTCTCGGCGAGACTGCCGGTCTTGAAGGCGATCTTGGTCTGGGGCGGCAGAAACCGGGGGAACTTGTCCTTGTCCTCGCACGCGCGGAGATGCTCGAGCATCTCTTCGCAGGCCTGCGGGCTCACGAGCTGCCGCCGATGGAGGGCTTCGCACAGCCGGACCATTTCCTCGGCCGTCGTGCTTCCCAGGCCGAATTCCTTGCTGCGCTCCGGAAAGACGGACGTATCGCGGCGAAAAACCTTGGAATGGATCTTGGTGTTGGGATAGCCCAGCTTTTCCATTGTCGCCGCGGTGGCGCCGATGCCGGCCGCGTCCAGGACCAGGTTTGTCGCGGTGTTGTCCGAAAACGCGATCATGAGCCGGACGGCGTCCCGCAGCGTGAACCTGGCCCCGGCCGTGAAGTGGTTGGTGAGGATCCCCGAGCCACCTACCTTGTCTTGCTGCTTGAGGATGACCACGGCATTCATGTCGAGCTTCTTGGCGGCGGCCTGGCGGTAGACCTCGACCATGACCGGAAACTTGATCAAGCTCGCCGTCGGCATGACGACACCCGCCTCGTAACGAAACGACTCTCCGGTCCCCAGATGCTTGACCGCCACGGCAACCTTTCCCTTATGCGCCCGGATCAAGGGCATGATCCGCGACTCGAGAGTCGCCGATCCGCCCGTCTTGGGCTCGTCCGCCCGCAGAGGACATGAGGCAGGGAGCGCGAGCCCGTAGATCAGCAAGAGCAGCGATTGCACGGCAGTCGAGCCGTGCGGGAAGACTCGGGATTCGGTGCGGAAGTCGGCCATGGTCGTTTGCTCGCGGAGTTGTCGCCCTCATGGAACAGGTCGGAAATAACTTCCCGATTAAGATCCTCCGGTTTTCCGGGTGCCACTGGCTCTGCCAGTGCCCGCCCAAGCATGGGGACACTGGCATAGCCAGTGGCACACAAATACGAAGTCGGGAAGTTATTTCGGGCCCGTTCCTTAGAAACGAAAACAAAATGAACTCGAAGGCGATGAATTTCAGCCAATGTGCCCCGGTTTCAGCCGAGGTGCCTCATTATTGTTTTCGTTTCTTAGTGTCGATTCCTGGCTAATTCTCGCTCTCGACGCCGGGGGAATCAAGTGTCGGTGCAATGTTCCGGATCGCCTGGTCGATGGCCACGCGCAATTCGGAACCCGGATCCGTCCGGGCGCGAATCAGGTCGGGAATCGCCGCGTCGGCCTGGGGCCCCAGCGCGCCCAGCGCAATTGCCGCGGTCGATCGCCGGTCCACGTCGGGATCGCGAAGCATGTCGATCAAGACCGAAACGGCCTCCGCCGGATCGAGTTGTTGAAGCGCCTCGATGGCGGAGGTTGACGGTTCTCCAGGTCGGTCGCACTTGATGGCGTCGATGAGCGCAGGCACCGCCGCGGCTGCGGCGGGGCCGATCCGGCCGAGAGCCATCGCGGCCCCGTCCCGAACACGCGGATCGGGGTCGGACAGCCTTTTGATCAAGTCGGGTACGGCTCCGCGGGCCTCCGCGCCGAAATTGCCGAGGGCCGCGGCGGCGGCCACCGCCAGCGGCACGGAATTCGTGCCCGGCGCCCACTCTTGCCCCAGCACGCCGGGCACCATTTCGTTCGAGCACAACGCCTCGGTCAGTGCAGGTACGGCCACCCTGGCTTCCCGTCCGATCACCCCAAGCGCCGAGACCGCATGAAGCCGGATGAGTCCATCGCTATCGTGGAAAGCGTCGATCAGGGCAAGCACGTCCGCGGCCGACTCGCATGGGGAGCCCTCGAGCGCCTGGATCGCCGCGAGTCGAAGCATTTCGCCGTCAGCCTTTCCCGACGACCAGCCACCTCCGCCACCATCCTTGTCCCATAACATCACGTGGATGCTGGCACCTCGACGGACGCGCGTGGTTCGGTCCCGCACCATCTCGATCAGGCTGTCGATGACCTTCGGATCGGTCGGACGGAGTCGTCCCAGGGCCCGGGCCGCGGCCCAGCGCACCTGTGTGTCGGGGTCATGCAATGCGGACGAGAGCGCGCTCACGGCCTGGGCCTTGAGAGGTCGCCCACACGCTTGATTGTCTACCTCGGCCAGTTCAAGCTCCTGGGTCGGGTCGA
This sequence comes from Isosphaerales bacterium, assembly GCA_044450785.1. Classification (GTDB taxonomy): domain Bacteria; phylum Planctomycetota; class Planctomycetia; order Isosphaerales; family Isosphaeraceae; genus JBIOJM01. The sequence goes on from JBIOJM010000141.1 coordinate 9,704, forward strand.
CCTCGACAGCCTCGTCGTCGGGCAGGTCGTCGGCAAACTCGGCGAGAACGAACGCGGTCGACGTTCGAACATCCGCGTCAGGGTCCTTCAATCCCTTTACAATCAGCGGGATGGCCGAAATCTTGAACAATTCGGCGAATGACTCCATCTCGAACGGGTCGATGTGCCGGGCCGCGCTCAGGAACGAATCGACGAGCACGCTCTGCTCCTCTTCGGTCACGGCGATCAGCTTGAATGCGGAGAGCCGAACCGCGGGGTCATCGTCATGGAGCAGCGAAAGCAACGTGGGCCGCACGTCGCATGCAACGGGTCGGAAAACATCCTTGTTCTCGGTCTGGTCGGATTCGTCGAAGCCGAAGCTGCGATCCAATACCCTGAGAACCCCGACACGGATCGGTCGAGGGGTCCGGGGGTCGACCAGCCTTTTGATCATCGGCACGAGCACATCCTTCGAGACCATCTGGAGGAGGCAGACGGCGGTCCAGTGGTCTGGCCCGTCCGGGATGGCCAGTCGGTCGAGTAACCGGCGGACCATCTCCGCCTTCGCGTCTCCGCCGATGGCAGCGAGCGCTGTCGCCGCCGGGCCCGAGATCGACAAGCTGTAGTCGGGCTTCCCCACCGGATCGATGAGGAGATCGAGCAATGCGGGGGCGGCGTCGATGGCTCCCGGTCCGAAACGACCGAGGGATAAAGCGGCGGCAGCGCGGACGATCGCCGAGTCGTCCTTGAGCCGGGCCGTCAGATGGGATATCGAGCCGGCGGTTTCGCGTTCGAATTCAGACATTTGGCCCGCCGCGGCGGCACGGACGCGGGGGTCCGGATCGGACAGGGCCTCCCGCGGCCCCCGATAGGTCCGGGACGGCGTCAGCCGCCGGTCCCATCCATCGAGTACCCACTTCCAGCTTCCCGACTCGGCCAGCTTGCGGGCCGCCGCCGCCCGGACGTCCGGGTTCCCGTCCTCGATCGCTTCGACGAGCGCGATGATGACTCCGGTCGAGTGCATGTCCTTGTGGACAATCGCCTCTGCCGCAGCCAAACGGACCCGATCGTCAACGTCTTTCAGGAGACCCGCACGTGCCTCGCGTGAGATCTCCAGGTCGTTGAACCGAACCAGCGCGCGGAGGGCCGCGACCCGGACCTGGGCCTCGGGGTCGCGAAGCAGCCGGACGAGCTCGGGTCCCGGCTTTCCCGAGTCGTTGCCGACTTCGCCGGACGCGGCAGCCCCGGCGGCCCGCACTCTCGCGTCGGCGTCCCGCAGCGCGATCGTCAGATAAAGAATCACTCGCCCATCCACCGAATTCCCCGACGCGTGAACCGACGTGCCAATCCGGCCCAGGTTCTCAGCCGCCCTGGCCCGGAAGGCAGGGTCGGAATCCTTCAGTTTCGCGATCAAGGGCAGGATGCATTCTCGTCCTCCCAGACCCATCCGGCCCAGCGCGTCGGCGGCCTCGAAGCGAACGTGCGGATCATTGAGCAGTACCACCAGCCGCGGCACGGCCGCCCGAGCAGCCGGCTTCATGAACCCGAACACACGAATCGCCCGGGCACGCCGATCGGGATCGGGCTGGTCGACCTCCTCTAGCAGCGGCGCAACCGCGGGCTTACCGATCCCGGCCAGGGCGGCAACGACGCCCGCCGGCTCCGTCTCGCCTCGCCCGCAATCGCCGTCGTCCGGCCCGTGCTGGGGCAGCCATGGGTCCTGGAAAGCAGATCCATTGCGCAGCGCCTCGAGCAAAACGGGAAGTGCGGGCGCAGCATCCGGGCCCATGCCGGCCAGTGCCCCGGCCGCGCCCCCGCGGATGCGCGGGTCGCCGTCTCGCAACGCGCGGGTCAGTGGGACGATCGCTCGTTGGCCGATTCCAGCCAGGGTCGCCGCGACCTTTGCACGCGTCGATCGGTCTGGCGTTCCCAGCGCTCCGATCAGAGCTGGGACGAGCGCCTCGGCAACCACGATTCGTTCCTTCAAGCACGGGTTGAGCCTGTTCGCCACCAATTCTCGTATCGTCGGATCCCGATCGCTCAGAAGCTCGGCAAGGGCCGGTACAGCCGGCGCGCCGATTTGACCGAGGGCGAACATCGCCTTGTGGTTACGCCGCGCCGGATCGGCGCGCATGCTCCGGACGAGGGCCGGAATCGCCCCCTTCGCCGCGGTGCCCATCGACCCCAGTGCCGACGCGGCCGAGTCGCGAACGTTCCGATCGCGGTCCTGCAGGGCCGCGGCCAGCGCAGGGACGGCGTCCTTCGCCGCCGGCCCGATGTTTCCCAGGACCCCGGCCACTTTGGCACGCGTCTTCGCGTCGGGGTCGCGGAGCGCGGGGATCAACACTGTGAACGCCGGCGCCGCCAGCTCGCCCCGCCGAGCTAACCAATCGAGTGCGCGCAGCCGTGCCTCCGGCGTTCCTTTCTTCCACTCATCGAGTGCCTCGACCGTCTGGCGGTCCGGAGATTGATCCGGCTGCCCGCCGGCCTCGCCGCGGGCAACGCCGAAAGACACGATTGCCCAGGCGAAGAGGGCCAGGACAATCCGGACGCGACCGGTCGCGGACATTGGTTCATGCCTCCTCGATCCCTCGGACCTGATCTCCGGCGAGACCAGCGACCTCCTCTGTCATAGACTACGAAGCCCAAACCATTCTTATTCGATCGACGGGACACGCTCGTGAGCGCCCGACGATCGACTCACCGCGCGGGAACGCGAAAATCAGGCGAACTCGTCGAGGTCCAGGGATTCAAGTTCGAGATGGATTCACGCCGGGACTCCGTGGATAATCAAGAACGTGTGCCGCCCAGGTCGTTTGTCCCCCGAGCCCGATCAATCAACGAGTCCACCCATGAAAAACCTGCTGTTCCTGGTCCTCGGTCTCTGCGTCGTGGCCAGCGGAGACGAACCGCCGGCCAGGATCGGGGAAAAGCTGGCGCGGCGCGGCGACGAGATCATGGTCTGCGGGCAGCTCTATCACACCACCACGCGGGTCGTGTTGTGGACCGATCCCGGCGGTTACGACGCATACCGGGTCGGGCCCCGGTTCGCGCCGCTCGATCCTGCGCCGGCGGCGGCTGAAAAATCGGCTTCGCGCCGCCCCGTCCGCTACGGAATGCGGTCGAAGGAGTTATCCCGCGAGGAACGGGAAAGAGTACGCGGCGGCGGCTGGGACCTGCCGTTGCTGACGCGGGTGGTCGATCAATTCGTGATCCACTTCGATGCCACGGGCACCAGCCGGCGCTGCTTTGAGGTCCTTCAGGACCGGCGCGGACTCAGCGTTCATTTCATGCTTGATCTCGACGGGACGATCTACCAGACCCTCGACGTGAAAGAGGCGGCCTGGCATGCGACGATCGCGAATGGGCGTTCGATTGGCATCGAGATCGCCAATATCGGCGCACATCCCCTGGACGCTCCCGACCCTCTGGACCGTTGGTATCGGCCCGACGCGGAAGGCCGGATCCGCGTCGCGGACCCCGAGTCGGTGCAATCCGCCGGTCCCAAAGCCGGCGGGGCCGTCCTGCAACCGTTGCGCAACGAGTTAATCGTCGGTACGATCCAGGGGACGAGGCTCAAGCAGTACGACTTCACGCCGCAGCAGTACGACGCTCTCGCGCGGCTGACCGCGACGCTGTGCACGCTCTTCCCCAAGATCCGGTGCGACTATCCGCGCGACGAGCGCGGATCTTTGCTAACGCACAAGCTGCCGGACGCCGACTTCGTGCGCTATCGAGGCATCCTGGGTCACTATCATGTGCAAAGCAACAAGGTCGACCCGGGGCCGGCATTTCAGTGGGACCGACTGATCGAGTCGACGAGAAAACTGATGCTAGGGAGCCAGCCCAGCAACACTCGTGGCCGGCCGGCGGCGCTTGGCGTTGGCCGGCTCCGGGAGGTCCAGTGGACTGGCCACCACGCGATCCCCGGCCTGGATGCCGCTGACGACTTCCGCGTAACGCGAGTCGCTGAGGCCGAGCTCGATCTTCCGCCAGCTCCAAGGATTCTTTCCGGCTTCGGCGAGGGGGCGGTCATAAAGCGCCACGTAGGCTTCCGCGCCGACCCACCGGATCGATTCGAGTGGGACCCGGGTGACGGCGCGGCGCACATCGATGTTGAAGACGACCTGGGCACTGAGACCGGGACGAAGGTCGTCGAATTCGTCGATGATGTCGACGTTCGCGTAGTAGATTTTCACGTCCGAGGCATTGAGCGGCGTGTTGATCGCCGCGACCTGTTCCACGCGGCCTCGCAAGGCGCGCTCGGGATAGGCATCCACGACAATCTTGACCACTTGACCCGTATGGACCATGGCGAACTTGGACTCGTTGATTCTCGCTTTCACGCGCATGTGCTTGGGGTCCGGTAAATTGAAGATCGGCTGATCCTGACGGACAGTGACCCCTTGATCGATCTGCGCGGTGACCTGTCCCCAGCGACTGGTTTCATTGGCGTAGACAACGATCCCATCGCGCGGCGCGAGAAGCGTGCAATTCTTGATGTTTTTCCTGATCCGCTTCAGCCGCTGTTCTTCGAGGCTGAACGACGCATCCTGCAAGAACTTGTCGGACTCGATCGCCCGCACGTTGGCCTCGAGCGACTTGAGGAGCTTGGGACCGGTCTGCTTGGTGAGGCGCTCGATCATGTTGGTGGCCTCACCGAGAGCGATCTTCGCCTTCTCGAAAGCCAGCACGTCGCCTTTGACCTGGTTCGTGGTGCGGTAGCCTTTTTTCTGCATGTCCCGCGACCAGGCGGCGCCGCGCTCCAGCCGATCGCATTCGAGCTGACAGGTCTGCACGTACTGACGGATCAGTTGCACGTCTTGGGGGTAGATACCGTCGCGGTATTCCCGCAGCGTGATCAGATTCACCTCGAGGATGGCGTTGGCCTGCTCGACATACGACTTCGCCTGAAGATAACGGATGAGCTGGGCTTTTTCCTCGTCCTCGAACGCGGATGAGTCCAGTCTGCAGACGAAGTCGCCAGCCTTGACCTTGGAACCATCGGGAATGATGTCGACGATGGTGGTCGAGCCCAGCTTTTCGTCCTGCCCCCCCATGCCGCCACCACCTCTGCCACCGCGCCGGCCGCCACCGCCACGGCCACCGCCTTGCGGCTGGGTCTGCTTCTGGGTGGTTGTATCGGCGGCCTTCGCCGTCACAGGTCGCAAGGGGACGTGCAGGGCCACCGCATAGGTAAAACTCCTGATGACGGGTTTCGACCCGGCCGTTGTCGTGCCGGTCGAACCGGTGGACGAACCCGAGGAGCCCGTACTCCCAGCCGAGCCGGACCCTGACGGCGAGCTCGACGAAGCCGATGCGCTCGTCCCGCCCGAGGAAGAGGTCCCGCCGGCCGTGCTGCCTCCCGCCTTCTTGGTGGTCTTGCTCTTGGCTGTCTTGGTGGGCGTCGCCGCTGCCGCCTGGCCGCCGCCGGCCCCGCCCGCCGCGGAACCTCCTTGGCCGCCGGCGCCTTGCCCCATGCCACCTCCGGCCCCTTTTCCGGATGCCGTGCCCTGACTACCTCCGACCAATCCGAGCAGGGCTTCGACCTGGCAGCGGACGGTCGTGTTGTTGGCACTCTCGACCGATCCTGTCTCCACGACGGAAAGCTCGACGTCGCCTCGATCGATCTCGACGAACTCGACCTTTGTCTTCGACTCCTGCGCCAAGAGCGGCGGGCGATAACCGGCCTGCCACGCCCACGCCGCGCCCCCGATCGCCAGCAGGGCCGCTCCGATCTTCAAATACCCCCAGGGGCCTCGCCGAACCCGAGGAATGTCGATCGTGGCAAAGTCGATTCTGTCCGTTTCAGGCAACATGGTGAGCCCCGCGCGCGTGCTTGGTCAGCTTTGGCCGGCGAGCAACCCTCGACGGCGATCCAGACCTGATGAGAACAATCGTTCGAAAAGGTCTTGCGGTCGGATCGCGCCGAGAAGGCAAATCGCTCGCGTCGACAGGCGCCCGACCGCGGGTGAGCGAAAAGTGCTTCATTGCTTCAAGATACCGCCGACGACGCTGCATTCATTATTATCGGCAAAAGCCAGCGTGGGTCAATTCTCTGAAGAACTTCACTTTGGTGCGAGCATGGCGCACCCACGCGATCGCCTCCGATCCCGCTGTTTATTACAGCGACAAAACTCCGGGCCCCGGACCGCAAACACGCCCCCCGCGCCGCGGAAACTCGATTCACACCCCTCCGTAGAGCGGTCAGGTTTTCGGCAGCATTGCCCGCAGATCGCCCAGCGGCGAAAGTTTCAACCGATCGGAGGCTCCCATCAGCTCATAGACGGAACGGGTGAATGCGAACTCCCGAAGAATTCGGTCCGGGGAGGCGAGCCCCCCCTCCGGCTCGATCGCACTCGTTATCACCAGTGGGCGCGGAGCGACCAAGGCCGCCAGTCGGCCGACATCGCCCACGTCCAGGATGTTGGGAGCGATCAGACCCATCGGCACTCCGGACCACGGCTTCTCCCCCTGACCCACGAAGCTCACCAGGCATCCCACGCACGATACCCCCGCCACCCTCGGATCGAGCGCCGCCGCCAGAAGCGCCGGCAGACTCATCGCGCCGATGCCGATGAGAACGTAAGGTCGAGCGGGCCGCCAGAAAAACGCCGCTTTCTTGGTTTCATCCACTCGGCTCTCATCCAGGAAATCGAGCCATCGAATGATGTCCCAGACCCACTGGCCCAAAAGTGGGCGGTTAACCCACAGTCCCCATTCCGCCACGGTATGATCCGCTACGCCGGCGATGGGGCCGACGTTGGCCGCGTCAGGGAGGGTGAGCCGTGAATCAGCCAATGTCAAAGTGGCAAAGCGTGCCTCGCGCCACTGCTGGTTAATCCGCGGGAGCTGGGCTTCCTCCGGAACCCGTTGGTTGGAGGTCTTCGGGCCTGGAACGGCCAGTATTGCGGTCCCCTGGCGATCCGCCGGGCCGGCGCCAACCCGTCCGGCCGACCGAACGCCGCGCTCGGTCGCGATCGTGACGTCCCCGTCCGGGAGGAGATGAGACTCAACTTCGAGGGGCGTCTTCTTGGGGAACCCGCCCAGAATCTGATTCCGAAGCATGGTTCGCATCCGCTCGGCCTCGGCGTTCCAGCGTTCGCGATGGTCAGGCGGTCGCGGCAGCGCCGCCAGGCGCGCCTGTCCTTCCCGCCGGGCGAATTCGGGGATCGTCACGATGGTCTTGGGGCGGGACGGCCCGTCGGGATAGCAGCGGAGCGCGGCGACGTCTTCCACCGTGATGCGCGGCTCCGGAACCGGCGAACCGTCACCCCGGTCATGGAGCCATTTCTCGACCCAGCCGTACATCGCCTCGCGCATCGGCTGGTTGTAGTCGTGGCCGGAGTCGATCGCGACCTGGCGGATCTTCGCCTCCTGACCCATCAAGCGGAACCGCTCACGCGCCGCGGCCACGCTCTTGGCCGCCTCGCCGACGCTGAACTGCAAGGCGTCGCGGGTCGCACTGATCACCAGCAGGGCGCGGGGCGCGACCATGGCCAGCAGGTCGCCGGTCGTGGCGTAGGCCGCTCCCCCGGCGTTGACCTCGCAAACGCAGCAGGCCGTCGCGAGATAGGCGTCGTAGGTGCCAATCCCGCAGACTGGTATCACGGCTGCCAGCCGTTCGTCGGTCGCCCCCGCGTAGAGCGATTGGTTTCCGCCTCCCGACGCTCCCGTGATGGCCAGTCGGCCGGGATCGACTTCGCCGCGCGAGATCAGGTAATCGACGGCCCGGCGGTTGTCGTGGACCTGCAAGCCGATGAGCGGAGTCCCCACCGGCCAAAGCGACGCACCCACCAAGGCCCCGTGGTATGTACCGGGCCCCGGCTCGATTGCACGCTCGCCGGACCCGAAGGCATCCACGCAGAGAACCACATAACCCAGCCTGGCGAGCCCGATGCACCGCGGCTGGACGTGAGGGTCGATCCGCGCCCAGGCCCAGTGCCCGTGAACCGACAAGACTCCCGGACAACGACCCCGCACCGGCTCGGGACGGTACAGGTTCGCCGTCACCCGGACTCCGGGCCTGCTCTGAAATGTCAGGCGCTCGATCGCGTATCCGTCGCGCTTCAGCGTGCCGAGGACTTCCGGCTCGAGGGGACATGGCTCGGGCGCCCGCCCGAACGCACGGCTCAAGCCAACCCGCACCCGCGCGAGCCGCTCGTCCCAGCCGCGAAGGGTCGCGGGCGGTCTAACCCCTCCTCCCGCCCCGCCCGTCGCCTGCCGGCGAATGAACGCTGAAATAGCATCATTCGGCGTTGTCTGTTCAGCCCGCGATTTCATCCTCTCAATCTAAATCGCGCCCCACCGCGGAACAAGGGGCCGGCTCGAGCCGTCCGGGACCTCCTGGAACGCAGAGTCCGCGTTGTGGTAGGTTGTCAGTCGATATCGATTCCCGTGCGCCGGGTTCGGCGGGAAGACGTCAGGGTCTGCCCTTCCACCCGTCGCGGCGCGGGGTCTTTCGACAGAACTTCAACTTGTGAGGACAACACGATGGCCGAATACACTCTGCCTCCCTTGCCTTATGACTATGGTGCGCTCGAGCCGCACATCGATGCGAAGACAATGGAGATTCATTATTCGAAGCACCACCAAGCCTATGTCACGAACCTCAACAACGCGCTGAAGGACCATCCCGAGCTCCAGGGCAAACCGATCGACGAGTTGATCGCGAATCTCGGCGCGGTTCCGGAAGCGATCCGGACGGCCGTGCGGAACAACGGCGGCGGACACGCCAACCACTCCCTCTTCTGGCAGATCATGAAGCCGGCGGGAGGCGGCGACCCGGTCGGAGCGATCGCCGGCGCGATCGCCACCGATCTCGGCGGTTTCGCCGCCTTCAAGGACTCGCTCGCAAAGGCCGCCCTCGGCCGGTTCGGCTCGGGATGGGCCTGGCTCATCGCCGGCAAGGACGGCAAGCTTGCAGTCAGCTCGACTCCCAACCAGGACAGCCCGATCATGGACGGCCTGACACCCCTGCTCGGCATCGACGTCTGGGAGCACGCGTATTACCTCAAGTATCAGAATCGCAGGGCCGACTACATCGGCGCCTGGTGGAATACGCTCAACTGGGACGAGATCAATCGTCGCTTCGCTTCGGCAAAGAAGTAGTGTTCAGTGTTCAGTGTTCGGTGTTCAGTGGAGAGTGGCCAGAGGTTGGCGGACCGCGAAGATAGCTCCCCGTCTTAACTGAACACTGAACACTGAACACTGAACACTCGACACTAATCACCTTGACCATCCGGCGGTATCCGCTATGATGCCATCGCCTTGGCGGGACCTCGCGTCCTGCCGGCGGTTTTGCATCACCTCGTATCGGTTTCATACTTCCGCTCCAGACGGGCAGCGTCATTCCGGCGGCTGCCTTGACAGCCGAAATGCGCTGATTTTCGCCTGGCTGCCGAGTGGTGTCGGGCGCCAAGGAACGAGGAGGTCAAGTCAATGGATCGGCTCAGTCGTGCGCTCGCAGGGGGGTTTGTGGCCGTGGTCCTGGGGACGGTCGTCTCTGCCTCCGGCTGCCGCAGCATGCGGAACGATGTCCCGCCCGGCAAACCCTATTCGACCACGGGAGCCACACCTCCCACGGTCGGCTTCAGCTCCGACGCCCGCCCCAATACCGGGCTCGGCGGCGGCCTGTATCCGAACGGATTGACGCCGAGCTCTCCCTCGCCGGCCGGGAATCCCGCGATGGCGGGCGCGGGCGGAGCACCCCAGCTTGGCACGCCAGGCACCAACCCAACTCCCTATGGTGCACCGTCCCCGAACCTTTACGGCGGTCCCGGCACGAACTCGGGAGCGAACCCCTGAGGCGAACGTTGGTATTGAATCCGACCCAGGGTCGAGCGCCCTCGAGCGCTCGACCCCGGCTCGCCGGCGACCGGTCCCGGCGTGATGACTCGAGCGTCGCGTGAACCAGCACCTCGCCATCGTGTTCGAGGATGACCATTGCCTGGCCCTCGCCAAGCCGGCGGGGCAGTTCACCCAGGGAACCTGGGCGCCTGCCGGCGAGATGACGCTGGAAACCGCGGTCCGCCAGTATCTCGATCCGGCCGCTCCCAGCTCGGTTTATCTGGGGATCGTCCACCGGCTGGACCGGCCCACCTCTGGCCTCTTACTCTGGGCCAAGACGATGAAAGCCGCCCGCCGGCTCTCCGCGCAATTCGAACGGCGAGCGGTGATCAAGGAATACTGGGGGATCGTCGAGCTCACGAGAGCAGCAACGGCTTCAGAATCCGTCGAAGGCACCGAGCACGTCGAAAGCGACCCGGCCGGCGTTCAAGTCTGGAGCGACTGGCTGACTCGCGCGAATGAACTCGGGGTCGCAAGCGCGGTCACCGCTGGGACGCCGGGCGCACGTGAGGCCGTGACGCGATGGCGGTTCGCGGCGGCGACGAGCCTGCCGCCGCGGTGCGCTTGGCTGCGACTCTGGCCGCAGACCGGCAGGACCCATCAACTGCGGATTCAGGCCGCGCGGCGGGGGATGCCCGTCGTGGGTGATTCGTCTTACGGATCGAGCTTACCATTCCCAATGCCGCACGGCATCGCGCTCCACTCGCGGTCGGTCCGGTTCCGCCATCCCGTCACGGGCATCGAGACCACGCTCGTCGCCCCGCTGCCTTCGTCGTGGGCGGCCGGGGGGATGATCTTGCCCGATCCAGTGGGGCCTGCGACAGACTGAGGCGCCCGGCGGATGGAAATGCACCGTAGGACGGATTGGCAATCCGTCCTACAAACACTCCGTGCTGGGTATGTTTCCATCCACCGGTCGCCTAAATCATCTACGAAATGCCGATGTTGACGATCTTGAGCTTGAGGACGCCGCGTGGAACCGGGACCTCGACCTGCGTGCCGACCTTCTTGCCCACGAGGGCCTGGCCGATGGGACTGGTCAGCAGGATCTTGTTCTGGTCGTAATCCTCATCGCCCGGTCCGACCAAGATGAAGTCTTCCTCCTCGTCCAGGTCGAGGTCGAGGACACGGACCTTCGACCCGAAGACGACCTGGTCGGAGGGCCCGCTCGGCTTGTCGACGATGTAGGCCTGGCCGAGCAGGTTTTGCAAGTCGTTGATCCGGGCCTGGAGCATTCCTTGGGCCTCGACCGCCGCATGGAATTCCGCATTCTCGGAAAGGTCGCCGAACCCGCGAGCCTCGGCGATCTGCTCGGCAATCCGGGGCATGTCCTCGTTCTTCATCTTGTCGAGCTCGGCCTTGCGCTTGTCGTAGCCTGTCTTCGACATCGGGATTCGGTCCGTGGACATGCCGGTCTGCTCCCAACAGAAAAACCGCGGCCTCGGAAAGCCCGACGCCGCGGTCATTCGCTTCTTGTGACGATTTCAGCGTAGCTCGCGTCGCCCCGCGACGCAAGCCCAAGTAGAGCCGAGCACTCGGTGGAGAAAGGCGGCTATTCGTGCCTCAGCGCCTCGATCGGGTCCATCATGGCCGCCCGGCGCGCCGGGTAGATGCCGAACAAGATGCCGATGGCCACCGAGATGCAGAATGCCAGCATGACCGACGTACCGGTCACGATCGCCTTCTGGTCGGGAATAAAATAGATGATGAGCTGTGGAATCGTGAATCCCAGCCCGACGCCGAGCATGCCTCCCACGCCCGAGAGCGCGACGGTCTCGATCAGGAACTGCTGCGTGATGTCGCGGCGCTTGGCGCCCAAGGCCCGGCGGATTCCGATCTCGCGGGTCCGCTCCGTGACGGTCGCCAGCATGATGTTCATGATGCCGATGCCGCCGACCAAGAGTGAGATCGCGGCGATCGTGCCCAGGATGATGCTGAACTGGCGCGCCTGCTGTTCGGCCGCGAGCAGCAAGTCGTAGGGCACGGTCATCTTGACATCCTTCTTGGGATGATAGGCCTCGTAGGCGGCTTCGATCAGCGGCACGGTCGGGCGCACTTCGTCCATCGAGCCCACCTGCACGGTGATCTGGGTGAGCTGGGTTTCCTCCGCCTGCATCGAGCCTGACCTCATGTCGATGATCCGCTCCCCGAACCGAAGCCGGCAGGTATTGAGCGGGATATAAACGTCCTTATTGAAGTCCTGTGCGGCCAGGCTGCCGCCGATCCCCGCCGAGGTCTGGCGCTGTTCCGTGACGCCGACGACCGTGTAGTAGTCGGCCCCGAGCTTGATCGACTGTTCGAGCGGGTCCTCATAAGGAAAGAGCTTTTCGGCGGTGTCGTGGGCGAGCACCGCGAAGTTTTCATATTTCTCGTTGTCGGTGGCAGTCAAGAACCGCCCCTTGGCCATCTTCAGCAGGTTGAAGTCGGCGAAGTCCTCGGTGGTGCCGACCACCCGGCCGTCCAGGAAGTAGCCGCCGCGCCGGATCTGCTTGAGGATCTCACGGATCGGCAGCACCTTGCGGATTGTGGGGATCGTGTCCACGATCCGGTCGTAATCACTGTATTTCAACCCGAAGTTGAGGATTCGTGCGGCGCGACCGCCTCCGGTCTGCACTTCCTCGCTCGGCTTCACCGAGCGGATGATGATGTTGGTCGCCCCCAGGGCTTTGATTTGTTCCTCGGCAACCACGCTGGTCCCTTTCGCGATCGCCAGCATGGAGATCACCGCCGCCACGCCGAACACGATACCCAGGACCGTCAAGCCGGACCGCAGCTTGTGGAGCAACAGGCTCCTGATCCCCAGCTTGAGCGCGCGCCACATGCGTGCCATGGCAACCTCGACGATTCCCCCCTATCGGAGGGGGGATAAGAGGGGGGTAGTCCTCAGGATGATTCCCCCCTATCGGAGGGGGGATAACAGGGGGGTACTTAGTGAGTCAATTCTTCGTTGGTTCGCCCCAGTTCCGGATCGTCGGAACTGAAGTCGGATTGCCAGTAGCCGTCCGGGGCATCAGCAGGTTCCGTTCCCGCCAGGGCGGCCTTTGCTTTCTTCCTGCGCGGACTGGGCGCGTCATCGATGATCAGTCCGTCACGCATGCGAATGACCCGCTTGGCCCAGGCGGCGATGTCATCTTCGTGCGTGACCAGGATGATCGTCTTTCCCGACTCGTTGAGCTTGTCCAGGACTTCCATGATCTCCTGGCTGGTCGTGGTATCGAGGTTTCCGGTCGCCTCGTCGGCCAGGATGATGTAGGGATCGTTGATCAGGGATCGTGCGATCGCCACGCGCTGTTGCTGGCCGCCGGAGAGCTGGGACGGGCGGTGATCGAGCCGATCGCCCAGGCCGACCAAGCCCGCCACCTCGAGCGACCGCTGCTGTGCCTCCGGGCTGATCTCGCCCGTACCCTGGTAGGTCAAGGGGAGCTGGATGTTTTCGAGCACCGTATATTGCTGGATCAGGTTATACGACTGAAAGATGAAGCCCAGGTAGCGGCTGCGAATCTCGGAGAGCTCGTCGTCGTCGAGGCCGGCGACATCTCGACCGCCCAGGAAATACTCGCCGGTCGTGGGACGATCGAGACAGCCCAGCAGGTTGAGCATGGTGCTCTTGCCGGAGCCCGAAGCGCCCATGATGGCGATGTATTCGCCCGGATAGAAATCGACCGAGACTCCCCGCAGCGCGTGGACGATGACCGTCGTGATCTGGGTACGGCGGCTGAGCAAGCCGCCGCCCCCGCCCGCGTGTCCCATCTCATAGATTTTCGTGACGTCGACCAGCTTGACGATCGGCTTGCTGGCGGACTTTGCCGGGCTCGGGTCCTGGTTCACTGTTCCTGTCCTCCCGCC
>JBIOJM010000142.1:0-23108 GCA_044450785.1 Isosphaerales bacterium
GCCGGGCCCGCCCCCGCCGGGGCCCCCGCGGCGGTGCTCTCGATGGCATTCCATGCACGAGCCGTTGATGATGCCGTGGGCCTCCAGGGCCGCGTCGCGATCCTTGGCCTGGGCCGCCTTGTTGAGGGCTTCGGCCGTCGTCGCGAAGGCCGTGGCAAGCTTCGCCCACGATTCCTTGCTCCCTCTCGTTGGGTCGTTCTTGCTCATGGCCGCGGCCAGCCGGGCGTATTCCTGGGTCTGAGGCCCGATCGTCTCCCACGCGGGTGAATCCGCCTCGAGCGCCTTGCCGATCGCCTTCGTCAGCGCGCCTGGCTCCCTGCCGTTGAGTTTGACCATGATCTGCTTGGTGGTGGGCGACGCTCCGAGCGGCCCGGCGTCCACCGCCCCCGGGCCCGCACCGGGACCGGGGCCCCGGCCAGGGCGGTTGGCACCCGGACCCGGACCGGGACCGGGGCCGGACGGATCGGCGCCGGGGTCGTCGCCGCAACCCCAGGCAGCAAGCAGAAGGGCTGCCGCAACGGAGGACGAGATCAATCCGCGAAAAAACGTGATCGACATCAATGAGTCCTATCGCGATGAACGAGTGCTGGAAATCAATGGGCCATTCAGTTTCCAGCCGGCTTCCGATCGAGGAAGCCCTGATTCTTGAGCCAGGTCTCGCAGAGCTTGGGCCAGGCCTGGAACGCCGGTTCGGGAGGAATTCTGAACTGGGCCGTACCGCCGCCCAGCCCGAGGCCGTGCTGACCGCGCTCGAAGAGATGAAGCTCGACCGGCACGCCCGCTTTCCGCAGCGCGAGTGCAAACAGGAGGCTGTTCTCGGCGGGGACTCCGGTGTCCGCGTTGGTATGAGCCAAGAAAGTCGGCGGCGTGTCCTTCGTCACCTGCCGCTCGTTCGAGAGGCTCTCGACCAGTTCCCGCGTGGGGTTTTCTCCCAGCAGGTTGCGCAATGAACCGGCATGCCCGAACGGCGTTGCCAGCGCGATGACCGGATAGACCAGAATCAGGCGGTCGGGGCGCGAGCTCACGCGCTCGACCAGGTCATCCGCGTCGGGTTTGCCCGCATCGAAATGGGTGCCGGCCGTCGACGCCAGGTGACCGCCGGCCGAGAACCCGATGATCGCGATCCGACGCGGATCAAGACCCCACTTCGACGCACCCGCGCGGACGGTCCGGATCGCACGCCCGGCGTCCTGGAGCATCGCCGGGTGGTGATACCGCGGGCCCAGCCGGTACTTGAGCACGAACGCTGCAATCCCCACCGTATTGAACCACTCGGCGACCTGCTTGCCCTCGTGCTCGACGGCCAGCATCTGGTAGCCTCCGCCGGGACAGACGACCACGGCCGCGCCGGTGGCCGTCTCGGGGCGAGGAAGCCAGACCGTGATCGTCGGCACGTCCTTGTCCGGGTCCGTCCCCTTCGCGCCAGGCGCACCCTGTGGCCAGAGCGGAATCACCGGCCGCGCCTCCGCCGGCTCCGCTCCCTCGGACCGGCGGCCCGCTCCCAGGAAGAGAACCCCGCAGAACAGAACGGCCACAACGCTCGTTGCACTCACCGCCCGCCGGCTCGTACCCGATGGAACCATCGCTTCGCCCCCAGTCAGTCGAACACAACATCCGAGTCCTACTGATGCCCCCGTTCCCCAAAAGATCCACTCAGTCTGACGACCCCACCCGAGCGAGTCAAACAGTCACCATCCTCAGCACGAACCTGCGCGACGTATCGTCCGTTCTCCGTCCTCCGCCCTCCGTCCTCCGTCCTCCGCCCTTCTTTTTTGGCGGATCAGTCCCTGCCGACTGCCAAAACGACAGCGTGATCAACGCAGTCGATTTCGTGCTCGTTTCGTAAGTCATTATTTCTACGGAATTAAAGTAAATCCCGCACGACGGTATATGACTTGCATTACGAGCAAACACGACAATACGTCGGCGAGCCGCAGATCACGAAACAGATACTCCCTCGTCGGGCCGGGGGGGGCGAGAGCCTGCCGGCGCAGGGGACAATGACCAAGGAGAATCACCGTGGCGAAGATGTTGGCCTACGATGAGGAGGCCCGCCAGAAGCTGGCCACCGGCGTCTCGAAGCTGGGCCGGGCCGTTCGTTGTACTCTCGGCCCACGCGGCCGTAATGCCGTGATCGATAAGGGCTGGGGCAGCCCGACCGTCACCAAGGACGGCGTGACGGTGGCCGAGGAGATCGAACTGACCGATCCCTACGAGAACATGGGTGCGCAGCTCGTGAAGGAAGCGGCGTCCAAGACCTCCGACTCCGCGGGCGACGGCACGACGACCGCAACCGTCCTGGCCGAGGCGATTTACCGGGAGGGGCTCAAGTGCTTGGCCGCCGGGGCCGACCCGATGGCCCTCAAACGCGGGATCGACATTGCGGTCCTGGCCATCGTCGAGCACGTCAAGAGTCAATCGAAAAAGGTGTCGGGCAAGAAGGAAATCACCGAGGTTGCGTCGATCGCCGCCAACAACGACCGTTCGATCGGCGAGAAGCTGGCCGACGCGTTCGAGAAAGTCGGCACCGACGGCGTGATCACCGTCGAGGAAGGGAAAGGCTTCGAAACGGTCGTGGATGTGGTCGAGGGCATGCAGTTCGACCGCGGCTACTTGAGCCCGCACTTCGTTACCGACCAGGAGCGAATGGAAGTGGTCATGGAAGACGCCTATGTCCTGATCTACGAAGAGAAGATCAGCTCCCCGACCAAGCTGATCCCCCTGCTGGAGAAGCTGGCGAAGGCCAACAAGCCCCTTCTGATCATCGCCGAGGACCTCGAGGGCGAGGCGCTCGCCACCCTGGTCGTCAACAAGCTGCGCGGCATCCTGAAAGTCGCGGCGGTCAAGGCGCCCGGCTACGGCGATCGCCGCAAGGCCATGCTGGGCGACATCGCCGTCTTGACCGGCGGCAAGGCGATCTTCAAGGACCTGGGCATCGACCTCGAGAACATCCAGCTCGCCGACCTGGGGCGCGTCAAGAAAATCACAATCGACAGCGAGAACACCACGATCGTCGAAGGGGCCGGTACCGGCGCTGAGATCAAGGGCCGCGCGGAAATGATCCGCCGCGAGATCGGCGATACCGACAGCGAGTACGACAAGGAGAAACTGCAGGAGCGGCTCGCCAAGCTCGCCGGCGGCATCGCCCAGATCAACGTCGGCGCTGCCACCGAGACCGAAATGAAGGAGCGCAAAGCCCTCGTCGAGGACGCACTGCAGGCGACTCGCGCGGCCATCGAGGAGGGCGTGGTCCCCGGCGGCGGTACCGCACTGATCCGGGCCGCGGCGGCCATCGGCGACCTCAAGCTCGGCACCGACGAAACCTACGGCGCCGACATCGTCAAGCGTGCCGTCGAACAGCCTGCTCGCTACATCGCGGAAAACGCCGGTCTGGACGGCGCCGTCGTCGTCAGCCACATCAAGAAAAGCAACGATCCCAAGTTCGGGTTCGACGCCGAGACCGGCAAGTGGGGAGATATGTTCGCCGCCGGAATCATCGACCCCACCAAGGTTACACGCACCGCCTTGCAGAATGGGGCCTCGGTCGCCGGACTCCTCTTGACCACCGCCGCCCTCGTCGCCGAGCCTCCCAAGAAGAAGGAACCTGCCGGCCACGGCGACCCTCACCACGGAGGTGGCATGGGTGGTATGGGAGGAATGGGCGGCATGGGAGGAATGGAAGGAATGGGGATGATGTGATCACGCGAGACGTATCAGTCTCGTTTGACTATCGGAATCAATATGTGAGCTGTAGGTCCGGCACTCTGACCGGACATTCGATGAGTCGGCGAATTCGCCGAGGGATTTCCAGAGAACTCAAGGACACCACTCCATGGCCAAGCAGAAGATTCGCCCTCTCGAGGACCGCGTCGTGATCAAGCAGATCGAGGCGGAGGAAAAGACGGCTGGCGGAATCGTCCTTCCCGACACCGCCAAGGAGAAGCCGCAGCGGGGCAAGGTCCTCGCGGTCGGCCCGGGCAAGCTGCTCGACTCCGGCGAGCGCGCGCCGATCGGCGTGATCGAGGGAGACGAAGTGCTCTTCGGCAAGTATTCGGGCACCGAAATCAAGCTGGACGGCGAGGAGATCAAGATCCTGCGCGAGTCCGACATCCTGGCGAAAATCGTCAAATAACCTTCTGTGAGCGGCACGGCGCTAGCCGCCGGTGTCTTCCGTGAGCACGGCGCTAGCCGCCGGCGTCAAGTCAAGCGAGTCCGACATCCTGGCGAAAATCGTCAAATAACCCCTGCCAAGGGCCGCGTTCCACCCCATTTTCGACCGGTGCGATGCGGCCCGCGGCTCCCCTTGGAAATGCGAACAGAGTGGGATCGGTCCCGCACCGTGGCATGGTGCCCGTCCCGTTTTGTGAATTTCTCACTAGATTCGAGGAGCGCACCTCCGTGCCAAAGCAAATACTCTTCTCCGACACTGCTCGCCGGAAGATGATGGAAGGCGTCGACGTTCTCGCGCACGCCGTCGGGATCACCCTGGGCCCCACCGGGCACAACGTGATCCTGAGCAAGTCGTTCGGTGGTCCGACCGTGACCAAGGACGGCGTGACCGTCGCCAAGGAGATCGAGCTCCCCGACCCCTTCGAGAACATGGGGGCCAAGCTCGTCAACGTGGTCGCGACCAAGACCTCGGACGTCGCCGGCGATGGCACGACAACCGCGACCATCCTGGCCCGCGCCATCTATCGTGAGGGGCTCAAGAACATCACCGCCGGGGCCAACCCCATGGCCATTCGCCGCGGCATCGAAAAGGCCGTCGAAGCCGCCGTCGCCGAGTTGACCGGCAAGGTCTCTCGGCCCGTCTCGAAGAAGGAGGAGATCGCCCAGGTCGGCGCGATCTCGGCGAACAACGACCCCGCGATCGGCAAGATGCTCGCCGACGCCGTCGAGCGGGTCGGCCGCGACGGCGTGATCACCGTCGAGGAAGGCAAGACGGCGACCACCGCCTTGGAGTTCGTCGAGGGGATGCAGTTCGACAAGGGCTACTTGAGCCCCTACTTCGTCACCAATCCCTCCACGATGGAGGTCGTCTTCGAGGATGCGGTGATCTTGCTGCATGAAAAGAAGATCAGCAGCCTGCGTGAGATGGTCCCGCTCCTGGAAAAGGTCGCCCAGTCGGGCAGCCCCCTCTTGATCGTCTCCGAGGACGTCGAGGGCGAAGCCCTGGCCACCTTGGTCGTCAACAAGCTCCGCGGCGTGCTCAATATCTGCGCGGTCAAGGCGCCGGGATTCGGCGATCGCCGCAAGGCGATGCTGGGCGACATGGCCGTCCTGACCGGCGGCACGGTGATGAGCGAGGACCTGGGCCTGAAGCTCGAAAACCTTCAACTCGCCCAGCTCGGCCGTGCCAAGCAGATCAAGGTCAACAAGGACAGCACCACGCTGATCCAGGGGGCCGGGAAGAAGGCCGACATTCAGCGCAGGATCGACCAGCTCCGGCGTCAGATCGAGGATACCGAGAGCGAGTACGACAAGGAAAAATTCCAGGAACGGCTCGCCAAGCTCTCCGGAGGCGTCGCCTTGATCCGCGTCGGTGCCCCCACCGAGCTCGACATGAAGCAGACCAAGGCGCGCATCGAGGATGCCCTGCATGCGACTCGAGCGGCGGCCGAGGAAGGAATCGTTCCCGGCGGCGGCGTGGCACTCTTGCGAGTCATCCCGGCCGTCCAGATGGTCCACGACACCCTCTCGGGCGACGAAAAGATCGGCTCCGCCATTGTCATCCGAGCACTGGAGGAGCCGGCCCGCTGCATCGCGGCCAACTCCGGCCAGGACGGCGGCGTCATCGCCGAAGAAATCAAATCGCGCGAGGGCGCCGTCGGATTCGACGCCAACACGGGCCAGTTCGTCGACATGTTCAAGGCCGGCGTCGTCGATCCGACCAAGGTCACCCGCTCCGCGCTGCAAAATGCCGCCTCGATCGCCGCTCTCATGCTCACGACCGAGGCCATGATCACCAGCATCAAGGATGACGAAAAGGAAAACGCGCCCCGGATCGAGGGGGCCGTGCGTTAGTTGAAGATCGCCGTTCCCCCGGCTGGGAAGCTCGCTCGGCCCGCGCACCGAGCTTCCCCGCCGTCGGGACGCAAAGCGGCACGATTCTCGTCGAAACCGTCCCCTTCCTCGACCGGTCCGGCCGCCGCCATTTCGCCCATCCGCTCCGCATTCGATCAGCCACGATGAGACCACCTCGACTCGATGCTTCCAGTTTCGGTGTCACGAATCGGAGGCGTATGATATCCTGAGAGAGTGCTGGAGTCCGGCGCCGGTCGCGGATCGCGCCGGACCCGTTTGGACCGTTTCCGCAATCTCCATTCGATCGAGACGCCATGCCGATGGCAGCCACGAAGCGCGACTATTATGAAGTGCTGGGGGTCGTTCGCGAGGCCCCCGCCGACGAAATCAAAAAAGCCTATCGCCAGATGGCCCTCAAGTACCATCCGGACCGCAATCCAGGTGACGAAGAGGCACCCAAGCGCTTCAAGGAAGCGGCGGAAGCCTATGAGGTGCTTTCCGATTCAGAAAAACGGCAGCGCTACGACCGGTACGGCCATGCCGGCTTGAACGGGTCCGCGTTCCACGACTTCCGGTCCACCGACGACATCATGTCTGCGTTCAGCGACATCTTCGGTGGGGGATTATTCGGCGACTTCTTCGGGGAGCGGCGGCGCGGGCCGCGTCCGGGCCCCGACTTGCTCATGAAGCTGGAGATCGAGCTCACCGAGGCGGCACGCGGAACCTCGCGGTCGATCGAAGTCAGCCGGCAGGAGTTTTGCGGCGAATGCCGCGGATCGGGTGCTCGCAAGGGAACCTCACCCACGACCTGCAACTATTGCGGGGGTCGAGGACAGATCGTCCAGGCGCGGGGCTTCTTTCAGGTCGCGACCACCTGCCCGGCCTGCGGCGGCGCAGGTGTCCGCATCACCGACCCCTGCACGAGCTGCCGCGGCGCCGGACGAGTCCCGGCCACCGCTCATCTCCAGGTCGACGTTCCACCCGGCGTCGAAAGCGGTATGTGGCTGCAATTGCGCCACCAGGGCGAGCTGGGCGATGTGGGCGGACCGCGGGGAAACCTCAGGATCCAGGTCGTCGTCAAGAAACATCCCTTCTTCGAACGACGGCGCAACGACCTCGTCTGCCAGGTGCCCATCAGTTTCGCTCAGGCCACGCTCGGGGCCGTGATCGAGGTTCCGACCCTCGAGGGCCCCGAGGACCTCGAAGTTCCCCGAGGTACCCAGAGCGGCGAGGTCCTTCGAATCAAAGGGAGGGGGATGCCCGATATCGGTGGGCGGTCTCGTGGTGACGAGCTGGTTGAGGTCTTGATCGAGACGCCGCGGCACCTGACCGCGCGCCAGGAAGAGCTCCTCCGCGAATTTGCTGAGATCGAGCATGAACAGGTGAGCCCTCGGCGCAAGAACTTCTTCGAGAAACTGCGTGACTACTTCACGGAGGAAGAGGAGTCGGAAGACTCCGACGAGTCTTGATGGGGTCGTGGCGCACGGCCGGCCGAGCTCACTCAGCCAGGAGCAGAGGACCATGAACGAATCGACTCAGAGACCAAGAAAAGCCAGCCCATCGGCCTCGGAGCAGAACGACGGTTTTCAAGCGGAAGACGCGCCGGCTGGATCTTCCGGGGCCGCCGACGGCGGCGATCCTGCAGCCGGGTTGCGGCCAGGCGAGGGTGAGACCGCAAACGGTGAGACCCTGTCCGCCTCCGAACAAATCGCCCGACTGAAACGAGAGTGCGACGAGTTCCGGGATCAAGCCCTCCGAAGCCGGGCCGAGTTCGCCAATTACCAGAAGCGCTCCAAGCAACAAGCCGACGCCGACCGGGCCTTCGCCGTCAGCTCGCTGGCCCGCGACCTCCTGGACCCCATCGACAATCTCGAGCGCGCCATCGAAGCCCTTCGGGCCTCGGGTGCCTCGGGAGTCACGGCCGGGCTCGACATGGTCCAGCGACAATTGCTCGATATCCTGGCCAAACACGGCGTCGAGCCGATCTCCGCGCAGGGGCATCCGTTCGATCCCAACCTCCACGACGCGGTCCTCCAGCAGCCTTCTCTCGATCATCCGGAGGGAACCGTCCTCGCCGAGCTGAGCAAGGGCTACAGGATCCGCGAACGCGTGCTCCGCCCCAGCAAAGTCGCCGTTTCAGCCAAACCAAGCTCGAGCTGATCGAGGGAGTCAGTGAACGATGCCGACCTACGACTATATTTGCGACTCATGTGGCCACGAATTCGAAGCGTTCGAGCCGATCACCTCGCAGCCTCGCACCGACTGCCCGGAATGCAAACTGCCGAAGCTCCGCAGAAAGATCGGCCCCGGCGCGGCGATCCTGTTCAAGGGATCCGGGTTCTACCAGACCGATTATCGCAGCGATTCATACAAGAAGGCCGCCCAGGCGGACAAAACCGCCAGCGAGCCGGCGAAGCCGGCGACCGAGTCCAAGCCGTCGACCGACTCCAAGTCCGCCGGCGACTCCAAGTCGTCGACCGACTCCAAGTCCGCCAGCGACTCCTCGAGCTCGGCGAAGAGCGAGCCCGCAAAAACCGCCCGAACCAGCTCAAGAAAGAGCCAGTCATGATCCGAGGACGCTGTCCCACCTGCTCCCGATCCTACGAGATCGCCGCCCTGGACGAGCTACGGTCGTTCCCGTTCTGTTCGGACCGTTGCCGCCTGATCGACCTGGGACGGTGGATCGACGGAAAATACGTGGTGCCGGCCTCGAATCGCGACGAGCAGGAGACGGTACCCGAGGAGGACGCGTCCGAAGGTGATTAGGCGAGTGGCAGGTCGAATGATCCCCGTAGCCGAAGTCGCCAGACTTCGGGCCGGAACTCTGGCGAGTTCCGCTACGGGTATGGCATTT
This sequence comes from Isosphaerales bacterium, assembly GCA_044450785.1. Classification (GTDB taxonomy): domain Bacteria; phylum Planctomycetota; class Planctomycetia; order Isosphaerales; family Isosphaeraceae; genus JBIOJM01. The sequence goes on from JBIOJM010000142.1 coordinate 8,879, forward strand.
TCTGCCGCTCGCCTTAGCCCATCTCATGATGGGCTCTGTGCAGTAGCTCCACGATCTGCAGTCCATGTGGGCAGGCGGCCTCCGCAGCGGCCAGGTCGGTCTTCGCGAAGTCGCGTGCCTCGGGCGAGAGCGCCTGGTACAGCTCTCTCGCGCGCTGCCGCTTGCCGTAGACCTCATGGTAACGAAGATAGCGGAGGATATCAGCCACGGCGACTCCGCCGGCCGCCGGCTCGCAATGATGACCGCACCCGTGGCAATAGAGGTGTGCGGTCGCCATGCGGTACTCTTCCAGGATCTTCTGCTCGCGCAAGGTGAGCGTGTGGTCACGACTCGAGGCGAGATTTTCGCGGAGCATGTCGCGGTTGGTCATCTCGCTGACGACGGCGTGGACCCGCTGATCGGAGAAGACCGTCTTGATCGCAGCTTCCTCTTTCTTGAAGCCCTTGTCGACGAACTCCTTGAACTTGGGCGCCGCGTTCGCTTCCCGGAAGTCGCCGGCGCCCCCCTGCGTCTTCATGGCGACGATGCCCAGGTTCGCCTTCGACGCCGCGTCGAGGGCTCGGCGGACCGCGTCGGTGCTCATGGTCCGATAGTTGTACTGGATCATGATCTGGTCGATCCAGCCGTTTTGCGCGGCGGCCGTGACGATCTCGGGCAGCCTGCGATCGTGACACGAGAGACCGCAGAACCTGATCTTGCCGGCCTTCTTCAGCTTCTCGAACGCAGCCTTGACATCCGGATCGCTGAGCAAATGAATTTCACCGCCACCGACCCCGTGGAGGTAATAGCAATCGATATAGTCGGTACGCAGCCGATCCAGGCTCGCGGTCAGACGTTTCTCGAAAGTGGAAAACGCTTTCGGCCCACCGACCTTGCCACGGCTGTTTTTGGTGACGAGATAGACATCCTTGCGCATCTTGGTCCGTTCCAGGACCTCGCCCAGCGTCTTCTCGCAGTTCCCGCCCTCGTAGGACTCCGACGTATCGATGTAGCGAACCCCGGCGTGGAGGGCAGCCTGGACGAAGCTGGGCTGAAGGTCCCAGCTCGTCCCCATCCCCAGGACGGGTACTTTCTGCCCGGTCTTGCCGAGCGTCACCGTGGGCAGGGGCGAAGCAGGGTCGGCCGCCCAGACCGAATCGGCCGACGCCAGTGCGGCCACTCCACCAGCGGCCGCGGCCGACTTGAGGAACGAACGCCGGTTGTCACCGCCGCCACTGCCGCCGCGAAAGTCTGCCATGATGATCGCACTCCCCTCGGCTTCGCCTGCCCGCCGAGAGCCGTGTCGGGCGCCACGCCCGAGCGCGCGCCTGCTCCCTGACGAGTGAATTCGTCCTATTGTGGCGACGTCGCCCGGGGATGGTCAACAATGTTTTGACAATTCCGAGAAGGATCCCAGCCTCATCCCGGTGGCAAGGGCGGTAGCTCGATCGAGACCGGCAACGGGGGAAGGTCTTCGGACGGCGGCTTCGCCGTCCTTTCACCGTCGGGCTTGGTATTGGTGGTCACGGGCGCGCCTTGCGGCTGTGCAGCCCCTCCAGCGGTGGAGGGCGATGGCTGTTGTGCACCTGGGCCCGCCGTGGGAGCGGCGCGCGCAGCCTGCGGCACGGCTCGACCGAGCGACGCCGCGACTGAGGTCAATCCCATGCCGGGCACGGTCGGGTCGATGACGGACCCGGGTGATCGCCCGGCACCTCCGGTCATCGCTCCCGAGGTCAGGTTCACGTCGCCCGTGGGGGCCATTCCGTTGCTGGCGACCGATCGTGACGAGGCCGGATTGGGCGTCGTCCGCGAGAGTTCGGGCAGCAGGCCAGCCGGGGTGTAGGGCGGAACCGCACTGGGAGGCGGCCCGAGCGGGCCCGCGGGGCCAGGCTGCGAACGCGGAGTTTCCCGATCTTCCACCCCCGGCGGCGGGTTGGGTTCGGCGGGGTCGGGATTCAGCGGACCAACCTGCTGTCTGGGAATCTGGGGACCGTCGGGAGGAATGTGGTGCTGGTGATGCGCGTTCTGGATGTCCCGCGCCTGGACGTACGCCTTGGCGGGGTGCGGGCCCTCGGCCACGGCGATGTTGTCGTAAGCCAGCAGTGTGCCCTTCGCCTCTTCCAAGGCAACGATCGAGATGTTGTAGGTCGTCTTGTATTGAGCCTCGGTCGCCACGGCGGTTGCGTACTGGCTGACGGCGTCGAGGAACCGGTCGATCGTGATCCGGCCCTCCTCGTAAAAGGCGCGCTGAGCATCCAGCCGCTGAGCGGCGGCAGCCCGCAGCCGGGAAGCCGTCTTGAACTGCTTGTAGTTCGCGTCGATTTCCAGGAAGAATCGAGCCAGCGAGTGCGTCGTCTGGTGGACGATCTGCTGAAGATAGGCGCGTTGCCTCAACAGACCGTATTGTGCAAACCGCGTATTCGCCAGCGGCCCTCTCATGCCCAGCGGCATCTGAAAGGTGAAGCCGGCCTGCCATGTGACGAAATTACTGTACATTCCCGGCTGAGACTGGAGTCCGGCGGCCCGTTGCATGTTGGCGATCACAGGGTTGAGTGCCTTGAGGCCGGCTCCCGTCATGACTGCCTCGGCGCTGTCGAGCTGCTGGCCCAGCCCGTTGAGTTGATAGAGGAAGTTGGCGTTCAATTGGGGCAGCAATTGGTTGCGAGCGATCAGCAATTGCAGCTCGGCGACTCGGACCAAGAGCTGCTGCTGCACGATGTCGGGCTGGAAGTTGAGCATCTGGGCCAGGCTGGTGTCCCAGTCGGGCTCGAGCCGCGCCTCGGTTGGCGGCGTGACCGGGATGATTCGCCGATTGTCGGCCGGAGGCAGGCCGAGGATATTCCGCAATTGCCGCTCGGTGGTGATCAGGTCCGATGTCCGCGTCACCAGGTCGAGGTTGAACTGTTCGAGCCGCTGGGAAGCCTCGGCGACGTCCGCGATGGTCCCTTTACCGACCAGGAGCTCGGCCTGCTCACGAGTGAGGATCTCCTGGGCCAGACTGACGGCCCGCTCGGAGGCCCAGTACTGGACGTGGGCCTGGGCCAAGTTCCAGTATTGCTGTTCGACCGAACGGCAGTGGGCCATGATTTCCGCCTTGAACCGCCAAACGGCGGCATCGGCGTTGAGCCTGGCGACCACGATGGGAGCGCGGTTGGCTTCCAGGCCCACCGGCCTTCCCGGCGACTGGCCCGGCAAGGGCGCGCTACCCAAGAGGGGCTGGGTCAAGGTGAGCTGAATGTTGGTCGTGTAAGCCGAGGGCCAGACCAGGAACGAGCTGTTCTGGTAGGACCAGTTGACGTTGTGAACAATGCCGAGCGTGCCGCCGTATCCGGTCTGCTTGGACAGGCCGATCTGGAACGTGGCCGAGTCGTTCACGGAGACGATGGGGTACTTCGTTCCGGTGAGGTTGAGCGACCCGCCTTGAACGCCGTTGTTGTACGGCTGCACGTTGTTGCCCCAGAGGAGGCTCGTGGTGAAGGCGGTGTCGAAGGTCGAGAGGGCCGTCGCGATCGAGGTCTCCTGGATCGCCGGATCGTAAACTGTGGAGAGGCTGCCCGCTCCCAGCGAGCTTGCAACACCCGCCCCGGCACCTTGGTTGAGCGGCGTCGGCTCGAACCCGCCGATGGGGATGCCTTGCGCACCGAAGGCGATCACGCGCACCGTCTCGGAGTTGTCCAGGCCGATGCGGATCGCCTGCTGCAGCGACATCTCCCAGATCTCTTGCGCCTCGGGATCGTTCGTCGTCCTCGGCTTGCTCACCTTGGGCCATCGCGCGGGCATCGAGCTCTCGAGCAGGTCGGCTTGCTTGACTTCCTTGTCCTCGAGCGCGACTCGCCCCAGGCTGTCATGAGGGACCGGCTTGGATTGGTCGATGTAGGGAAGCTTCTGACACCCGATGGCGATCGCCCAGGCCGCAAGCATTGCCGCCCGAAGCCACCGGTTCCTGCATACGGTCAATCGCATGGCCAGCCGTCCTTGACTAAGATCGCCATGTGACGATAAGTTCGAGCCGTGGGGTCCGCCGCGCCGTCCTTGGCTTGGCTTAAGGATTCCCGTCCCACGCATACTGCCTCAGACCTTCTTTTCCCGACGTGTTTCCGAGGCGAATGGTTTCGACATGCCCCGAGGGCCTCACTCGAATACGAAGGGGGATGAGCCCTCTCGGTCTAACCGGACGATCACGGGGCGCCGCGACCGCGCACGCCTGTGCCCTGGGTCTGAGTGATCGACTTGTCGGATAGGATCGGATGTTCGTGATGTGCGACTTGAAGCGATCGGGAGGATTTTATCGATTTCCCAATCCTGGCCTAGGCCAAAATGCGTGAACCAGCCTTCGCGGGCCGGGTTGTACCCTGCCGTTCTTCTCTCATCCACGCGATTTCCACACAACCCCGCCGCCACGACGAGCCAGCGAGAGCTGCTGCTCCCTTTCCCTGCATCCAAGCTTCGACCGGTGGAAGGAACGGGACGACGGAACCGTACACCTTCCCGACGGAGAAGGCGCAAGGACGAATAAAACCCGTCTTTTCGAGACTGGAGCATCATCACCCGTGTAGGTTGCGCGCCGACGACCATACTAACCCGACGCGTAAGCGAGGGAGCTAATCCCTCTTTTTCCTTGGCTCGGGAAACTCGACGTACGGCAGACCGAGCTTCCGCTTGAAGTAGATGATCTCGCCGGGATCCGTCCCCTCGATCAGGTGCCCGGCGAACTGAAGAAGATAACCGCCGACGAACAGAGCCAGCGCCAGGAGAAAGACCGGCAAGGATAGCAAGCAAAGGTAGACCGGCACCAGCAACACCCCCAGAATCGTCGGTGGAATTCCGATGATGTGCAAGATGAAGCTGGCCGGGTTGGGATGCCGCTCGAGCCAGTGCTGCACCAGCGGATGAGGAGGGAGTGGTGGATCGATCACGGGATGAGCCCCCGGGCTCACAGGGCAACTCGTGGCTTTTGAATCGGTTGTCGGTGACGTTTCGCGCCGCTTGACGGAGCCCCCGCGGCAAGTTAGCCTGGCGCACGCTCGGGTTTCCCCTAACATACCAGTTCGTGCGGTGTTCGCAACCAGCGCGCTCGTACGGGAATCTTGGCTCGCGAGCCCTGTTTCGAGTTGAGTGCCGGCTGCGTCATGGAGGGAGATGGTGAACCGATGGTCCATGAAGTGACGTTGATCAAGGGCGATGGTGTCGGCCCCGAGCTGGCGGAGGCCGCCAGGATGTGCATCGAGGCCACGGGGGTGAGCGTTCGGTGGGACGAACAGGAAGCCGGCGTCGACGTCATGGCCAAGCTCGGCACCCCGCTTCCCGAGAGCGTGATCGAATCATGCCGCCGCACGAAGGTTGCTTTGAAGGCCCCGGTGACGACGCCGGTCGGGACCGGTTTCCGCAGCGTCAACGTCTATCTCCGCCACGCGCTCGACCTGTACGCCTGCGTCCGGCCTTGCAAGCTTTACGGCGGCGTCCGAACCTACTTCTCGGGCACGCCCGTCGACCTCGTCATTGTGCGCGAGAATACCGAAAGCTTGTATTTCGGCTGTGAATTCGAGCAGGGCAAGCCCGAGACCGCCGAGCTGATCGCCGACATCAAGCGGCTCATCGGCAAGACGGTCCGGCCGGATTCGGGCATCACCATCAAGGCCATCTCGATCTTCGGCTCTCGCCGGATCGTCAAGTACGCTTTCGAGTACGCGCGGAAACACGGGCGCAAAAAAGTCACCTCGGTCCACAAGGCCAATATCCTCAAGTACACCGACGGGCTTTTCCTGGAAGTGAGCCGCGAGGTCGCCAAGGAATACCCCGACATCGAATTCGAGGATCGCATCGTCGACAATATGTGCATGCAACTCGTCCAGAAGCCCGAGCTGTACGACGTGATGGTCCTGCCCAACCTTTACGGCGACATCATTTCCGATCTGTGCGCCGGGCTGGTGGGTGGCCTGGGTGTCGCCCCGGGGGCCAATATCGGCGAGGCGGGAGCGGTCTTCGAGGCGACCCACGGGTCTGCTCCCAAGTACAAGGGCCTCTACAAGATGAATCCGACCGCCCTGATTCTCTCAGGGGTCTTGATGCTCGACCACCTCGGCGAGGCCAAGGCGGCCCGCAGGTTGGAAAACGCCGTGTCCAAGGTGATCGCGGAAGGCAAGGACGTCACCTACGACATGAAGCCGAACCGCGACGATCCCACGGCCGTCGGCACGCTGGACATGGCTCGGGCGATCATCCGCGCGATGGAAGAGGGTGCTTGAGCAGGCTCGACCGAGACGCGTACCTGGCCTTGATACGCGGGCAGACCCACGGTCCCTGGGCCCAGTTCGCCCGGAGCGGGCTCCGGATCGCGTCCGTCGCATACGGCGCGGCGGTCGCCCTGCGCAACCGCGGCTACGACCGCGGCTGGCTCCGCTGCCACCGAGCCTCGGCGCCCGTGGTATCGGTTGGCAACCTCACGTTGGGTGGGACGGGGAAGACGCCGATGGTCGAATGGCTCGCGCGCTGGTTTCGCCGGCGCGGAGTGCGGGTCGCAATCCTCAGTCGGGGCTACGGGCGGATCGAGGGAATGAATGACGAGGGTCGCGTCCTGGAGGAAAACTTGCCCGACGTTCCCCATCTCCAGGACCCCGATCGAGTGGCCCTGGCGCAGGCCGCCGCCCTCGAGCTGGAAATCGAGCTCCTCGTGCTCGACGACGGATTTCAGCACCGGCGGTTGGCGCGCGACCTCGACGTGGTCTTGCTGGACGCACTCGAGCCGTTCGGGCTCGGCTCCCTGTTTCCCCGCGGCCTGCTTCGCGAACCGGTCGGCTCATTGCGGCGCGCTCACGTGGTCGTCCTGTCGCGGGCCGACCAGGTCAGTGCGGCCGGCCGGTCGGCGATCCGGACCGAGGTCGAGCGCCAGGCCGGCACGCGGCCCTGGGTGGAAGCGAGACACGCGCCCCGGGACCTGATCGACGGTGAGGGCATCTCCTCACCCCTCGACCTGGTCGACGGCAAGTCGGTCGCGGCGTTCTGCGGGATCGGCAACCCAGAAGGGTTTCGGCGCACCCTCTTGCCCTTGTGCCGCGACCTCCGCGACCTCCGCGTTTTTCCCGATCATCACCTCTATTCCGCGGCCGACGCCGGCTCGCTCGAGCGATGGGCACGCGATCTGGGCGCCGATCTCGTCTTGACCACTCAAAAGGATTTGGTCAAGCTGCGCGCCGGCTCGCTGGGGCCAGCTCCGCTGCGAGCCCTCAGGATCGGGCTCGAGGTCACGGCGGGGGGCGAGATCATGGACGACGTCCTGGCCCGGCTTCTTCCCGCCTGAGATCATCGGCACGGGTCACTCGAAAAGGATTTCTCGTGAGCCGGAATGGGTCCGCTAGAGAGCAGGATGCCGGAGCGCCCGCATCGCTCAACCTGGATGACCTGCGCTTCGAGCCGCTGGCCGGGCGCGCGAGCAAGGTTTCGCTCGCCGACCTGGGTCGTCCCTCGCTGCCGGGCATCGCTGTCGGCGACTGGCTCGAAACTCTGCCCCGACTGCTGGGAGCGGCTGCCCTCAAGCAACTGAGGGATGCGATCGTCCGTGCCCACGAAGCACGCCGGCCGATCGTGGCCGCACTGGGCGGCCACGTCGTCAAGACCGGCTGTGGTCCGTACCTGATCGACTGGATCGAGCGCGGGCTCCTCCAGGGCCTCGCCTTGAACGGCTCGGCGGCGATTCACGACCTGGAGCTGGCGATCGCCGGCAAGACCAGCGAGGACGTGGGCGCCCGGCTCATGCAAGGCTCGTTTGGCTTCGCCCGTGAGACTTCGGACCTCTTCGCCACGGCGTGTGAGCAGGCCGCCGCGCGTTCCGTCGGACTGGGCGCCGCGCTCGGCGAGGTCATCCTCGAACACGGCGGGCCGGGGCTCGATTCATCGCTGCTGGTCGCCGCCAGGCGCGCGAATCTGCCATTGACCGTCCACGTCGCCATCGGCACCGACATCGTCCACATGAGTTCGGCACTCGATGGGGCCGCGCTGGGCCAGGCAGCCCTCGCCGACTTCCGAAGTCTTTGCGCGCTCGTCGCGCGGATGGCCGGAGGAGTGTGGTTGAACCTCGGCAGTGCCGTGGTCATGCCGGAGGTCTTCCTCAAGGCGGTCTCGATCGCCCGCAACCTGGGTCGTTCGCTGGACGGGCTGACGACCGCCAACCTCGACTTCGACCAGAAGTACCGGGGCCTCCTCAATGTGCTGGAGCGGCCGGGAGCCCAGGGAATCGCGCTCACCGGCCATCACGAGGTCCTGATTCCGCTGCTGCATGCCGCGGTCCTTGCAATCGTAAGGACTGGCTCTCGATCATGAAAATCGCTGTGTTCTGTCCCAACCTGATCGGCGACACAGTGATGGCGACACCGACGCTGCGCGCATTCCGCGGCGGTTTCCCTGGTGCAACGATTGCGGGCGTGATCAAGACGCGAGTCGCGCCCACCCTCGAAGGCACCCCCTGGTTCGACGAGCTGATCCGCTTCGATCCCAATGCGACCGACCGATCGGAGCGGACGATGCCGGTCGTGCGCCGGTTGCGCCGCGGGCGGTTCGACGTGGCCGTCCTCTTGCCCAACTCATTCCGCTCAGCCTTGATTGCCTGGCTGGCGGACATCCCACGACGGGTCGGGTATGTCCGCTCCGCGCGCGGGTTCTTGCTGACCGACCGGCTCCATGCCGCCCGCGATGCATCGGGACGGCGGCTGCCCACTCCGGTCTTGGAATCCTACCTCCAGTTGGCGCGTCGACTTGGCTGCCCGGTCGACTCGGTTCAGATCGAGCTGGCGACGACGATGGACGACGAGGCCGCGGCCGACCAAGCCTGGAGGGCGCTGGGGCTGAAGGCCGGTGAGCGGGTCGTCTGCTTCAACACCGGCGGGGCGTTCGGTCCGGCGAAGAGCTGGCCGACGCAGCATTTCGCCGTCCTGGCGCGGCGACTCGCCGGCGAGGCGGACGTTCCGATCCTGGTCCTGTGCGGGCCCGACGAGCGCGGGGCCGCCCGCGAAATCGTCCAACTGGCGGGCCATCCGCGCGTGGTCAGCCTGGCGGATCAGCCGCTTGGCATCGGGCTCACCAAAGCCTGCGTGCGCAGATCGGCCCTCTTGATCACGACCGATTCGGGGCCGCGTCACTTCGCCGCCGCCTTCAACACGCCGGTGATCACCCTGTTTGGACCAACTCACATCGCCTGGACCCGCACGTATCACCCGCACGCGTGGCACTTGTTTCACCCGGTGCCCTGCGGACCGTGCCAGCGCCCGGTCTGCCCCGAGGGCCATCATCGCTGTATGCGTGAGCTGTCGCCCGAGAGCGTCTTCCGGACCGCGCTCCGCGCGCTCGAGACGGAAGAGCGTGTTGCTCCCACGGAACACGAACTGAGTGAGTGTTTCCCAAAGTGAACACAGAGTCGAGCTCAGAGGCACGGAGCATGGAATCGCTGCCGGCGGTCCTTTGATAATCGTAGCGTTCTAAGGATAGGGTGGATGGTTCCGCGTCTGGAATCTCTGGTTCAGTTTGTGTCTTACCCGGAGTGAGGCATGGCGATCTGGCTGATCACGGGTGCGACCGGCTTCGTGGGACAACACGTCTTGGGCGCGCTCCAGCGCGACTTCGGTGAGTCCTCGCACTCGGAAAACGAGTTGATCGTGCTGGGTCGTCGCTGTCCGGCGAACTGGCCGGAGGAGGCATTCGTCGCGACGGACTTGAACGACGCGAGTCAACTCGGCGAGACCATCCGCGCGATTGCGCCCGACTTCGTGATCCACACGGCGGGGCGCACGCCCCCGGCCTCCGACGATGAGCTCTACCGCGCCAATTTCTGGGCGACGATTCATCTTCTCGGCGCGTTGCGCTCGGCGCGGCGGCCGGCGCGCATCGTGCTGTCCGGCTCGGCGGCCGAGCTGGGCCCGTTAGGCGCGGCCGAATTGCCGGTCGACGAGAGCCACGCTTGCGACCCGATCGATGCCTACGGCCGGAGCAAGTGGCTGGCGACGGTCGGTGGACTGTCCGAGCGCGCCCCCCTCGAGGTGATAGTCGCGCGGGTCTTCAACCCCATCGGGCCGGGCACGCCGCCAACTCAAGCATTTGGCCGGTTCGCGGCCCGGTTGACCGATCCGGACCCCGATCCGCTCGAGCTCGGTGTCGGCGACCTCGACGCCTGCCGCGACTTCATCGACGTTCGCGACGTGGCGCGGGCGATGATCGCGCTGGCGCTTCACGGTCGATCGGGGCTCGTTTACAACGTGGGCACGGGCCAATCGCGCCGGGTCGGCGAAGGCCTGGAACGACTGATCAGTTTAAGTCGCCGGGCCGTGCGGGTGAGTGTCGATCCGGCATTGAAACGTCGGCGCGGGCCGGCCGACTCGCGCGCCAGCATCGACCGCATCGTGTCGCACACCGGCTGGCGGCCGTTGATATCGTGGGAGCAGAGTCTGGATGAGCTCTGGCGGGAGGTCGAAGCTCGCAAGCTGCCGCCTCGAGTGGATCGCGGGGCAGCGGCGTAGCGATCGGTCGGTCACTTCCCACGAGACTCCTCGCTGAACACGACCGCCGGGACCCCCTCACCCGGCCTTCGGCCGACCTCTCCCCGTGGGGGCGAGGTGGTAAAGACGAAAGGCCCACGGCGCCCTGACTTTGCGTCGCGAAGGAGTTAACCGGTCGCCCTCGCCCCTTTTGGGGAGAGGGATGGGGTGAGGGGGCCAACCGCCTGGTAATCGCGGTTTCGCTCCGCCAAACCACGTGGTGATCAGCGAGAAGTCTTGTAAAGTTCGCTGGTTGGCTCAGGCCTGGATCGAGTGGGGAAAGCAGCAAGGCTACGTGTCGAAATCATCTCGAGCAACGATTTCCCGCGCCTGACGGCTCAAAACCATCGCATCACCACTGCGGCGACACCTGACTACGGATGCGGGCGGTGACGGCGCGATTCAGAGCCCCCGGACGGGGGCGGCATTGCGTTAGCCTGGCGGCGTAAGCCCCAGGAACAGATCACGGCCGCGCATGGTTCGCCGCGTGCGATCAGGACGACTCACGGGTCCCGGCCAGCTTCGCGACGAACGCGGCATGTTCGGGGGTGGCGCAGCCCAGGTCGACCACGGCGCGGAGCCGCCGCGTATCGCTCTTCAGGAGTGCGATGGGATCGAGCCATAGTCCGGGAAACACGATGGAACGGTACAGCCCATCATCTCCGATTGGTCGCTGCACGAGCGCGCCCTGCTCCTGAGCGAACCAGTAGATCTCGTCCGGGTCGATTGCGCGCACGACGTATTCGAGCACGCCCGCGCGCTCGTAATCGTCCAGTTTCGGCCCGAGGTCAACGTATCGGGTCGCCTTGGAGATCTCGACGACGAGCTCTGGAGGTCCGTGGACGAAACCACGCTCATTCGATGTGCGCCCGCCGCGTTCGGGTCGGATCCGGAGTAATCCGTCCGGCTCCGGCTCGCTCTTCCAACCGAGGATGGTGGTGGCATTGGCCAAGGCACGAACTCCGGGCGTATTCTCGACGTAGGGAATGAGCCACGCAGTCACCGAAACCTGGGCTTCACCATGCTCCAGACCGACAGGGCCAGGAATATAGACGACTCCATCGATCAATTCGGCCCGGGTTCCGGGCGGCATCGCCAGGTAGATCGCGTGGAACGTGGGCTGGTCGAGTCGCTGACCTTCGACGAGCGTGCTCGGCGCGGATTTCATTGTCATGCGATCTGGCATGAGCCAACCCTCTGCGGCCGGGAACGGGATCGAGTCGCGCCGACTCGCGGTGCAGATCGGTGCGGACTTTCGATCAGGGCGTGAATAATCCTACCACAGACCCGCTGCTCGCAGTAAGGTGTGCAGTCGGGCGCCGCCGCTGGGCCCGGAACTGCGCTCGGCGCTCTGCATATCGGTCGAAGCGATCACATAGTTCCTCGCGCTTGGGGTAGGGAGGCCCCCCCAGATGGATTCCCTCCTTCATCCGCGCGAAGGGTTGTTGGCGGAGCGTCTCGCGGTGCTGGCCCGCGACCGTCATCGTCTCCTCACGAGAGCCGTCCGGGGGTAGGAAGGTCACGAGCACGCGCGCCGCTTCGTCGACGGCGACGAAGCCGGCGCACTCCGCAAAAGCCAGCAACGGTGATCATCCCGATAAGGCCGGAGACAATCGAGGCCGGCTCGGGTACGGAGGCGGGCCCGATCATCACCGTTCCCGACGTACTGGTGAAGGCAACGGACGAAGTCTCCAGTCCGGTGTTGGCGAAATCCACGACGTCGAAAACCGTCTGGCTGCTGCTGTTCATCGAACCATCGCCGCTGGATGGCATGAGGCTGATCGAATAGGAATCACCTGGACTGGTGATCGTGGCGTCGAGCGTGAGGGCCGCCAGCAGCACCGGCGTCGCGGTGTTGGCCGACGTCAAGGAAACCGGATTGCCGGAGGCAGTGGAATCGTTGCCGACGAACGTGTCGTTGGGGTAACCCGTCAGCGAGGTCGTTACGGTTCCTCCTGAACCCGTGTTCATTTGATCGATGCTGTCGCCGAAGAAGACATACTGGCTGTTCGCCAGATAGGCGAAACTCTGCGAGGTCGAGAACATCAGTTCATTCGGGCCCGTTATCTGGAGGGTGAACGCGTAGTTATTGAGGAGATCGGGTGACGATGAGCCGGCGGTACTCGTGAGCAAGACGTCAAGCGTGCCGGTGCCTCCCTGGGGAACCGTGGGGCTTCCGATCGAAATCACGAAGTCGGCCCGGGCCGGACCCGCAAACAGCAAGAGCACGACGGCAAGGCACCAGATCCACATTCCTCGTGGCATGACGGATATTCCTTCAAGGTTCGCCGGCAAATACGTTCACACGTCAAATTCACACGGTTTTGGCTTCACTCGCCGCTGATCACCTCAGAGGGAGGGGGTTTTTTTACAAGGGGCAGAGAGGCCGTAGGCGACGCCACAGCGCAGCAACGGCCGATGAACTGTTTCTGGCCGCTCCCTTTCCCGGTGGAGAGGGCTGGCCGGCACTGAGAGCCTCCCCCAGTTGAATCGCCCCGTCCGCATCCTTTCTACAATACGTATTATTCGAGCGGCGCTGCTGGTGCAATCGGCCCTCACCCCAGCCCTCTCCCCGAGGAGAGGGGGCCAGTGGTTCGCGGCGCGACGGCTCTCACGCTGGCCGTTCTGCCCGCCTGCGGCTCGCCGGAACATCACGCCAGGATGCGGGCCCGTTTCGCGTTGTGGGCACGGTGGTGACGAAAACCCCTCCCGCTGAGCCGCTCGTCACGGGGTGATTGGTTAGCAGGAGACTGAACCTCTCCAAGCATTTCACATCATGCACCCTTGGTCTCGAAAAAGCAATGACGTGGTTTCACGGCCGCGTCTTGTCCCAGGGAAAACCCTGATCCCAACTTCCGGACCGAGGACCAAGGACCAAGGACCAAGAACCAAGGACCAAGGAATGGGCCGATACTATTGAGCGTCAGGTTAATGACTTCACAGGGATCCCCCCCGCGTGCCGGAAGCCAAACACCGGCGGCTAGCGCCGTGCCGCTCAGATATCATGCGGCCTCCGATTCCGCGAACCCTCGCACATCGATCTTGCCGGTGACGGCGGCGGAGCGTTCTAGTCAGCGGTACGGCGCTCGCCGCCGGTTTGCGTACCTGAAAATCAAGCGCAACCTATTAACCTGACTCGATGTTCTTGAATGAGCGATGCGACCTCCTCGAAGTCTCCCGGCCCGATCTGGCCGGTCCCGACGACGAGAAAAACGCTTACGTCTTCGAGCGAGCGTGTCATTCCCCGACCCGGACGGATCGACTACTCCGTTGGCTCCGGCCGGAGTACCAGAACCCCGAGGGGCTCCAGGCGGCCGCCGCGACTCAGGGCGCGTTGCCAATCGAGCGGGAAGAACCCGAATCACCGGTCATCAAGGCGGGGAAGCGCCCGTGGCCCAAGACCCTGCCCGAGCAAGCCCAGGCCGTCCGGACGGTGCTTGCCGAGCATGCGAGCGGTTTGACCCCCGAGCAACTGGCCCGGCTCTTCCTGCGGGCCAATACCAAGCTTGTCTCCGATCTCTTGCAGAGGCTGGTCTCCCTGGGTCAAGCACGTGCGCTGGAGGGTGGCGCGTACGTTCGGACGTAGGGATCCGTCAACTTGGATGACGGTGGAATACGAGGAGACCTCCGGTCGGCCCAAGGGGCGGGGTCAGGAGACCCGCGCCCAGCAGCCCGTCAATCGTAGATTGACGCCACGCTAATGTCTCAGCTTCAAATGACGACCCCCGCGC
>JBIOJM010000143.1:0-22729 GCA_044450785.1 Isosphaerales bacterium
GTAGCGGACTGGTAGCGCTTTCGGCAGCGCGCACGGGACGCGGACCGACGTTTGCTGTCGCACCCTGGCGGAGAACAGACCTGTTCTTGTGCGACGCAACCCCAGCGCGCTCAGGGGGTTTAGACGTGTTCTGACGCCTTCTGTCGCCTGTAGACGCATGTACAGAAAAAGTGGAGGCGGCGGGAATTACACCCGCAGCCCATTTGACGCAACTTGTTTTCCAGATATCATTTGCGAAAACTGCACCCATGGGCTGTCGGAAGGGTGTCGGGACTCTGTGGCACTTCATGAGCTTGTCGCCGCTTGGCATGGCCTGACACCGAAAGTCAGGGCGGCGATCACGGAGTTGGCGCGTGGCGTTTGAGTCTCATTGCCGGGGCCCAGACTCGAAGAATCCAACCCGCATCGTGAGAAGGATGAGCGGAGAGGCTGTGGCCATGAAATCCCAACAAGTCATAGGTGACCCGTCTCACGGCGATGATATAAGATCAACGTAGCGTGGGTGGGTGTTATCAGGTGTTTCAAGCTCCCCGCCGAACTTTAAAAAAATCGCGTGACGAGCAAGACGAAAGTCGTTCGGGCGCACTTCTAAGAGTAGAGGCCACGATATGACACCCGATGCCGACATCGCGAAGGTGCTCCTGGAACGCGCCGCCGCAGGCGACCAGACCGCGGTCCAGGATCTACTCGCGCTTCACCGAGATCGACTTAAACGCATGGTGCACTTGCGATTAAGCCGCAGGCTCTCGCGGCGCATCGATGACTCGGATGTCGTCCAGGAATCGCTGGCCGAGTGCGCTCGCCGATTGCCCGATTATTTGGCCGACCCCAAACTCCCGTTTTATCTCTGGCTGCGACACATGACGGGACTCAAACTCTCCGAGATCCATCGCCGCCACCTCGGTACGCAACTCCGTGACGTCGATCGAGAAGTCACGCTCCACCGCGGCGGCCTGCCGGAAGCCGATTCCGTGTCGCTGGCGGCGCATCTCCTGGGCCAGCTCACGACGCCGTCAAAAGCGGCCATCAAAGCCGAGACTCGACTGGTCGTGCAAGAAGCTCTCAACAACATGGACGCCGTCGATCGCGAAGTGCTGGCTCTCAAACACTTCGAGCAGCTTTCGATCAGCGAGATCGCGGAAGTGCTGGGAATGTCCAAGGCGGGCGCGGGCAGCCGTTATGTGAGAGCGATCAAACGACTGAAAGAGATCCTGTCGCATCTGCCCGGTTTCATCGACGATGCTCCATAGGCCGAGGTTGGTCACGGCTCAAGCCGAAGGAAGGATGTGTCCATGTCCTCATCTCAATCAAATTCCGGAGCGGTGGTGGAGCTGGCTGAAGAGTTCGTCGAGCGCTACCGCAAGGGCGAACGGCCATCCCTCAAGGAATATATCGATCGATATCCGGACCTGGCGGCGGAGATCAGGGAAGTCTTCCCGGCGATGGCGATGATGGAGAACATCGCCGTCGCGGATGAGTCGCTGGAACTGGGCCCGGAACCGGAACCTGAAAAGCCGGCGGCGCGTTCCTTGGAGCAGCTCGGCGATTATCGCATTATTCGTGAGATTGGCCACGGCGGCATGGGGATCGTTTACGAGGCCGAGCAGGTCTCGCTCGGCCGGCATGTCGCCCTCAAGGTCCTGCCCAATCAAGCCCTGAAGGACGCCAGGCAGAAACGGCGCTTCGAGCGTGAAGCGCGTGCCGCCGCCAAGCTGCACCACACCAACATCGTGCCCGTGTTCGGCGTCGGCGAGCACGACGGGTTGCCGTACTACGTCATGCAGTACATTCAGGGCCTGGGCCTCGATGCGGTTCTCGACGAGTTGAATCACATCAAGCCGGGTGGTTCCACCCCCAGCTCCGCCGATGATATCCGTCTCACGCGCAGGGGCGCCACCGCGGCCCAGATGGCACGGTCGCTCATGACGGGGGCGTTTCCCCAGGGCGACGAGTCGATCAACCCGGAGCCCACCGCCGACGCCGAGACGCTGGGTCTTGACGCGCCTCCGGTTGAGAACGAAACGGGACGTTTCGATGGTGAAGGTGAAAATGCCACGCTGGCCCCCAGCAACCCGGCCACGGACACGCCTCGCTCCGGCCAACATTCGGACTCGTTCAACCTGTCGGCGTCATCGCTTTCGCTGCGGGGAACGAGCAGTCCGGTAACGGGGCGTAAGTCGACGGCCAAAAGGCCGACCTACTGGCAGAGCGTGGCCAACATCGGGCGGCAAGTGGCCGACGCGCTCGACTATGCTCATAAACAGGGAGTTCTCCATCGCGACGTCAAGCCGTCGAACCTGCTCCTGGATATGCGTGGAATCGTGTGGGTCACTGACTTCGGCCTCGCCAAGGTGGCCGGGCCAGGCGCAGAAAACCTGACCCACACCGGCGACATTCTGGGGACGTTGCGCTACATGCCGGCCGAGGCGTTCGAGGGGAAAAGCGACGCCAGGAGCGACGTCTACTCGCTGGGACTGACGCTCTACGAGCTGCTGGCGATGCGGCCGGCGTTCGATGAAAAAGACCGCAACAAGCTCATCAAGCAAGTGACTACCGCAGAGCCGACGCCCCTCCACCGGGTGAACCGGGAGATTCCGCGCGACCTGGTCACGATCGTTCAAAAGTCGATCGAGAAAGAGCCCGCGCGCCGCTACGCCACGGCCGAGGAGCTGGCCGCCGATCTTCAGCGATACATGGATGACGAACCGATCCTGGCACGGCGGCAAACGGAAGTGGAGCGCTACGTTCGCTGGGCCCGCCACAATCCCGGGATCGCCGCGCTGGGGGCGGTCCTGACGGCCGTGCTGGTCACCGCGACCATTGCGTCGGTCATCGTCGCCGGCCGCATGACGCGCACAGCCGCCCACGAACGACTGGCTCGTTGGCAGGCCGAGGAATCTCAGAAGCGAGAAACCCGGGAACGTGAACGTGCTGAACAGGCGAAAAAGACCGCCGAGAGCAGTTTCGCGGAGGCACGCGAGGCCGAGCGATTGGCGCGAGCCGCCGAGGAGGCGGAATCGAAGCAGAGACGGCGTGCGGAAGCGGAGAAGACGCGTGCCAACATCACGCTGGCCGACATGCAAACGGCGCGGGGTCTGCTGGCCGGCGAGCGCGGCGTCCCGGCCGAGGCGGCGCTCTGGTTCGCGACGGCCTCGGCCCAGGCCGCGGCCGCCGGCGATTCCCGGCGGGACGAGTACAACCGGCTGCGCGCCCGCAACTGGATGCGCCAGGCGACCGTGCCCGTGGCGGTGCTGTCGCTGGGTGAGAAAGCCCGGCAGATGGACTTCCACCCCGGCGGCGACTTGCTGCTTCTCCGCGGCGTCCGGCATCGCGCCGTCCTCTGGTCCTGGCGTGAGGGCAAGGTCCTGCCCTGGACCGGACCCTTGACCGGCATCGGCGCCGCGTGCTTCAGCCCCGACGGTGCCTCCCTGGCGCTGGGTTTCCGCTCGGGCGAGGTGCAGATCCGAAGTGTCCCCGACGGCAAGGTCGTGACGACCCTGCGACATGAGGGGATGATCGGGGCCCTGGCGTTCAGCCCGGATGGCAGGTTCCTGGCCATCGGCAGCAACTCCGCCCGCGTGTGGGACGTCGGGCGGCAAGCCTTCCTCGATCCGATCTGGAAGCATCCGCGGCCGGTGAATGCCCTGGCCTTCAACCGGAAAGCCGATCGCCTGATCACGGCCTGCGCCGACCAGCGGGCGCGGGTGTTCGCCGTGGCCGGCCATCCGGGGCGCGCGGAGCCCCTGTTCCCGCCGCTGCCGCACGCGCCCGAGCAGGCCTCGCCTCCGGCCTTGGTCGATGGCGATCGCACATTGGTCACCGTCAGCGTCAATTCCAAAGACAGCCCCGGAAGCGAACTTACCCGTTGGGACATGGCGACCGGCAAGCCCGTTGCGGGACCGATCCGCTCCAAGGCGTTTTCATTGCAGCGGGTCGTCGCCTCGCCGGACGGCCGCTGGTTCGCCACGGGGGGCTATTATGGACCGGAAGTTCATGCGGCCGATGCCGGTCGCCCCGCGTTGTACCTGGGCCACACCCACGTGGTCCAAAGCTTCGTTTTCGATCGCGACAGCACGATGCTGGTCTCGGCCAGTTGGGACTCGACGGCCCGATTCTGGTCGCTCCCCGACGGCCGGCCGATCGGCGAGCCGCTGCCGCACCTGGGACTCGTGGAGCAATGCGCCTTGTCGGATGACACCAGCTCCCTGGCAACCGCGCAGGACGACGGGTGGATCCGCGTCTGGCGGCGTCCCTCCGACGACTTGGTCATCGCCCGCGCTGGCAATTGGGGGCAGCGCCCCCGGCTCAGCTTCGACGGAAAGCTGGCCACCCCGGGCCTCTGGCACGAGGGGCCCTTGTACTACGGCGACCAGGGGACTGGTCGGCTGCGGGTGATTGTCGCCGCCGACGGAAGTCCGGCGGGTGCCGGCATCGCCTTGCCCGGCATGCTGGTCGATTCCTGCGTCTGCGGCGACAATCGCACGGTCGCGGCCGTCTGCTCTCGCGGTCAGACGGGTCACCTCGGCGTCTGGGAGGTTGCCTCGGCGCGGCCGCGGTTCGAGCCGATCGCCTTGCCCGGCCGGCCGATCAGCGTCGCGGCACGCCCCGACGGCGACCAACTGGCGGTGCTCTGCACGACCGGCGACGTGCTGGTGCTCGACGGCCGCACGGGCCAGCGGCTCGTCCAATCGCGCCACGAGGGATGGGGCTGGAAGGACGAACGCACCCCCCGCGTGCGATACACGCCGGATGGCCGGACGCTCATCTCGCTGGGCGCCGGGACGGACGTGACGGTCGACGTCCGCGACGCCGACACGCACCAGTTGCGGTTCGCCCCCCTGCATCCCGTCCTGGGGAGCGGTCCTTGTCGCAGCTTCGCCGTCTCGGTCGACAGCCGGCTGCTGGCGACCGTCGTCAACGGCAAGAACGCGGCGCAGGTGTGGGACCTGGCCACGGGGCGCGCCCTGTCGCAGCCGCTGCTCCATCCGGGCGATTTCTACGGCTTGTACTCGGTCTGTTTCAGCCCCGATGGACGTTACCTCCTGACGGGCCACCATGATGGGTTGGCTCGCTACTGGGACTGGCAGGCCGGCAAGCTGGCGTGTCCGGCCATGGCGCATTCCGATGAGGTGTTCGATGTCGCGATCACTCCGGATGGGCAGTTCGCGGTCACGGCGGTACGCGGTGCCCCGCGACGGATCCACCTCTGGGAGCTGGCGACCGGTAAGCCGCTGGCGCCACCCGTGCGACTGGCGGACGCGGAGAGCCACTCGACCGAGATGCTCGCCATCACTCCCGATGGGTTGCGCGCCCTGGTGGGGACCTCGCGAAGCGAGCTGAGTCTCGTCGACTTGAATTCATTATGCTCCTCGCCGACCCGACCGACGGCTGAATGGGCGCTGATGGCCGAGCTGACCATCGCGCAGCGCATCGCGGTCGGCGATCTGAACGGATTGACGAACGAGCAATGGCAAGAGCGATGGAACCTGCTGCACGAACGGAATCCCCAGCTCGCGCGGTCCCGCGTGATCGAGGCGAAGTCCCTCCGGATCGAGCAAGTGGCGCCCAGCGCCGACTGACCCGCGGCCGCCGCGGTCGGGGTCCGCATTCATTCGCCTTCCAGAAGGCCCTCGTGTTAGGTTCCGCCGCGCCCCTCGTATTCGCGGTCGGGGGGGGGCCGGGGCATCGATAGCCCTTGGGGACAAAGCTTCCGACGGCTGGGGCTCGAAGGGGTCGGGTGGACGGCGGCGCGTACCGAGATCCTGCTCGGTCAATCCCCACATGATCCCGGTGCGTGGTGCGCCAGCTCCTCAGTCTCAGGCCCTACATACCAGCCAGCCCCGCGGCGATCTCAGGGGCTACGGCTGTGTTCCGGGGCTTTCGGCCGGCGTCGCTCCGGACGGCGACGACGCGCGATCGCGGCCGCCTCGGACTTCTCGCGGCGATACGTCAGAACGTGCTCGGGATGCGCCGCGATCCAGACGTCCGGCAGCAGCGACTCCAGGTCCACCTCGGGGGACGACAGCGCGACCAGCAACGCGCGCACATACGCCAACGGCTCGATCCGATGCCGCTTGGCACCCGCCAGGATGCTGAAACAGATCGCCGCCGTCTCACCACCCTGGTCACTCCCAACGAATAACCAATTCTTCCTATAATGCCGAGCTCGGCATTACCGCAAAGATCGGCGGTTCGTCGGGTATTGATCGGGATTCTGGCGGCGACGGGGGTGAATTACAACATACCTTGACTCGGTATCGTTCCGAGAGAATTTTGTAAGTTATTATTTAGGAAATGCTTATGATGAATGCCGTCGGTTTGGTTTCTGCAAGAGCGGCGGGTTACATACCCGCAGCCCTCGGCGCGAATACAATGTCGTAACCTCAACAAAGAAAGGCACTTGCGAATTCTCGCAAGTGCCTTGGATGGAGGCGGCGGGAATTGCACCCGCGTCCCGAGAAGCGTCGTCGTCGGCATCTACGTGCAGAGCCGATCATTTGTGTGTCGGCCTCGGGGGCCCGTTCGGCAAGGTCCCGTTCGGCTTATCCCGCTGTGAGATTAGCCCGAGCCGCAACAGGAGGCTAGGCTCAGGAGGACCCGCATTGGTGTCTCAAGCCGCGTCTGGTTGGATCGCCTCTTCACCGCCTCCTACCCTCGTGTGCCGCCAATGCCTGACCATTCAACCCCTGAACTTGTGACGCAGCCTTCCCATCAGCCCCTGGACCGCCGCCGTGATGCGGGTGATCGATCCGCTCGCATCCATGCGATCAGGTTAGCGGGATCAGCCCGGCAAGTCCAGCACGCGCTTCGCCGCGCCTTGCGATCGATCGCACCCCCTGGGGCCGGATTGATCTCGATCCGGTCGCGATTCTGAGTTAAATATCAGTGCCGTACTTCCACAATCGTCTTTTCGAACTGCCGCCGCGCCTCACGAGCAAGGACGCTCCATGACCCCCAAGCATGCGGTCTGGATGTTGATCGCCGTCACGGCCCTGGTTCGTTTGATCTGTGCGATGAGCTTGGGGTTAGGAAACGACGAGGCTTATCATTTCCTGTATGCTGCCCACCCCGCTCTGAGTTATTACGACCATCCGCCGATGATGGCCTGGGTCGAGATGCTGGGTTTGGCGATACCTGGGGGCGGGGCCTCGTCCTGGGCGATCCGGATCGGCTTCATCGTGCTGTTCGCGGGCTCGACGTGGCTCCTGGCACGCGTGACGAGTCGATACTACGGCGCGATGGCGGGTTTCCTGGCCGCCTTCGCCCTCAATGTCTCGGGCTATTACGGGCTGGCGGCCTCAACATTCGCCTTGCCCGACGGTCCCTTGTTGTTTTTCTGGCTGCTGACGATCGATCGGCTCGGAATCGCCCTCGAAGAGCCCGAGTCCGGCCGGCTGATGCCCTGGATCTGGGTGGGCCTGACCTGGGGCGGGGCCATGCTGAGCAAGTATCACGGCGTCTTCCTGCCATTGGGAGCCGCCCTGTACGTCCTGCTCCATCGGCCAATGCGGCGCTGGCTGTTCGAACCGGGCCCGTATCTGGCTCTTGGCGTGGGGCTGGTCTTGTTCAGTCCGGTCATCGTTTGGAATGCCGGCCACGGGTGGGCGTCGTTCCTCTTCCAGGGAGGGCGCGCTGTCGGCAGCAGGATGCCGCGCCCGGACTACCTGATGGTGGCGCTCCTGGCCCAGGCGGTGTACCTGTTCCCGTGGATCTGGATTCCGCTGGTCGTCATCCTGGTTCGTGGATGCCGTCATTGGCGGAGAAACGCCGTCGGGCACGAGCGACTCTGGCTCTGCCTGGCGGTCGTTCCCCTGGGCGTGTTCACCTTGGTGGCTTGTTTTCGCCCGGTGTTGCCGCACTGGGGATTGATCGGGTTGGTCGCGCTGTTGCCGATCCTGGGACGCAACTGGTCGGCGAGACTCGAAAAACGTCCCGAACCCACCCGCCGGATGCTCACCGCCTCTGCCGCCTTTTCCTTGGTTTTTCTTGTCTTCACGATCGTCGAGTTCCGCTACGGCGTGGTTCAGCGAGGTCATGACGGCCGGTGGGGGCTGATCGAAGCGCGGAACGACCCCACGCTCGACCTCTACGGCTGGGATCAAGTCGCGGGCCGGATCAATCAGCTCGGACTGATCGACAAACCGGACACGTTTGTCTTCACCCGCTACTGGTATCAAAGCGCCCAGCTTGCGTACGCCTTGGGCCGCGAGCATCCGGTCCTCTGCTATAATGCCGATGACCCGCGCGGGTTTGCCTTCTGGAGCCGGCCCGAGGATTGGGTCGGTCGCGACGGGATCTTGGTCGTGGTTGGTGAACCCGACGCGCAGCCGCGCTATTTCGGGCGGTGGTTCACGCACGTCGAGCCGGTCTCGGACTTCTGGGTCGAGCGGAACGGCAAGCCGGTCCGGCGCATCGAGCTCTATCGCTGCATCCAGCAGCGAGCGGCTTATCCATTCGCATTCGACCGCGCCGATCAGGTCGCGCACAGCCCGGTCGATGGCGACATCGATCGAGAACGCAGATCGCGTTGATTGACCCCGCGGCAACCGCGCGGAAAGGTGGAAAGGTGACAGCCACCAAAAATGGTAAATATGCACTGAATGTCATGGTCCAGTTTAGTGCATGTCACCTCTCTTAACTTCCTATATTATCCAGATTTGGTGGCTGGCACGTTTTTCACGTTTTTTTGCCGGGATGCCCACCTGAGATTTTGGGGCGCGGCTCCACCTACACAATCCTTGAATTGATAATACGCTCCGGATAAGATCCGGGCTCTTGCGTGTCGTCAATGCATCCTGTGATCTCGACCAAGGAGACCGGTTCGATGAGCGAAGCCAGTATGAGTCGTCGCGTCTTCCTGGAAGGCTCGGTTGTGGGCGGGGCCTTGCTAAGTGTCGGATCTCCCCTGGCCGTGGCGGCCGACGCGCCGGGCAAGCCCGAGGCCGGCAAGATCGGAGACTTCAAGATCTCCTTGGCGGAATGGTCGCTGCACAACGCGCTGTTCGCCAAGAAAATCGACAATCTCGATTTCCCCAAGATCGCTCGTGAGGAATACGGGATCGAAGGGGTTGAGTTCGTGAACCAGTTTTTCAAGGACAAGGCGCACGACTCGATTTACCTCAAGGAGCTAAAATCGCGTGCGAAGGAACTGGGCGTCACGTGCGTCCTGATCATGATCGACGGCGAAGGAGACTTGAGCGCCGAGCACGAGCAAGAGCGGACCAAGGCCGTGGAGAGCCACAAGAAGTGGGTCGACGCCGCGGCGGTCCTCGGCTGCCACGCCATTCGTGTGAACACGGGTCATCACTATGGGCCGACACACGTGGGCCCGGTCGCCGAGGCCTGCGGCATGCTGACCGATTACGGCACGAAGAACGGGATCTCGATCATCTGCGAGAATCACGGCGGTCCCTCCAGCAATCCGGACGCCCTCGTCGCCTTGATGAAGGCAGTGGACAAGCCGACCTTCGGAACTCTCCCCGATTTCGGCAATTTCCCCCAGGAAAAGGGCCAGTACACGATCGACGTCTATGAGGCGATCGCGCGGATGATGCCCTATGCGAAAGGGGTCTCGGCCAAGAGCTATGATTTCGACGCCGCCGGGAAGGAGACCAAGCTCGACTACGCGCGGATCATGAAGATCGTCACCGACGCCGGCTATCACGGCTTCGTCGGCATCGAGTACGAGGGGAACCGGCTGGATGAGCCCGAGGGAATCCGCGCCACCAAGCGTTTGCTCGAATCGCTGCGGGGCAGCATGTACCGGCCCGGCGCGTGAACGAGCCGCGCCGGGGTTGACCGCAAACGAGTTACGTCGTATGGTAGGCACCCACGCGACGGCATCCGCGTCCGTCTCGCGGCCGGTGGCGGTGTCTCATCCTGCCCCGATCAATCGCATTGCAGGATGCAGGGCAGAGCGCGAGGGATGGAACCCTTGACGATCGATCGCACCCATATTCTCGTTCTCAATTACAACGGTGGCGGCTTGCTCGCCGACTGTTTGCCGAGCATTTTGGAGGCCGCTCTTCGCTCGCCGGTCCCTTGTCGCGTGACCGTCGTCGACAATGGTTCCACGGACGGTTCCGGCGAGATGGTCAGAAGCCGGTGGCCGGTAGCCGGCTTCGTACGTGAAGAGAACCTCGGGCTTGCCTCGTTCAACCGAGTGCTGGAACGGCTCGACGAGCCCGTTGTCCTGCTGCTCAACAATGACATCAAGCTCGATCCGGGGGCGGTCGGTCCCCTGCTCGAGGTCTTCGAGACCCATGACGATGCCTTTTTCGCGGCGCCCCTGTGCTGGACGTTCGACGGCCGGACCTACGAAGGGATGAGGACGCGGGTGCGAATGCGTTATGGGCTGGTGCAGGGGATGTGCCGTGTCCCGGGCTTCGAAACGCTCATCGACAAGAAGGACCTCACTGCGGCGGCCGGACCCGTTCTGGCGATCGATCGCCGGCGGTTCCTTGCCTTGGGCGGCTATGACCCGATCTATTTCCCGGGGCGAATCGAAGACCTCGACCTGGGATTTCGAGGCTGGATGGCCGGCTACCGGGGCTATTACGTACCGGAGTCGGTCGCTTACCACCAAGGCTTCGGGACATTCGAACCGCAGTTGGGGAAAGCGCGGTGCGACCAGTTGGCCAACCGCAACACATTGATATTCATGTGGAAGAACACGAGCGGCGTCCGGTTGTTGACCCACTTTCTCTGGCTCCCCATCCGGCTTGCTCACTCGCTCTTGCACGGACGGCCAAGCTTTGCCTTCGGGCTGTTCGAGGCCCTGTGGCGTGGTCATCGCATCATGGCGGCGCGGCGCGCGCTGGCCGTGGGGCAGGGCGGTTGGATCGACAGACAAGAGGCGTTCTTTCGGCGGTTTCAGTGGTAGGTCAGAGGATCCGGAACACGCACGGAGGCGTTCGATGTCTTCTCGGGCTGTCCACCTCGTGATCGATGCCCGGCCACGAGGGCCCCGAGGTCTGCTGGCGGCCGAGGTGGTACTCGGCCGGAGCGTGCTGGGTCACTTGCTCGACTTGGCGGTCGAGCTGGCGAGCTCCAGCGAGCCGGTGGTCGTCCACGCGCGCGAGGAGGAACATCGCCAGCTTCGCGAGCTGGCCGGCGGCCCGCACCACAGCAGCGTGGTGTTTGTTTGCGGACCGCCTCGCGCGGATGCCGCGGTCTTGCGAACCGATTGCTTCTATGACGCGGCGCGGCTGCGGCGCGGCCTGCGCCGGGGCCGATCCCCCGAATCCGCCGTGATGTGGCGGCTCGACCGCCCGGGATCGTTAGCGACCGCCGAAGAGGAGCTGACCCGGCGCTTGACCTATCAGCCGCTGGGAAAATACTGGGCATTTCCCCTGGCGGAGCGGCTGGCGGAACGGCTCTGCCCGACCTCAATCCGGCCCAATGCCCTGACCCTCGCCACCGCGGCGCTCATGCTGTCGGCGGCGGGATTGACCGGCTTCGGGGCGAACGGCTGGATCGAGCGGTTGGCGGTCGCTCTGTGCCTGTCGCTGTCCCTGGTGCTGGACACCGCCGATGGCCGCCTGGCCCGGCTGCAGGGCACCAGCTCGGCATTGGGCCGCTGGCTCGATCAGGTCCTGGACGAACTGGCGGACCTGGCGCTCCACGCCGCGATCGCCTGGGCCGCCTTCGTCCGCGACGGCCGCCCGATCTGGCTGGCCCTCGGCATTCTCTACGCCTCGGGGAAGTACTTGTTCTTGATTCAGTCGCTGTTCGGAAATGAGCTGGAGAGGGCATGGGGTGAGGCGCCGGCCGAATCGCCCGATCGAGGGCCGGGCCACGGTTGGGGCTCGGGTGCGGTCGAACGGCTGGCGGGGGTCGTGCGCACGATCGGCCATGCCGATGTCCGGTGGCATCTGTGGATCGTGCTCGGGCTCGTGGGCCGGCTCGACGTTGCACTGGCGGTTTACGCGAGCTACTTCGCGGCGCGCGCCGTGGGCGGAGCGGTCAGAAAGGGGGTCCGATATGCCTGAACCCCGCATCTCCGTCCTGGTCGTCGCGAAGAACGAGGCGCACAACCTCGCCGACTGTCTGGCTTCGGCGAGCTGGGCCGACGAGCGAGTCGTCGTTGTCGACCCGGTCAGTCGCGATGCCACCTTGGAGATCGCTGAGCGTCTAGCGGACGTCGTTTTGGTTCGAGGCTTCGACGACTTCGCCAGCCAGCGAAATGCCGCGCTGGCGCTGGTCACGGGTGACTGGGTGCTCTCGATCGACGCGGATGAGCGAGTGACACCGGCACTCGCGGCCGAGATCCGGCACGTCATCTCCGATCCCGCGGCGCCGTACCGGGGATACCGCGTCCCGATCCGCAGCTTCATCCTGGGCCGGCGGTTCGCGTTTTCCGGGACGCAGCACGACCAGCCCCTGCGGCTGTTCCGCGTTGATTCCGGCCGCTGGGCTGGCCTGGTCCATGAGACCGTCGAGCTCGAAGGTCATGCCGGAACATTCCAGAACGCGCTCGCGCATCATACGCTGCCCGATATTCGGGTCTTTCTCAGCAAGCTCGACCAGTACACGACTCTGGAAGCGGAAGGACTGGCCGGATCGAAGCGCCGGTTCCGCACGAGCGACCTGGCGCTCGGGCCGCTCTGGACTTTTTTCAAGCTCTACGTCGTCAAGCAAGGCTTTCGGGACGGAGTCGAAGGGTTCATGTTCTGCATGCTTTCGGGCGTCTCGGCCGCGGTGAGGGCCTGGAAGCATCGCGAGCTGACGCTGGCGGGGAGGGCCTCATGATCGGACGTCATGAAGCGGTCGTCGCCGCCCGATTCGACATGCTCCGTGGGCGGTTCAAAGGCGAGGTGGCGTCAAACGATCCCCGGCTGCGGGCGATCGTCGAGAGTTTGTCGCCGCTGGCCGGGCGGCGCGTCCTCGATCTGGGTTGCGGCAAGGGCCGGTTTTGCAGGACCCTCTCCGACCTGGGCGCGAGTGTGGTCGGGGTGGACCTGTGCGCGGGGATGCTGGCCGAGGCGACGGGCTTCGACCGGGTTCGCGCCACGGCCCGGCGACTCCCATTCGGCCCGGCGAGCTTTGATCGAGTCATGGCCGTCGAGGTCTTCGAGCACCTCGCGCCGCAGTCGGTCGATCTTGTGTGCGGGGAAGTGAAACGTGTGCTCCGGCCCGGGGGGACATTTGTGATCATCGATAAGAACATATGTTCCTTGAGCGCACAGCGCCCCTGGCTCCCGAGCGTGGCGGTCAAGTGGATCGACGAGCGCCGTGGTCTCTGGATGTATTCCCGCCGGGGGCCGGTGCGCGAGCGGTGGTTCCGGCCAGGCCAGTTGAAGAGGCAACTCGGGCGGTGGTTCCGCGAAGTGCGGCTCGTACACCTCCTGTCGCGATCCGAGCAAGGACGGTTTCCGTTTCAGCAGGTTCCCTGCGCGCGACTCTTCGTCCTGTGGTCGGCCCGGGTGCCGGGAGGGTCCGCGTGACCGAGCTGATTTCGCCGATGCTTGCGTCACTTCCGCTCCTCTTATGGAGGACGCCGCCGGGGTTGGAGCTCATCCTCGCCCAGGAAGGGGTGGCGTACGAGACGGTCAAGGACGCACATCCCCTTTCGTTCCGTGGCTCCCGGTTCGTGCTTTTCGACAGTCGAGCCGAGGGTGCGAGCTCGCTTGGCAGCCTGCTGACCGCGGACCACGTCACGATCGACGTCAACGACCTGCGTCGTGGCGAGCGAATCGATCCCTTCGCGGCCCTGGTCGACCAGCGAACAGCGCGGGGTTCCTGGACTGTCGGTCCGTGGACGGTTTCCGAGCGGGTGGCGCGGTATCCCAAGGCCTGGATTCGGCGCCGCTTGATCGGCAGGCTGCGGGAGGCCGTCACGGCGGCCGGCGGCGTCTGGATCCGGCTGGCCCCGTTCCCCTACCCGTATCGCTCAGCTTTCAGCTTCCGCGCCGACCTGGACGAGTCGGCACCCGAGGATTACCATCGCTTCGCCGCGGCCAGGGCACCTCTGGCGGGGTGTTGCACGCATTTTGTCAGCACACACGCCTATACCCATCATGCGGCCGTCTTGCGCGATCTGAGGGGCCAGGATACACAATCGCACGGGCACTTCCATCACGTCTACCGCGAGCCCGAGGCCAATCGGGTGAACCTGGAACGGTCGCACCGAATCCTCCGCAGCTCGGGGTTTGAGCCGGTGGGCTTCGCGGGTCCGCACGGCCGATGGCGCGAGAGCCTCGACGACCAGCTCGAGGACCTCGGCTACCTCTATTCCTCCGACTTCCAGATCGGCTACGACGACTTCCCGTTTTATCCCTGGAAAGGGAGCCGGTTCTCGCGGGTCCTCCAGGTCCCGGTCCACCCGGTCTGCGAGGGACTGTTTCTGGAGGCGGGCCTCGACGATCCCGAGGTCATCGGCGCGTATTTCCGCCAGGTGGTCGATTCCAGGCTCGACGCGGGAGAACTCGCGGTCGTGTACGGTCATCCCGAGCGCCGGCTGGGCCGGATGCCCGCGATCCTGACCATGCTCGGCCAGGCGATCGAGAACCATCCCCTGGTCTGGCGCGCGACGTTTTCGGAGCTGGCGCGATGGTGGCGGTGGCGGGGTGAGCGCAGATGGCTGGTCATCCCCCGTGAGGATCAGCGCCTGGAGATCCAGTTCGACGAGTGGGACACCGAATACGACTTCGCACTGGAGATTCACCGCGGACGGTTTCAGTGTTGCTTACCCGTGACGGGACCGAGGATGTCGCTGGGGCTGGGCGGCCTGGCTTACGAGCGGTGTCAGCAATCCGAAGCAGGGCTGGAAGCTCCCGCGCTCGAACGGGGTGGCATGAGTCTCAAACAGGCCGTCCAGGCCGCGCTCGATTGGGAGACGGTGACGCCGGTCGAGGAGATCTCGGGGTCTTCGATCAGCAACCGCGTCAAGCGCGGCTTGAGACGGTGGAAGCACAAGCGTGCGGGGACTTCGTCATGAAGAGAGTGGCGTCGGGTCCGCCGAGAGCACCGGCTTCGACCATGTCGTGGCTGGCATCGCGCAGCCGGGGCAAGTGTCAGCCGGGGGCCGTCCTGCTGCACGCGCCGTCCTTCGTCTTCCAGGCGCCGGGGGGAGGGGAGAATCAACTGATCCAGACCGGGCGGCACCTCGAAGAGGTGGGCGTTCCCGTGCGGCTCTTTTCTGGGTGGACGGACCGTCTCGAGACGGCCCGGCTGCTCCATCTCTTCGGGATGTCGCGCGAGGGGCTCGAGCTGGCGCGGGTGGCGCGCGCGGTGGGAATTCCGGTCGTGCTGTCGCCGATCTGCTGGTATGAACCCCGGGCACTGGCCGCGCTGGAATGTCGTCCGGTGCGAAAGCTGGCGAGCCTCGCGGCCTGGGGGCTGAGGCGCATCGCGCCGGCGATTCCGAGCTGGCGGCGAGAGCTACTGCGGCTGGCCGATCTCGTCCTGCCGAATTCGCGGTCCGAAGCGACACAACTGGTCCGTCTTTTCGGAGTCGTCCGTGAGCGAATCCGCGTCGTTCCCAACGGCGTGCTTCCCTCGACGGGCTCGGCTTCTCCGGAGTTATTTCGCCGGCGGTGGCGCGGCGGACCATTTGTCCTTTCCGTGGGAAGGATCGAGCCGCGCAAGAACACGTTGGGTCTGATCCGGGCGCTCGACCCGCTCGAGCTGCCGCTGGTATTGATCGGCGAGGCCCCACCCGGCCACCGACGTTATGAGGAGGAGTGCCGGCGCGCCGGTCGCGACGACATCGTCTGGCTGGGCCGGCTCGACCATCACGATCCCCTGCTGGCTTCGGCGTACGCGGCGGCCCGGGTCTTCGCCTTGCCGAGCTGGTTCGAAACGCCCGGATTGGCTGCCCTCGAGGCAGGGCTGGCAGGCTGCTCCATCGTGATCACGCCGTTCGGCTCGACCAGGGAGTACTTCGGCGACCATGTCGAGTACGCGCGCCCGGACCGGGTCGCGGAGATCCGGCGAGCCGTGTCGAAATGCTGGGATGACGGTGCCGATCCTCGGTTGGCGCGGTTGATCGCGAATCGATATCTCTGGCCGACGGTGGCCCAGATCACCGCGGAGGTCTATGACCAAGCCGGCTTCTGAGCCCAAGCCTGTTCGTGTCGGGCGATATCGCTACAGCAAGTTGCGGTGGCGACTGCTGGTCCACGCGTTCGACTTTCTCGGCATGATCGTCATGTCGATCTTCCGGCGGATTCGACCGGCCAGCCGGGTCGATCGTCCGCGCCGGATCCTGGTCGTGCAACTCGACCACCTGGGTGACGCGGTGCTCAGCACTCCCTTGATCGCGGAGCTGCGGGTGGCCTACCCGGAGGCGGCGATCGATGTGCTGGCCTCGCCGAGCAATCATGAGGTGTTCGAGGCCGATCCCCACGTGGATCGAGTGCACGTTGCGGAACGGACGTGGTTCGAGCGGCGCCCGGACCGATGGGGCCTGGTGACGGCGGTCTGGGGTCTGGGCCGGTCGTTGCGGGGCCTGGGTTACGAGCTGGGCATCGACGTGCGGGGCGATGTCCTCTCGGTGCTGGTTCTCGTGCTGGCGGGGGTCCCGCGCCGCGCCGGGTGGGCAATGGGCGGAGGGGCTTTCTTGCTCACCGACGTCGCCGCGTGGATACCCGGGCGGCATGAGGTCCGGTCGCGGCTGGCACTCCTCGAGCGGCTGGGAATCGCTCCGGACATGTCGGCTCGCGTCGAGGTGCTCGTCCGCGACGAGGATCGCATCGCGATCGCCCGCCGGCTATCGGAAGCCTGGCCTCGCCGCGGCGTGCGCCGGGTCGAAGTTCATGCCGGTTCCCCACGGCGTGGCCACAAGGGCGATGGACGTGAGGCGAGGTTTCCGACCCCGGCGATCGGGTCGATCATCGATCTAGCGGACTGGCTGCACGCGGATCGATTCTCCCCGCTCCCTCCCCTGCTGGCGGTGCACCTCGGAGCTGGAACCGCGGCGAAGCGATGGCCGCGGCGTTCGTGGAAAGTCTTGATCGAGCGATTTCTCGAGAATGGGTGGCGAGTCGTGGTGGTCGGGGGAATCGAGGACCTTCCGCTGTCAACCGTCCTCGAGCCCCACGACCGGCTGCGCGACTGGACCGGCACGATGACGGTTGCACAGACCACCGCATTTCTGGAACGGGCGGACCTCTTCATCGGCGCGGACTCAGGCCCCGGTCACCTGGCGGCCTCGGCCGGCACCCTCTCGGTCATTCTGTTCAGTGGGACCAACCAACCACGGCAATGGCGTCCGTGGTCGCGCCATTCCCTGATCATCCGCCACCGGGTACCGTGCCAACCCTGCCACCAAAAGGCATGCCCTCTCGCCGACCATCCCTGCATGTCCGGTCTGAACCCCGAGCGGGTCTACCGCGGCGCGATGCGGTGGTGGTCGCGAACCCACCGGGCGGAGTCGCCACACGCGCCGATGTGAAGGCTTGCCCGCTCCACTGGACTTCGAGGTCGATCGATGCAACGCAGAAACGGCTTCGAGACCCCCGATCGATCGCGGCTCGATTGGCGGGGCTGGATTGCCCTGTTGTGGGCCCTGTGGTGGGGATGGGCGTACTGCGTCATGGCGATCGAGGCAAGATCGCCCCAGGTGCTGGCGTGGCTCCGAACTCTTGCCTGGACCAAGCCGCGATGACATGATCGTTGAAGGGGCCAATACGACCAAGACGGGGAACCAATGCATGGCAGACGAAGTCAAGCTCAAGAGTCCTTGGTTGGTCGCTGTTTGGCCGGGAATGGGGAATGTCGCCATCAGCGCCGGCTATTACCTGATGGCGAAGCTCGGCATGCACATCCTGGCGGAGTTTTCAGCGCGGGAGTTGTTTGACGTCGAACACGTCGAGGTGAAGGACGGCCTGATCCATACCGGCCGATTACCGCGCAGCCGGTTCTTCGTTTGGAACGCTCCGAGCGGCAAACACGATCTGGTTGTCTTCGTCGGCGAAGCACAGCCCCCCAGGGGCCGGTATGTCTTCAGTCACAGGTTGATCGAGTTCGCGAAGACGCTGGGAGTGGAACGGGTCTATACCTTCGCGGCGATGGCGACCCAAATGCATCCCGAAGGCCCATCTCGGGTCTTCGTCGCCGCCACCGATACGGAGAGCCTTGGCGAACTGAGACGACTGGATCTGGAGACGCTCGAAGACGGTCACATCGGTGGTCTCAATGGCGTTCTCCTCGGCGCGGCCGCGGAGAGCGGATTGCGCGGAGCGTGTCTGCTGGGTGAGATGCCCCATATCTTCGCGCAGCTTCCTTTTCCGAAAGCATCATTAGCGGTGCTCGAAGCGTTTGCGACCATCGCGGATATCAAGATTGATTTCACCGAGATGGCCGAGCAAGCCAGGAACATGGAACAGAAGCTCGGCGAATTGCTGGCGCAAATGCAACGGGCGATCGAGCAACGGATGCCGGCGGAGGAAGAAGCGGTCCAGCAGGAACCTGTCGAGGAAGAAGGTCTGAGCACTGACGACGAGGCGCGCATCGAGCAGCTCTTTGAGCAAGCCAAGCAAGACCGCACGAGTGCCTACGAGCTCAAGCGCGAGCTCGACCGACTCGGTGTGTTCCAGAAATACGAGGATCGCTTTCTCGACCTGTTCAAAAAGCCCGAATGACGCGAGGCGAAAAACCCGAGGGAGGTGGTCCTGACGACCGAGTGCTTCGTCAAGGGGTACGCCGGCAACGAGCGCGACGGCATTTATCGCGCGGCCACCGCGACGAAGGCCGGCAAGATGCTCCCGGTCGACTTCGTGCCGGTCAAAGGTTCGCGGATCGGCGAGCTGGCCGCGACGTTCGACATCGTCCTGGGCGTCACACCTGAGAGTTGAGGCTTGCCTCTCGCCGGGCCTGCTGCGCCGGCCGCCGTGATGAGCTGTTACGGGTGTGACCAACGAATGATGTAGTCCGGCGAGCAGGTCCCGGCATGGACTGACGAGACGATCGATCGATCTCGACCGAAATCGGCTCCGGAAATACACTCTTTCGGGATAGACAAGAGCCGAAACTGAGGAGGAAGCCGATGGGGCGACCCCGTTTCACGATCGCCCAATGGATGGGCTCGACGGCGGTCCTCGCCGTGAATGCCGCCCTAGTGCGAGCCTTTGTCGTCCAGGAGATGTTCTACGGTGGCATCCTTATCTTCATCGCCCTCCAGGTCGGTCTCTGGTGCCTACTCCACAGCCGGGGGCGGGTCCGCCGCTTCTGGCTGGGGTTTGAAGTCTCCGGCGTGGCGGCGACCCTCGCCATGTTCGCGTGCGAGGTGTTCCCCAATTCGGCGTTGACTCGACTGGTGACGTCGTACCAGGACATCGCCGCCAACCTGGCGTTCTCGCACCTGCCCGCACCGCTGGCGAACCACCTCGACCAGCACCAGGATCAATTGCTCGCCGTCGTCTATTTCATGCCCGAGTTGGTTGCCGCCCTGCTGGGAGGCATGATCGCCGCCTGCCTGGTCCGCATGGGCCAGACACCCGTACGCACGGTACTCCGAGAAGAACTGCCGTCTTTATTCGCATTACCCCATGAATGATCGAATGGCAACCCTGGCTTCTCGACGCTCAATTCGTCGATGATCCGGCCGTCCTCGGTCCAGGCGCGGTAAGTCAAACGGTTCGAGTGCGAATCGATGTCGAAGATCTGATAAGTCGAAACACCGCTGCGTCCCACGTCGACATAGGGGCGAGGGGTCTGGTCGACGAACTTGTCGCCGGAGACCGCGATCAGGTAGATCGTTCCCTTGCCGGGCCCCTCGACTCGCTGATGTCCGCGCAGAGGGTAAGTCCTCTGATAGGCATGGTCGTGCCCTTGCAGCACGAAATCGACATGGTGCCGGTCGAAGATCGGCACCCAGTGCTTGCGCAAGGCCGGTGTATCGCGCCAGGGATGGGAGGGGTAGACCGGGTGGTGGAAGATCACAAACTTCCAGGACGCCCTGGTTTGTTCGAGGGCGGCGTCGAGCCACTCCGCCTGTCGTCTCGCCTTGTCCGGGTCACACGATGCGAGGGTGCTGTCGAGCACCGCGAAAAATGCGTCGCCGCAGTCAAAGTGGTAGACGAGGTCGGGATCGATTCCGCCTGGTCCGTTCTTCGGCAACTCGAAGACGGCGCGATAAAGTCGAGGCCCCATGTCAAGATATTCATGGTTGCCCGAGCAGGGCATGAGGGGGAGACGGTCGAAGACCCCCGCAGCCCGCAGGAAGAAGTGATCCCAGTTGGTCCGCTCATTACCGCGGTCGACCAAGTCTCCGGCGAGCACGATGAAATCCAGTGCGGGATGCCGGTGATAGGCAGCCTTGAGCAGGCGACCCCAGCCCTCGAGTCCTGTTTGAGCGTCGCCGAGATAAAGGAACCGTACGCTACCGGATGGATCCGGCGCGGTCTTGACGGTTTGCCACGGTCCCCACTGCTCTTGCGTTCCGTCGCCGAGTGAATATCGGTAGAGCGTGTCCGGCTCCAGCCGGTCCACGGAAACCCGATGGCGACGAACGACAGGGTCATTGAGCAGGTCAGGGATAACGACGCACGTCGACTCACCGGTCACCATGCGGACATCCGCGCAAGTCCTCCCGGCGCCGTCCATTGGCGGCTCGTGAGGGCCCCCTTCCGGGGCCGGAGCGATTCGAATGGCAGTGGAGTTAATCTCGGGCGAGGTCCTCCAGGTCCAGACCAGCTCGCGAGCCGAGTCGGAGCCAAACGCGACGGTGACCTGGTCGGGCCGCGATGTCGAGACGACATGGGTCTTCCAGACCCGGCCGCTGGCCAGGAGCGACCGATGACGCTCGGCGTGCGAAGCCTGGAGCAAGACCGCGCCTACCAGTTCAGAGGGCATGGCCCTGAACGGTCGATAGGAGTCGCGGGCGACGCTGACGCCGGGGCGAGCCAGCGTTGTCCTCCAGTACGCCGCCTGGCGATGATCCAGAGTCACGGAGGGTTGGCGAGTCGACGGATCAGGGCGGCCCGATGGCCTGACGAATACGACATAGTGAGCGACCGGCGTGCGATCGAGATTATTGACTCCCAGCCCGATCCAGCCGGGTTCAAA
This sequence comes from Isosphaerales bacterium, assembly GCA_044450785.1. Taxonomy (GTDB): domain Bacteria; phylum Planctomycetota; class Planctomycetia; order Isosphaerales; family Isosphaeraceae; genus JBIOJM01. The sequence goes on from JBIOJM010000143.1 coordinate 21,010, forward strand.
CGTCTTTCGAAAGAGCCTCCATGCCGTGTCCGGGTTTTCGAGCAGGAGGTCCGTCGCCCGGAAGCCCTGGTCGCCGATCCAGAACGGTATCGAGTCAACCGGCACCGCCACGTCCACCACGACCGGCGACTCGACCTTGAAACGGAAATAGCCCCGCGCCAGCGCGGTTCGTTCACGCGGTTGGAGCAGTCCAAGGATCAAGTCGCCACGGGATGCGATGGCGCTCAAATCATGCTCGGACCACGACCGGCTCAATCGCCGCCCGATCGCCTGGAGCGTCTCACGAGTGGCCGGGAATTCGTCGCGAGAAGGGTCGGTCCAGCAACCGATCGACCCTGCGACGAAGAGGAGCAGCCGAATCCTGCTGCGCTGGCTCGTGGCGTCCATGACACGAGGACCTGTCTATTCAGAAAAAAAACCATGGCCTCCGGACGCATCCGGCGAAAGCCATGGTGGAAGGTCGCGTGGAATCGGTTCCCGAGGATCAGTTCGACTCGATCGGTCGACGGATCTGGGCGAGCTGGTTTACGAGGTTGGCGGCGTCGGTCGCGCGTCTGAAATCAGAGTATTTGGCCAGCGGCGCCGAACACGTCTCGTCAACGTAGACTCCGACGACCGTATATAGGCCGTTCGTCTCGCGCGTATCGGCCTTGGAAAAGAGACCCGACCGGATCAGCGAAGCCATGTTCTGCTGCCACAGTTGGGTTTCGGCCAGTTTTGCGGTCATGGCGAGCCCCTCGAACTTGAAAGAAGAGGCTTTCTTGGGTTAACCGAGTCAAACGTGCAACACTTGCCAGGCGGATCAGCAAAACCCTCAATCCTGAGGCACCGCATCGATCCATCAAGATCGTATCCTGCCTGAATCGATTCCTCAACGGGCTGGATTATCCTCATTCAGGCTCTACTCGTATAGACGAGCTTCGAATCAACATGGTTCAGGCGTGCTCGCGACAAACCGATGGCTGGTCTCCCGAGCCGCGGACTCCCGCGGACGGCGCCCGGACAAGGACGCAAACCGGCCGTCATGAGTTCATTCGCCTCGAGCGCTCAAGTATATGGCAAAATTGAGGCCGTTCATAAAAAATTGGCGACTTCTGCAAGAACACGACCGACTCGAAGGAGCGAGTCAATCGGCGGAGGAGATCACATCGGTGGTCCTCCGCAAACGGTCTCAGTGCCACATGGAAGATGACAATCCTCGTTCGTTCGATGCAACTATGCCAACGCCCGAGGCTTGTGGATAAAAACCCGCAGGCGATCCGGTCGAATCGGATTTCTCTTCGCCATGTCCGCGACGAAAAAAACGCTCGAGCCCTTTCACCACCGTACCTCATAAGCCACGGCTTCCTGGCGGCGTGTCCCTGGTTCCGTGACCAGATCTTCTGTCTCTCCCGCTGACCGGACGAGCCGCCCTGCCATGAATCGAAGCATCGCGGCAAGACTTCCACTGTCAGGATCCTACGACTTCACCCTCGAGTCGCATCTATCCAATTGTGTGTGTGTGGTATCAAGTTGTCAAGTCGAGGGGCCGACGAAATACGGAAACGTTTCAAAGATGCAACGAATAGTGTTCAGTGTTCAGTGTTCAGTGTTCAGTGTTCAGTGTTCAGTGTTCAGTGTTCAGCAAGCTCCGCGCGAACGTCTTGCTGAAAACTGAAAACCGAAAACTGAAAACCGTCAACTTAACTCGCGATTCGAGCGAGCAAATTCACCATCTCGA
>JBIOJM010000144.1:0-22708 GCA_044450785.1 Isosphaerales bacterium
CGGGGGGGGGGTGGGGAGACCCGCGCCCATCACCTTCGGGAGTCCCGCGCCCAACACCTTCGGGAGACCCGCGCCCAGCGCTGGCCATGGCGGGGTCGGGAGACCCGAGCCCAGCGCTTCGAGACCCGCGCTGAGCGGACTCGATATGGTCGAGCGCGGTGGCCACGGCCTCCGGATCGGCTCCGAGAGGTTTCAGCCAGTTGATGATGAAGCTGCGAAGCCGCGGGTCAGGGCTGTGCCGCAAGAGAGGCCAGACCGCCTCGGCCCGGCCCAGCCGCACCAGCGCGACCGCTGCCCGGGCCTGACGCTCGGCCAGTTGGTCCTTGACCTCCTCCTCGACCACGGGCCGGTGCCAGACCGAGGCCGCCAGCGGCGGTCCGTCCGGCGTGGTCCGGGTGACCGAACACGCCACGGGACGGTAGCCCTGAGCGATGAGGTCCCGACAGTGCTGAAGATGAGCGGCGGAATCGAGGCCGTGGATCGGCGTCGCCTCGAAACTCGTTTCGTCCGTCCAAACCGCAGCGTAGCGGCGGTCGGGGTAACCGGCCTTCATGATCCCGGCGAATGCGGGGTTGTCCCGGATCGGGTCGAGGCCGGCATCGTCATCCAACTTGCCGAAATCGGCATCGTCGTTCTGGACCAACTCTCGGAGCAAGCGGAGTGATCGCTCCGCAAGCTGACGACCCCGGTCTTGGTCTTTCTTGGCGATGGCTTTCGAGGCCAGGGCGAAGGCACGGGCGGCGTCATACCGCAGGCCGGCATCCTTGGGCTGTTTCCTGATCGCCCCGTCCAGAGCCTCCAATGCCTTATCGAGCCCGTCGCCGATCTCGGCGGCCACGATGACGGTCATGGTGAACTTGGAAGGCTGCGGGGCGTCTCCCTTCTGGAACTTCGCCAACTCGGCCAGGGCGTCTTGCTTCTTGCCGAGCCGGGCGAGCACGATGACCTGGTCCCGTTTGGCGGACACGGCGTTCGGGTTCTTGCCGACCACAACCTGAAGGTCATCAAGTGCTTTCTGGCTCTCTCCGAGACGGAAGTTCGCCGTCGCCCGGACCAGGCGAGCGTCCAGGTCGTCGGGCTTGGCCTTGAGCGCCTTCTCCGCACGCTCCCGGGCAGCCTGGGCACGCTCGCGAATCGTTTGCGGCTTGCCCGCCTCGCTGACCGCCACGTCGAGGAGCAACTGATCGCTCAGACTTGCGAGGTTCTGCTCGAAGGTTCCTTCGAGCTGGTCTCGATACTCCTGGCCCGTGACGGTGGCCGAGGAGGGCTTGCCCCAGACGCCGGAATACCGCGGCCCGCCGTCGGATCCGCGCAGGGCGTGCAGGGCCCGGGGAATCAGCTTTGCCTCCTTCAGTCGATTGTGCGCCTCGGTCTCCTCGGCGGCGGTCGCGCCGACGTACATCTGTGCAAGGTCGTCGCCGGATTTCTCGACCCAGAGGGCCGCGTAGCGGTCGGCGGGCTTGCCGCCGGCAGTCGTCACGTACCCGGCGACATCGACGGGAAGGTACTTGGTCATCGTACGGAGCGCTGGGCGCGGGTCTCCCGACCCCGCCCGGGAGGCTGACCGAAGGTCTCCTGCCCCTGGGGAAACCGCCGATTCCGGGAGACCTTCGGTCGCGGGGAGGGCGGGGTCGGGAGACCCGCGCCCAGCGCCGCTCGTGGCACGGGCGTCTTGCCCGTGGTTTTCATCGGACACGGGCAAGATGCCCGTGTCACTTCCATCGGCACTTTCCAAAATCCCGCGCCGAGCTTCGCCGTCCTGCTGGTGGACCTGTTCGGCGGTGAGCCCCGACGCGACCCGCCACTTCCGACCGTCCCGGACCCAGACCGCCGCCACCCGCACCGCGGGGCCGTCAGCGTAAGGGCGGAACCGGACGGGGCGGTAGCCCGACGGTCGGAGGACCTCGGCCGTCGTGAGGAACTCGGTGAGCGGCATTGTTTGGCAGAACGCAAATCGCTCGGCAAACAGGCCTCCGGCCGACTCGATCCGGCCGGCCAAGTCGGCGTCGGGCTTGGTCCAGGTCTCCTCGAGCGGCGGGTCGCTCCAGTTGAAGGTGGCCTTCTTCGCCAGCTCGGCCTGGAAGACGGGAAGCACCTTGGCCGCCTGGCGCTCGGCGACCGGGAAGAGGGTCACGGACGCCTTGAGGTCAGCGGCCATCAGCAGCTCGTCCAGACGTTCGGGGTCGTCGGCCGCGTACTCGGCGAGGATCGTCGTGGCAAAGTTCCGTTCACTCTCGGATCGCCCAGGGTCCCGGAAGATCAACGCCAGGGGAGCCAGGAGCCGCTTTCGGAGCGGTCGCAGGGTCTCGATCAGCGTGGAGTAATCACCAGGATTCTTGATCACCGTCGTCAGAAATCGGTCGGTGATGAACAGCAATACGCTGTCCCCGCTTTTCTCGACTCCGGCGGAATCCGTGTCGGCCAGGGCACAGGCTGCGCGAAAGCGTTTCTCCGGGTCGGACTTCAGATCATCCAGCAATTGCCGCAGCCGCGCTTCGGTCCCCGGATGGTGCTTCCGCAGGATGCCCCAGATCACCGGCAGGTCGACAGGCGGGGCCGTCAGGAGACGGTCGTGGAGGTAGCCGGCCTGCCTGCCGTCGTCGGGCAACAAGGCAAGGCTGGCGAGGCTGGCACGGAGATGCGGATCGCTGTCGTTGTCGGTACTCGACAACAATCCCCGGAGTGGACGACCAGCCCAGCGGCGGTAACTCCTGAGTTGGTCGATGAGAGCCGGGACACGCGTCGTGTTGGCGGTCCTGAGCGACTCGACCAGCGCCGCGGCCCGCAGGGTTCCGTAACCCTCGATCCCGCCCCAGGCCGCCAGGGCGATCAGGAACGCCAGTCCCAGTCCCCTCAAGACGTGGACTCGACCCGCCCGCTTCATCATCCTGCGCTCTGGTTCGGTCCAGTCCCTCTTTCTGGTCAGGAGCCGGATGTTCGCCCACTCCAGGACTGACGGCAGATGTCGGTTCTCGGGTTTGGCGTTCCACAGGGATGAGCGCTCCGCGACTCGCAGCTCGGCCCGGCCTCGCCGGGTCTCCCGCTGCTTGCGGGTCAGCCAGTCGCGCAGCGAGGGCACGAGGTAGTCATGGGTGAGCTGATAGTACCGAAGGGCGGAGGGTGGAGGGCGGAGGACAGAAGACGGAACGCCCAAAGATGAGTCGCTCGCGTCCGGCGCCGGCACCTGGTCTTCATCCTTCCGTCTTCCGCCCTCCGCCCTCCGTCTTCCGCCCTCATCCGGGTCTTCCCGCTCGGTGGGTGTGATCAGGCGGAGCTCGGAGTCGAGGATGTGGATCAGCTCGGCGAAGTCCCGAGGGCGGCCGGCATGGCCGGATGCGTCTTGAAGGGCCGATTCCGAACGCAGCTTCCCCTTGATGTCGGTGCCGCTCTCGGGCAGGAGGGCCTTGAGGACGGCTCGTGCCGCTTTCTGATGGAGGCGATGTTTGGGGTTTGCTTGAGGCGAGCTGAACGTCTCCTCCAGGAAGGTGACGCCCACCCCTTCCGTGCCGCCCACGTCTCGCAAGGTCGCCGGCGTCCAGGGCATCCCTTTAACCATCTCGGCGAAGAGGGTCAGCCGCACCGAGATCACCTGGTTGTCCTGCGCGAGCCCATCGACGGCTCGATCCAGGAATGCTTCGTGATCTCGGGTCAAACCGCCGGCAGCCTCGGGCAGTGTCCCGTAGGCTTGCCCGTACGCCCTCAAGACCTTGCGGGCGTGGCGGGGATCGAAGAGATCGACGGCGGCGACGTTCTGACCTTGCACGAGCTCGATCTCCAGGTCGCTCATGAACCGGGTCGCCGCCATCCAGAAGTCGTCTCGGACCAGGACAATCGCCTGGAGATGCTCGCCGTCGCACTGGCGCAAAGCGGCGACCAGCTCGGTATCCTGCTCGCCCCGTTTGGCGAAGAGCCACTGTTCGAACTGGTCAATGACAAGCACCAATTTCTGACCGGCTCGCGGCAGCCGCCACTGTCGCACGGCGACGAGCGAACCGGCCAGCCCCAGTTCCGGTGGCAGATCGGAACATGCCCTGCGGACAGCCCGCAGCAGCCGGGCTTCGGTTTCGTCCCCCGTCGCCTCGACGGCGACCGTCACGACTTGCTTGCCCAGCCGGGGCAGCAGCCCCGCCTTGAGCAACGACGACTTGCCGCAGCCCGAGGGGCCGTAGATCAACCCCACCCGGAACGTCTTCTCCGCGTCGAATTCCTCGATCCTCGTCTTCCAGAACCGGACGCTCTCGGGCAGTCCATCTCGGTCCCTCGGTCCGGGCAGCAGCTCCAGGAAGAAGTCGGCGTCATGTTCATCGAAGGACCGGAGTCCCTTGGGGACGATGCGGACCGGCCGCCGGTCGGAGTCGGTCTGGCTCGACGTGGGCGGAAGCGGCTGGGCTTCCAGGCCCGAGCCGGGCGCTTTGCCGCCTGGGATGGGAGCAGCGGCGGGCGAGATCGTGGGTACAACGGCCTGAAGAAACAGCCGGAGGTCTTCAGCCATGTCCTTGGCGGTGTTGTAGCGCTCGGTCACCCGCCGGGACATCGCCTTCAAGCAGATTCGTTCCAGCTCCTTGGGGATCGTGTCGTCGATCTGCCGGGGTGGGCGGACCTCGGTGCTCCTGATCTGTTCCAGGATCTCGCCGTGGGTCTCGCCCCGGAACGGTCGCCGGCCGGCCAAAAGCTCGTACAGGACGACGCCCAGGCTGAAGATGTCCGACCGGCCATCGACGAGGTGTCCCTCGCCTCTTGCCTGCTCGGGACTCATGTAGGCGGGAGTACCGGCGACCCCGGCCTCCTTGCCGTAGTCTTGGTCCTTCAAGGCCAGGCCGAAATCCGCCACATCGGGCTTGCCGGTCGTCTCGATCAAGATGTTCGCGGGCTTGACGTCGCGGTGTACCAGCCCCCGGGTATGGGCGTGGTGCAATGCCTCGGCAACCACGGCCGCCAGCTCCGCGGACTCGTGGAAATCGAGTCGACCCTGCTTGATCCTGGCTGCCAGGTCGCTGCCCTCGATGTACTTGGAGACGACGTAACAGAGCCCATCGCCGGTCCTTCCCACGTCGTAGACCGGGACGACATGAGGGTGGTCGAGCTGGCCGAGGATTCGCGCCTCCGCCAGAAACGCCTCCACGTCTTCAGGCCGAGAAATCCGCTCCGGGTTGGGGACCTTGATCGCCACGCGCCGGTCGATGTCGACGTCGTGAGCCAGGAAGACCCGGCCGAAGCCCCCTTCTCCGAGCGACCGGATCACCCGATAGCGACCGATCCGCGCCGGCTGCTCCATGGGAGGCGAGGGCGGCGATTCTTCAAGCGAGCCCGCAGCAGTCGTCTCGGTGGGGTCCTTGGTGTCATCCATTGCCCGAGCCTTGATCCTCGCCGTGGCCGGTCAGATCGGAATGGCTCGATCGATTGTCTCATGAAGACCCGATCCGTCAAACTCACAAGCGGCGGATGCTTCCCGATCGATGAGAGCGGTTCCGAGGGAGCTCCGGAGAATCGAGTACCCGGTTCCAGCCGTCCATCCGCGTGTCGGGAACTCCCTGGCCGATCACCGCCAACACCTGCTCGCGAGTGAAAAGGGGATACGTCCAATTACGGTTCGACGCGCCAGAGGGAGCCTGATTATTGGACTTATCCCCTTTTTGCAGCGCGCGTGAGCGGCCTTGCCGAAGTCGTAAAGGAAGATTCCGTAGCCGACGCCGGCCGGATCGCTCGACTTCGCCAGTTGGAAGGCCATGAACTTGCCGTCGTCGCTGACCACCGGGTTCGACGCCTTGTAGCCAGGGTATGCGTTGAAATAGGTCAGTCGTTCCCAGGTGCGGCGGCCGTCCAGCGACAACTTCCAGATGTCGACGTGGCCAGGACCTCGGCCGCTCTTGCCCTCACGATCGCACTCGACCAAGGTCCAACGGCCGTCGGGGAAGACCCCTTCCGGTTCGTCGTACTGGCCGGGGGCGTCGGAGTAGTTCGTGACTTTCCTCGTCTCCAGGTCGACGCCGCAGACGTCCGTCCCCTGGTATCCGTAGGCGCTGAAGGTCAGCTCGCGCTCGGCGGGCGGCACGAAGTTCTGGCATTCCAGGGTACAGCGAAATGGCAGGTCGCGGCTGTCGAGGGCGAGTTTCCGTTTCGCCAGCTTCGGCGTGCCACCTTCAGTGACGACGTCAGCCTCATAAATGCGCGACGACCCACGCGGCATCTCGTCCGGGTACTGTTCGGCCACGTGCGTCCAGGCGATGTGCATACGAGTGCGCGAGACGGCCGGGCCCTCCGAGCATTTCGTGCCCAGCGGGGCCGGCGGTTTCGTCAAGCTCTTCTCGAGCACGTGGAGGAAGCACTGGACCCGGCTCGGCCCCGGGTCCTTGGGGTCGAAGTGTTCGGGGCCGGAGAGCAGGATGTCGCCGTTGGCGAGGTAGAGGGCGCGGGTATAGCCGAGGTGCTTGTAGTGGCCGGTCAGGAGCCGGATGGCCCTGGTCGCCAGAACAATCTCATAGACGTCGCCGAACGTCTTCTCGACGAAGAGGACCCGCTTTCCGTCGTGCGAAAAGTCAGCCCGCTCGCCAAAGAAGGTCAGGCGGGTGATGTGCGGGGGCAAGTCCTGGTCGGGCGATTTCGCGGGCCCGTCGGAGGCCGGCGCGGCGAGCGTCGCGAGGACGAGCAGAGGTACGACGATCAGGGTCGTGGGGGCGTCCATCGTCAACTCCGGGGAAAGGGTCGTGGGGCGAATACGATAGCGATCCACGGCGCTGGTCGCGAGCACCTAAACCCCCATCCGCGCGATCGCGATGTGGCGCCGTCGGTTTCACCGGCCTGGAACCTGCTTCTCCTCAGATTCGTAGCGTGCCAGACGCGCCCGGCGTTCAACGACAAATCGACGTGCCTCCTCGGAGGTCGGGTCGACGGTCTGGGCTTTCACCGCCGCTTCGAGGGACTGTCGCAGTGACCGCCCGACCGTTGCACGGTCGTCAGCCCTCCAAGCGTTCTTCGCATGTTGGAGATGCGCCTCGCAAACCAGCAGGTACGGCTCGGCGTAGCCCGGACAGGTCCGGACAAACTCCGCGGCCAATGCGGTGAACAGGCGGGCGATTCGGCGGGCCTCCTCGTGATTCCCGACAGAACGCTGGTCGGCCGCCATATGGATAATCATCGCTCTCATTTGCCAGGCAACGGTCGGGACCTCGGTCGGATCGAGCCCAAGTTCCGAGGTCTGTTTCGCGACGAAACGGACCGCTTGCTCGGCCCAGGCGGTGTCATCGAGGTCCGTGGGCTCTCGGTCCCTTGAGACCGGGCCAAAGGCACGGAGGCCGTACGTGCGGGCCGTCAACTCGGCGAGTGCCAGGACCAGCATCGTATGCCGGGGACCTCCGGGGCGCGCTTCGCTGGCGCGCCCGAGGCGGCTCGCGATCGACGGTCCGTCTGGTTTCCCGACGGCCGTCAGGGTCAAAGCCCTGGCGAGAATGAGGTCTTGCGAATCGCGGTGGGACTCGAGCAGCGATTCAAACAGGTTCAGTTTCTCTTGGAGGAACCGTCTCGCCCGATCGGGCTGTCCGAGGAGGGCCAGATGATCCGCCAATCGTCGCTCACTGAGCGAGAGCTCGAAGAGCGGGCCCGAAACGTCCCGGTTCCCGCATAACGTGCGATAGATCAACGTGGACGTCGTGTCCCAGCTACGGATCTCCGTCTCGCTTGCCACCGCGTCCCTCATCCGTGCCAGGCTGCTCATCGCATACAGTTGTTGTGTTCGAGCCTTGTCCGGGTCCGCGCCCCGCGCGATGCACGCCTCCCAGAGCGCGATGGACTCCTCCAGGAGAGGCCGCGCCGCCTCATCTCGACTTCCATTGCTGCGGTAGACCGAGGCGAGCAGCAGGTCGACGGTCGCCAGTTGCTCTTGTCCGCTCGGCTCGAGCGCGTTCCTCCGCAAGAGCTCGAACTGTCGGGCCCGGGTCTGCTCCAGGGCACCTTCGAAGTAAGGCGGGAGCGCCCACCCATTTTTCGGATCGAGATTGCTCTGGTAGGCCAAGTCGCAGATCTCGCGCAGGGACTGTGAGGCGACCTCATAATTCGCTCGGGCCACGTCGTGCAAACCCTCCGCCTTCCGGCGCTCCGATTCGGCCCGGCGCCAGAGGACAAGCAGACTCAAGACACCCAGGATCAGGGTCGTCGCGAGTGTGGCCCCGAGCGCGGCGGTCAGCGGACGGCGGCGAGCCCACCGCCAGGCCCTTTCCGGACTCGAGAACGGTCGGGCCGTGATCGGCCGCCCTTCCCGCCAGCGCCGGAGGTCGTCCGACAGGGCGTCCATGGTCGCGTATCGCCGCTTCGGGTCCTTCCTGAGGCAGGTCGCGCAGATCGTCTCCAGGTCCTGCGGGATGCCCGGATTCAGCCGGCGTGGAGGCGCGGGATCCTGGTGCCGGATCTGATCCATCGTCTCCGCCAGTGAGGCGGCCCGGAACGGCGGCCGGCCCGTCAGCAGCTCGTAGAGGATCGAGCCCAAGGCGTACACGTCGGAGGCAGGCCCGACCGCCAGGCGGTCTGGTTCGACTTGCTCGGGTGCCATGTAAGATGGAGTTCCCCACGGCCCGCGCATCGTGGTGCGGGTCATCCCGGAATCATCCGTGTCCCGTGCGATCCCGAAGTCGGCCACCTTGGGAGAGGTCGTTTCCCAGGGGGTTCCATGATCCGAATCGAGCAGGATGTTCGAGGGCTTCAGGTCCAGGTGAAGCAAACCGGCCCGATGAACCGCGGCCACGCCACCGGCGATCTTCTCTGTGAGTGAGGCCGAGGCGGCGGCGGGCAAGGGACCGTCAAGGCGGTCCTTCAGACTTCCGCCCGGGACGTACTCGAGGACGAGGTAAAGGCAGCCGTTCGCCTCGCCCACGTCGTGGATTTGCACGACGCGCGGGTCGCGCACGCGGGCAACCGAGTGGGCCTCGCGAAGCCAGTAGTCCCTCTCCCTCGCCCCATTGACGGGGCCGCCCGAGATGATCTTCAGGGCGACGCGACGCGCCAAGCGGGGTTGCCATGCCCGGTAGACGACGCCCATGCTGCCCCGCCCGAGTTCCTGCTCGATCACGAAGCCCGGGATCGCCGGCAGGTCGGCCCGCTCCGGGACGATCGGGACAAGGGATTCTTCCCACCCCGCCCCTCCGTTCGCCAGCCTCTCCAGGGAGGATTGACAGTCGGCGCAGAGCTCGATGTGCCGCTCCAGCTCCTCGAATCGCGTGCCCTCCGCGATCTCGACGCCGAGTCGTCCCAGGATTTCGTTGGACGGACAGGATGTCACCCTTCGACCTCCTCGCTCAAATTGGGGCGCGGAAGGCACTCCCCATTCGCGGTGCGGAGCCGGCCTCCCCCGATTCCTCCAGGACCTTTCGGCCCTCTTCCCGGAGCATCCGCCGCACCCGCTTCTGGGCGGCGAAAGTCGCGGCGTAGCTCTTTCCCAGGTTGTCCGCGGCCTCCCGGACACTGCAATCCTCGACGGCGACGAGCCAGAAGGCTCTCCACGTCTCAGGGTTCACCTGGACGCGGACGTGCTCGTGAATCTCGGCCGCCAAGGTCAGGAGCCGAGGGTGTTCGGTCTCCCGTGGCTCATCGTCCTCCGCCCTCGCTCCGCCGCCCTTGGCCGGGGGGCCGTCGGGGCCAAACGCCTGGTCGAGCGAGACATCGCCAACGGATCCTCGCTCCCTGAGCCGGTCGATCAAGCGGGAGTCGCAGTAGCGACGGAGCCACGAGCGGAACGAGCCGGTCGGGTCGTAACGGAAGGTCAACAGACGCTGGGACAGGCCGATCCAGATCCGCTGGCAGACTTCGTCGGTGGCGTCGTCGTCAAGGTGGAAGCGGCGGCACCGCGAGCGCACCAGCGGCGCGTATCGTGCGACGAACTCGCCCCAGGCGGGATGATCCCTCCAATCGGCGAGCCGCAACAGGAGTATTGGATTCGTGGTACCCGGGTTGGCCGGCATCGTCCCTGGAAACCTCTCGTCATGGACCGAAGGGCCCCGAATCGGCCAAGCCCATGCGGCTCAACCGGTTAGAGGGGCGTGTTAATGGCTCTCGTATATAAGAATGAGGGGCGTTTCCTTGGAGGCCCCGATCGAATTCGCGTCTCCACTATACTACCCGCGCCGCCGCTCGCGAGTCGAGTGTCGGGCGCGGCGACGCGGCCGGGATGACTGGACCGGCGGCAAAGGAACACGCCGTTGGTGTACCGGCCGGACTGCTGGAGGATTTCCCGATGGGCGAGACCCTGTAGCCTGTCAATCAAGCAATCAGGAACGACACCATGACCGCGATTTCCAAGCGACGTAGCCCGACAAACAACTCACGCACCCGGCGACGACGCCCGTCCGTCGAGTTGCTCGAAACACGGCAACTGCTGTCCACGTTCGTCGTGACCAACACCGGCGATAGCGCCGCTGTCGGCAGCGGCAGTCTCCGGCGGGCGATCCTCGACTCGAACGGCGACCTTGCCCAGACGAACCTGATCACATTCAACATCCCGGCGAGGGGTGGCCCGACGATCAACGTAGTGTCCGCCCTCCCGGCGATCACGCAGTCCGTGACGATCGACGGGACGACGGAGCCGGGTTACAGCGGGACCCCGCTCGTCGAGGTGAACGGGGCGGGCGCCGGCAGCGGGACGGACGGGCTGCAGGTCGAGGCGGATGACACCACGGTTCAGGGCCTGATCATCGCTCAGTTCAGCCAGGACGGGATCTACGTATCGGCCAGCAACGACGCGATCGCCGCCAACTACATCGGCACGGCCCCGACGGGGACGTCGGCGCTCGGGAATGGCCGGCAGGGGGTGCTGGTCAATGGATCGAACGACACGATCGGCGGGTCGACGGCGGGATCAGGGAACGTCATCGCGGGAAATGGCAATGACGGGTTGCAGATCGCCGGGTCAGGAGCCACCGGCGATGTCGTCCAGGGGAACGTGATCGGCAAGGCTGCCGTTTTCTCCGCAGGGGGTCCGAACGGACGATTCGGCATCCTCGTGAACTTCCAGGCGTCGCACAACCTGATCGGGACCAACGGCGACGGCGTCAACGACTTCTCCGAGCTGAATCTTATCTCCGGAAATAGCTCGTGGGGTATCGAAATCTCCGACCCGGGGACCCAGGATAACGTGGTCGCCGGCAACTACATCGGCACCGGCGTCCACGGAGAGGGGACGAACCCCAACGGCGGAGGTGGGGTCCTGATCCAAGATGGGGCCACCGCCAACCTCATCGGTACCGACGGTATCTCGTCCGCCAACGCCGACGAGGTCAACGTGATCTCCGGCAACAACGGCGCGGCGGGGATCATGATCAGTGACTCCGGGACCAACTTCAACGTCGTCGCCGGCAACCTCATCGGCACCGACGCCTTGGGTGCCAACCCGCTCGGCAATTCCGGCGATGGGGTCTTGATCGCGGATGGCGCCCAGTCGAACCGGATCGGCGTCAACGCCGGAGACCCCGGCGCGGCGGCCGAGCCGAACGTGATCGCGGCCAACAGCTTCTCCGGGGTCTCGCTCAGCGACCCGGGGACCAACTTCAACTCGGTGTCCGGGAACTACATCGGCACCAATCCTACCCTCGGGTCCACCTCCCTGGGCAATGGCGAGGACGGCGTCTCGATCGCCAACGGCGCCCAGTCGAACACGATCGGCGGCTCGACGGCCCTCGCCAATTTCATCCGCTTCAACGCTCAGAACGGCGTCGGCGTGTACAACAACGCGACGACGGGGAACACGATCCGCTTCAACTCGATCGACCGCAACATCGAGCTGGGGATCGATCTGGGGGGAGGTGGCAGTCCCAATAACTTGGAGAATTGCCCGAGCATCACGTCGGCCGGCTACGGAACGACGACAACGGTCGGCGTTTCGTTCGTCAGTCTGCCCAACGGTTCCTACACGATCGACTTCTATGCGAGCCCCATTGGCGATGGCGAAGGCAACCGCTGGCTCGGCTCAGTCTCGGTGACGACGGACGCGAATGGACAGGTCAATCCACCGACGACGTTCAACCTCCCGGCGAACACCAAACCCGACACATGGATCACGGCGACGGCCACCGATCAGGCAGGAGATACTTCCGAATTCTCGAACGCGTTGCAACTCCTCAAGCTCTCGTCCCAGGTGACCGTGATCCCCTCCACCACCTCTGTGACCTACGGACAGTCCCTGACTTTCACCGCGAAGGTCGCACCGGTTGACTCCGGCCTCTCCCCCCCGACGGGAACCATTCAGTTCCAGCTCGATGGCTTGGACCTCGGTCCCGTGGTCAACCTGGTCAGCGGCGCCGCCACGAGCATCAGCACCAGTACACTTCCGGCCGGTCATCACACGATCAGCGCGGTCTACTCGGGCGACTTGACCTACACGATCACCTACGTCAACGGCCAGTTGACTGTCAAAAAGGCCCCGCTCACGATCACGGCCGCTTCCCAGACCATGGTGGCCGGCCAGGCCGTCCCGTCCCTGACGGCAAGCTTCAGCGGGTTCGTCAACGGTGATACAGCAGCCAGCCTCACCACGCCGCCCACGATCTCGACCCCGGCGACCTCGGCCAGCCCGGCGGGCAGCTATCCCATCGTCGCGAGCGGCGCCGGCTCGCCCAATTACACGATCCGCTTCGTCAACGGCACGCTCACAGTGCTCCCTGCGCTGGCGACCGTCCAGAATGTCTCGATCACGAAGATGACGGTCAAGCATAAGACAACGCTGGTGATCGTCCTGCAATTCAGCGAAGCGCTCTATTACGTGGACGCCCAGAATCTCAAGACTTATCACCTCGTCACCGTGCCCAAGAGCAAGAAACAGAAGGGCAAGCCGGTGGCGCTGGCGAAGGCGAGCTACAACTCCACAACGTTCACGGTAACGCTGACGACCCGCAAACCGCTGGTCCTGAATCCACCGATCAAGCTCACCGTCGTGGCTGCCAGTCTGCTGGATACTCTGGGCCGCCCGCTGAACGGCGGCACGAATTCCGTGGCCACTCTCAGCCAGACAGGTGTCACCGTCAACAGTTAAGATGGCTCAGTGACTGGTCCGCTCGCGGAGGACCGCTCCGTCGATGATCGTCATATGGAGTTGGTGGACCAGCCGGCCGGCCGGAGGATCTCCCAATGGGCGAGACACTTGCCTGTACCGAGTGTGGTGCGAGCCTGCCTCCCGGCTCCCCTCTTCGGCTCTGCGCGCGCTGCCAGAACCGGGCCGCCCTCGCCGCGACCGCAACGTACCGGCCGGCGGAGCAGGCGGAAGGCAGGGTTGGCCGCTGGCCAGCCCGACGGTTAGCCTCTCCGAGTTCCGGGGCGCGACCCTCGAGCTTGGCTTGCTCGACGCCAAGGAGCTGGAGCGGTTCTCCTTGACGCCTGACGACGTGCCCCGCCTCGCCGGCGCCCTCGTGCGGGCCGGCAAGATGACCCCCTACCAGGCGGCGGCCCTAGCCCAAGGGAAGGCGAAGGGACTCATCATCGGCCCCTACCTCGTGATCGACAAGCGCGGACAGGGCGGCATGGGGGTCGTCTTCAAGGCGCGTCATCGTCCAACCTGCCAGGTCGTCGCGCTCAAGGTCTTGCCCCCCTCGTTCGGACGCGACCGCGAGGCCGTGCTCCGCTTCCGGCGCGAGGTCGAGGTCGCGGGCCGGCTCGATCACCCCAACATCGTCGCGGCGCTCGACGCCAGCGAGGACCGCGGCGTCCACTTCCTGGCAATGGAGTTCATCGAGGGTCAAGACCTCGAAGCGCTCGTGACCTCGGGTGGCCCCTTGCCGATCGAGCTGGCGCTCCACTGCGCCATCCAGGCGGCACGCGGCATGGAGGCCGCCCATGCAAAGGGGATCATCCACCGCGACATCAAGCCGGCCAACCTGATGCTCGCCAAGTCGGGAGTGGTCCAGGTGCTCGACCTCGGCCTGGCACGCGTGATCGAGGGGACCAGCCCGCTCGGCAAGTCCGTGTCCGGCTCGTTGACGCAGACCGGGGCCTACATGGGGACCGTCGACTTCACCGCCCCCGAGCAGGCCGATGATGCCAAGAAGGCCGACCACCGGGCCGACATCTACAGCCTGGGTTGCACCCTGTACTTGAGGAATACTCCGACTTTGTCGCCCGTGTCGAGTTCCACCTCTCACCGGGTGCCAATAACGGATTGGCGATCCGCTACCCCGGCCACGGCGACCCGGCGGAATCCGGCATGTGTGAAATCCAGATCCTCGACGACACGGCCCCGAAATTTGCCAACCTCGATCCCCGAATGTACCATGGCTCGGCCCTCGGGATGGTCGCTGTGCAACGCTGGCACTTGCGTCCCGTCGGCGAATGGAACTCACAGGAAGTCACGGTCCAGGGCTCGAAGATCAAGGTCGAGCTGAACGGCCTCCTCATCCTCGACACCGACCTCGGCCAGACCCACGAATTCATGCAGCCCCATCCGAACAAGGATCGTACCTCGGGTTACTTCGGCTTGACCGGCATCGACGGTCCGGTCGAGTTCCGCGAGATCGAGATCATGGAGTTGAATGTGGGAGGGTCGGTCCGCTCGACGGCGGCCACCTTGAAATCCACTCGCGTCCTGTTCGTCGACGACTTCAACGATCCCGGGAGTGGCTGGCCCAAGGACACTCCCGAGGAGAGCGCTCGAAACGCACCCGAACACCACGGCTATCAAGACGGTGTTTACCGCATCGACGCCAACGTGGGCGGCTGGGCCAGGAGCTGGCCGTGCCCTGGCCGACCGCTCCCTGAGTTCGTCTGCGAGGTCGTGGGCCGGGTCTATGGCGACAAGCCCACGAGCCGGGGATCGCTGGGCGTGCACGTGCACAGCGATCATGGCGGCTTCCAGTTGCGGATCAACAGCGACAACCAGCTCTTCCTCGAGCCGAGCAACTGGACAGCGAAAATGCATCCCAATTTCCCCAGGGTCGGGCCGATCACTCATCCGGCCATCAAGCCGGGCGGTAAGGACTTCAACACGTTCGTCCTCCGCGTGAAGAAGCGCCAGGTCGAGATCCTCGTCAACTCGGTCAGGGTGTGCGACCCGGTGAAGTTCGAGTCGGACCTGACTCCCGCTCGGTTGAGTCTCGGAGTCTTCTGTGACGTTCCTTCGATCCGCGCGGAGTTCGACCGGATCGAAATCAAGGAACTTTCACCAGAGCCGGCGGCCGGCGCCCCGACGGCCCCCCCGGGCGAACCTAACTCGCGCGCCGTCCGAGGGCGGGATCTTCCGGAACCTGGTTGACCGTCCGACGCTCGTGGCTCCCTGGCAAGGACTGGACCCGGCACAACCAACAGGTACGATGATTCTAAGCGTGATTCGGGAGAATGCCACTCATGAATGAGCTTCGTTGCTGCGCAACCGATTTGAGCCAGGGCGCACGTCTGATGCGAAGGAGGAAGGGATGAGCGGAGTAAGGGTACTGGTTGGCACACGCAAGGGTGCGTTCGTCCTGACATCGGACGCCAAGCGCGAGCGGTGGGATATCAGTGGCCCCCACTTTGCGGGCTGGGAGATCTACCACCTGAAGGGTTCGCCGGTTGACTCGAACCGGCTGTATGCGTCGCAGTCCAGCGGCTGGTTCGGGCAGCAGATCCAGCGCTCCAACGACGGCGGCAAGACGTGGGAGCCCGTGGGTAACAAGTTCGTGTATGACGGCGTCCCCGGCACTCACATGTGGTACGACGGCACGCCGCACCCCTGGGAGTTCAAGCGGGTCTGGCATCTCGAACCATCGCTGACCGATCCGGATAACGTCTACGCCGGGGTTGAAGACGCGGCCTTGTTCCGTTCAATCGACGGCGGCCAGACGTGGCAGGAACTTCCCGGACTGCGCGGCCACGGCTCAGGGCCCCGCTGGCAGCCAGGCGCCGGTGGGATGTGCCTGCACACGATCCTGCTGGATCCGAGCGATCCCGGGCGGATCTACATCGCCATCTCGGCCGCGGGCGCTTTCCGGACCGACGACGGCGGCGAGACGTGGCGACCGATCAACCGTGGACTGAAGTCCGAATACATCCCCGACCCGACTGCCGAGGTCGGCCACTGCGTTCACCGCATCGCGATGCACCCATCGCGTCCGAATGTGCTGTTCATGCAGAAACACTGGGACGTTATGCGCAGCGACGACGCCGGCGAGTCGTGGCACGAGGTCAGCGGGAACTTGCCGACCGACTTCGGGTTCGCGATCGACGTTCACGCGCACGAGCCGGAGACCATCTACGTCGTCCCGATCAAGAGCGACTCGGAGCATTTCCCGCTCGAAGGGAAGCTGCGCGTGTACCGAAGCCGGACGGGCGGAAACGAATGGGAGGCGCTCACGAATGGTCTGCCGCAACGCGACTGCTACGTCAACGTGTTGCGCGACGCGATGGCCGTCGATTCGCTCGATTCGTGCGGCGTGTATTTCGGCACCACCGGCGGGCAAGTGTACGCGTCGGCCGATTCCGGAGACAACTGGGCCCCCATTGTCCGAGATCTGCCGGCCGTGGTATCCGTCGAGGTCCAGACACTGCCATGATCCGAGTGGTGCTCCCGGCCCATCTGCGGACGCTGGCGCGCGTCGGCGGCGAGGTGAATCTCGAAGTCGAGGGTCAGGCCACGCAGCGCTCGATCCTCGACGCGCTCGAGGCCTGCTATCCGATGCTGCGCGGGACGATCCGCGACCACGTCACGCAACAGCGCCGACCGTTCGTGAGGTTCTTCGCCTGCGAGGAGGATCTGTCGCATGAGCTGCCGGACGCCCCGCTGCCTGACGCGGTCGCTTCAGGGGCGGAGCCCTTTCTGGTTGTGGGCGCCATTGCCGGCGGCTGAGGGCCGGCCAAAGGGCTCGCAGAATTTAGCGGCAAGTGGCTCGGCGCGCACGGCTTTCAGGACGGCTCGATGCGAGGTAAACTCGAGAACGGTGCCGTTCACAGGTACAATGGTGCCGTCGAAAGTCCTTCTCCCGAGGACAAGTCCATGGTCAAGGCCGTCGTGAGTCGCGGTGAAATCCGTCCGCTCGAGCCGTTGCCGGCCGATTGGCAAGAAGGCCAGCCGTTGCGAGTCGAGAAGGTGGATGACAGCGAGATGCCGGTGGAGGAAATCGACCGCGATTTTGCCGTCCTGGCGAATCTGTGCTCAGCGAGCGAGCCGGCGAACGAGGATCAGTTGGAGCGGGCGCTGCACGAAGCGCGTCGCGAGGCCAAGGAGCAGGTCCGTCGGCACATGGGGCTCGCCTAGTGCCGGACTACCTGCTCGATTGCAACCACCTGTCGTCTGCGTTGCGCAAAGTGTCGGCGGTGCGCGATCGAATACACCAGGGCCGCAGGGCCGGACATCGTTTCATTATAACCTCATCGTTCTGACCACCGATCGGGATTTTGGAGCTGTTTCGGATTTGGCCGTCGACAATGGGGCCGTCTAACACTTCGCCTGCGAGCAGGATCTGTCCCATGGGCCGCCGGATGCCCCACTGCCCGACGTGGTCGCGTGGGGGGCGGAGCCATTTTTCGTCGTAAGGGCCATAGCCGACGGCTAGCGCGGTTATCACGTCAGCGTGGCCACCATGAATTTCCCGCATGGCCTGATGGATTTTCATGGTGTATGATCAGGGCCATGATCGATCGGCGAACCGATATCCGCATGGTGCGCACCGCCCTCCGGCGGAGCCGGGTGGTGGCGCTCTTGGGGCCGCGTCAATGTGGCAAGACGACGTTGGCCCGGCAGTTCGTTCCCGCCGATTCCGTCAATTATTTCGACCTCGAAGACCCTCAGAGCGTGGCCCGGCTCTCCGAACCCAGCACCGCACTCCGCCCGCTCAAAGGGCTCGTGGTCATCGATGAAATCCAGCGCCGTCCGGAATTGTTTCCGCAGTTGCGCGTGCTCGCGGATCGCAGGCCGCTCCCCGCTCGGTTCCTGATTCTGGGCAGTGCGACGCCCGAGCTGCTCAGCCAATCCTCGGAGACCTTGGCAGGACGCCTGGAAACCGTGCTCCTGGAGGGGTTTCGCCTGGGAGACCTGGGCCCTCGCGCCCAAGGCCGGCTCTGGTTGCGCGGCGGGTTCCCGCTCGCGTACACGGCCAAGAGCGAAGGCGATTCCATTGCCTGGCGCCGCCAATTCCTGCAGACTTTTCTGGAACGCGACATTCCTCAACTGGGCATCCAGATTCCGGCGGTCGCCCTGCGGCGCTTTTGGAACATGCTCGCCCACTATCACGCTCAGATCTGGAACGGCGCCGAGCTGGCCCGCTCGCTTGCCGTCAGTGAATCGACTGTGCGCCGCTACCTCGATTTGTTGACCGGGGTCTTCATGCTTCGGCAACTGCCGCCGTGGTTTGAGAATCTCGGCAAGCGCCAGGTCAAAGCGCCGAAGGTGTTCGTGCGCGACAGCGGCCTCTTGCACGCGCTCTTGGGCATCGCCAACCAGCGCGACCTGGAGCTTCATCCCAAAGTCGGCGCCTCGTGGGAAGGCTACGCTGTCGAAGAGGTGCTCAAGGCCTTGCGCCCGGACGACGCGTATTACTGGGCGACACACCAGGGCGCCGAGATCGACCTGGTGCTGTTCAAGCACGGCCGCCGCATCGGGGTCGAATGCAAACGCATGGACGCGCCCATCCTGACACCCTCGATGCGCACTGCCTTGAACGACCTGAAGCTGGATCGACTTGTCGTGGTCTATCCGGGTGAACGTCGTTACGGGCTTGCCGACCGCGTGGAAGTGATTCCCTTGGTTGATTTGGTCGGTGCGGGCGGGGATGCCGCGAGCCTTTTCAAGAAACGGCGCCGCTAGCCCCTCGAGATAGGCGGTGGATCTTTCTGGCCTTGTGACTGCGCGGTATGCTGGGGTCGTTGTTCACCCCGGACCGTCGGTTTTCTTTCACGGGCATAACGCTCGCAGGAGGGAGCGGGACATGACGCTCTCGGAGGCTGCCCACAAGGTGATCGATCTCGCTCGCAAGGTTCGCGATTACTATGCCACCGAACTTCCGAAGCGACATCCTCATTACCCATTGGTTGGTCTTGACGAAGAGAGTGCGCCGTCTCCGCCCGCGGAAAAGGAGCTGCGGGCCTTCCTGGCATCGCTTTCGGAGGAGATGGTTTATCAACTGATGCTGATCATGTATCTTGGCCGCGGAGATTTTGGCGTTGAAGACTTGGCGGGATACTACGAGGCATTGAAAGGTACCCTCGGGGATCCGGAACACGCGGCATCACAGATGACGGACAAGGCGCCACTGGGCGACTACCTGTCGGATGGCTTGCAGGAACTTCGCGAGCACAAGATCGACGTGGACAAGATGCCGCTCAAGAGAGTCAAACTGCGTAAGCGGTGATGGTGGCTCGGCGAGTCTGGGGCTTTTTCAGTGGCATCAAACGCTTTTACCGGGCATCTCCTCTCTCTTCTGCGTGATGCCGACCACTTGTACGATGCCTCCGGTCAGCTCCCGGTTGGGATCCCCGGGCGTCCGCTCCGCGTGGCCGCTTTGAATCGAGCTGTCATTGTCATGTGCGCATCCGCCTGGGAAGCGTACATCGAGGAGCTCGCACGCGAATCCCTGAACGTGCTGCGCCCAGCAGCCCCGCCTCTTGGCCTATGGCCCGCGCTCAATGCCTCCGTGCGTGGGCAGTTGGGTAGGTTCAATACCCCAAATACAGAAAATATTCGCATGCTGATATCTGATGCGTTAGGGCTACACGATATTCAAACTTCTTGGGTGTGGCAAAACTGCACGTCGGCCCAGGCAGTGCAGCGATTGGCTGATGCGATGACCCTGCGCCATCAAATCGCCCACGGCGTCAATCCTCGCCCGGTTGTTGCGACGTTCTATTCAAGCCAGTTGCCAGATTTCTTTCGCCGATTGGGTCGCTGCACCGATCATGCTGTTCGAGACCATTTCGTGAACGTTCTTGGCGTCGCCAATCCTTGGCCGCCTTGAACCCGCAGAGCCGAAAAGGGCGAAAGGCGAAAGGATTGGCCCGCTCAAAGACATCGCCGACAGGTGACGGCATCGGCATCAGGTCGGACGACACTCGACGACAAAGTAGCCCGATGGTTGGCGCTCGGCGGCCAACACCTGCAGCCCAACCTCACGCGCGAGCTCCCGGAACTCGACCGCGGTGCGCAGCTTACCTCCCAGCAGCACCATCTCGATCTCCAGGCCTCTGGGCGCGCCTTCTGGTACCACGCCGCCGAGGACCACAACTCGACCGGCGGGGCGCGCTGCCTCGGCACAGCGGTTCAGGATCGCCGTCGCTTCACGATCGGGCCAGTCGTTCAGGATCCCCTTCAGCAGATAGAGGTCCGCGCCGGCCGGCAGTGGGTCGAAGAAGCTCTGCCCGACCGTCGTGACGCGCCCGGCCACACCGGCAGCCTGAAACATCTCGTAGGAGAGCGCCACGGTCCGCGGGAGATCGACCAGCGTCCCGTTGATCTCAGGCCACTTGCGAAGGACCTCCGCGAGCATCGCTCCGGTACCCCCTCCGACGTCGACCACAGTCCGCACCGACCCCCAGCCGCCGGTGATCTGGAACTCCGGCTTGGGGGTGCCGTGCCCTGCTGGCCCGATCAGGTCGTCGAAGCTTGCCCTGACGTCCGGATGGGCGTCCAGGTCGTCCCAGAACGGCAGGCCGAAACGTTCGTGGTACGCGGGCACGCCAGTCCGGACATAGGTGAGGAGGGTGCCCCATGCGTGAGCGAAGCGACCGCCGATGCCCTCGAGGTCGAGCCCGAGATGCTGCGATCTATCGAGTAACCCCCGAGCAGCTTGGTTCAAAGCGAACCGGCCGGGGGTCGCTTCCTCAAACAAGCCCTTGCCCACGAGGTATGTGAGCACCCGGTGAAGGGCATAGGGATCGCAGCCTGCAGCCGCGGCAAGGTCATCGATCTGGTCTGTGCCCGCGGCGATGTGGTCGGCAATCCGCAAGGTCGCCACCACGTGAACGCACCAGGGAGTGCAGAGATCGCTCAGCGCTCCGAGATTCGCACCTTCTTGCTCTGGCATACGAAGCCACCTCCGAACTTTATCGCATCAAGGACGGAGTTCACTCTCGTGGGCTGCCTTCAAGGTTGCCGGATCGCCCCGGCGCTGCGTCCCGGGAAATCGCGTGAGCACAGTTAAAAGGTCGCGGCCCTGGTTCCAGTCGGCCGTTAGTGCGGGCCGGGCGCCGGGGAGAATCAGGTCAGAGGATCGGGGAGGATCGGCGCCAAACCGGTTTATTTCAGAATCGTGCCGGGCGGCCCCGGCCGACGACCCAAGCTGATTCTTCGTCTCAGAGTGTTGCGTTATGTCCCGGCATCTTACCTCTGTAAAACAGAAAGAGGGTCGGTGTCGAGCAGGATCATGAATGGGCTTGCCGCTTTTTTCCACTCCGAGGCTGGACACGCTTCCTTTCTGCTTCGCGAATCTTGCGGCCTTCCTCGAAGATCTGCTTCATGAGATCATCTCCGGTAAAGACTCCGCGCGTGCGGCGCCAATCCTTGGCACGTCCCGTCCCAGCGTGATTAGCAAGCAAGGCATCGACGTGTCTCTCCAGTGCTGCCACTCGTTCCTCAAGCGTAGCGCGGGACATGACTGGACTCCTGCATCGAAGGAAACGGCACGGTGGTCATTGTCGCGGCTCAGACCAGGTGAGGCAAGGGAAACCCAGCCTGCAAGAAGGTCCCATTCTCCACCAAATCGGCAGGAGTTCGGCACTCGGAAAACGTTGCGATGGTTGTCGTCGTGACCGCTCAGAACATTCATGCCTGCTGAGTGAGATGCGCCGCTATCTTCGCCGTGGCTCGGGCGGCGTTGAGCCGCCTACTCACGCACGGGCGCGACACGGGCTGAGCTGGCGACGCTGCGGTTCTCGGCGTCGAAGTCTGTGCAGATAAGAGTTTTCTGCGGTACAATTTCCGAAGTGCTGGCGCGCGAGCGTCCTCGCAGCCCGACGCGCTGGTCTGTTCGGAGCCCAACTTGAAGCCCGATGTCAAGAAAGCGCAACTGTACAAGTGGCTCAAGGCCAAGGACGAAGCGCTTTCCGCACGGATGCTCCATATCCGAGACGAGTTATCGAAATGGATGCCTCATGTCGCGCAGTTCTTCCCGCACTACCCAAGTCATGGGCTCGATCACAGCGATCGCATCATCGAACAGCTTTCCCGCCTATTGTTCAACAACAGCAAGCCGGTAGTGCCGTTCTCGACCGCTGAGGTCTACTGCCTCCTTTGCGCCGCATATTTGCATGATATGGGCATGGTCGTCTCGCCCGGAGACGCGGCAACGATTCTAGCCTCAGAGCAGTGGAAGGCATTCGTCGCGCATGACGGTAAGGGACACGTATTGTTCCAAAAGTACGTCGCCCTGCGCGACGGTCCGGTCATCGGTACGACGGAACTGACGGCGTTCCTCGCCGATCAGTCCCTGCGGTATCTCATCGCCGACTTCGTGCGGCGTGATCACCACGAGCGGGGCAAGACCACGCTCGAACTGCACCCGTTCCTTCGGCGATTGGTTGACGACGGCGACTCGGTCGCGTTCGAAACCATTGCCGACCTCGGTGTCGGGCACGGTTTGAGCGAAAGCGACCTTGCCGACGAGAGTCGATTCCCCGAAGAGAGAGATGTCTTCGACGGCAAGGTCAACGTTCGCTTCTTGGCGCGATTGCTGCGGATTGGCGACCTCTTGGATATGAGTAGCAAGCGCGCGGATCCGATGACCGGCCGAGCTATCGGTCCCTTGCCCCCGGATGCCGTGCCACACTGGCAGCAATACTC
>JBIOJM010000145.1:0-22407 GCA_044450785.1 Isosphaerales bacterium
ATGATGATCTATATGAGTTGTCTTGTTCCCTTGGCGATCTTGGCGTCTTGGCGGTTATTGTAGTTGTCTTTGTCCAAACGTTTTTTGTTCCCTTGGCGATCTTGGCGTCTTGGCGGTTATTGTAGTTGTCTTTGTCCAAACGTTTTTTGTTCCCTTGGCGATCTTGGCGTCTTGGCGGTTGATGGATCTGTTTTCTTGGCGGTAGGCAGCTCAGAACGAGTCGTCGCTGATCGGCTCGCCGTCGTCGCGGTTGCCGAGAAGCCGGTAGATGCGGCGATCGATCGATGCTTTCACCAGCCGCACCGAGCCGTTGCAAAACAGGAAGTTCGCGCCGAAGCCATGCCAGCTCGAGAACCCACCGGTCCGCTCCAGCGGCCATAGCCCATCCTCCGCCAGTTTCTCGATCGCATCATACTCCTCCGGACCACGGAGTCGGGGGTTTGGTGAGCGAGCGTTGCCGATCAGGGCGGTGAGAGGATCGGGCGCGTCGAGCGGATGCCCGGTATTGCGAAGCGTGGACCGCGTCCCGGAAGCCCAACCGAGCGTTGGACCGTCATTGGGAATCTCCCCGAGCAGAATGGTGTGGGCCGGCCCATCCGGGATGTCGTCGTATCGCACGCGGCTGTTCAAGTAAAGGACGCCGTGGTTGTCCGCCGCGATCGGGGCGTCGACGTCGTGATGGCAGCCGGCATAGTTGGTCGAGGAACGGGGAACCCTGCTCGATGGGCACATGAGCGTCGCGATACCGACTCCCACCGCCGTGTCGTTGCTCGGCTCGTAGACGCCCTGTCGAAAATCGATCCGGCGATAGACATTGTCTTGGCCGATAAACGGCAGGATCTGGACGATCCAGCTATGATGGTATCCGCGCGGCAGGTTGAGGATCGGGCCCTTGTCGTTGACCACGCCGGGCGGGAACACCGAGTGAGTCGAGGCGTAATTGGCGAGCGCGATGCCGAGCTGCATCAAGTTGTTGGCGCACTGGGATCGCCGCGCCGTCTCGCGCGACGACTGGATCGCCGGCAGCAGCAACGCGATCAAGATCGCGATGATCGCGATGACAATCAGAAGCTCGATCATCGTGAACGCGGAACGGCGTCTCATCGGTGTGCCCCCTCTACTTCAGAATTGATCGGCGCTGATGATCTCTCCGTCGGCGCGGTTTGCCAGCAGCTTGAGGATCCCGGGGCTGAGCGAGTTTTTCACGAACCGGACCGAGCCGTCGCCGAACGTGAAATTAGCGCCGCCGGGATGCCGGCTGCTCGTGCCGCCGACGAACGACGGCGTGCCCGGCGCGGCTTCAGGGTTGTCGTTCCCGGCATCAGAATCACCCTGGCCCCCCGAGCCGAGAACCGTCCCCGACAGGTTTTTCGACGAGTTGACCGGCCAGCCCCCGTTCCGCAGGCTGGCGCGGGTGCCCGACGCCCACCCGAGATCCAGCCCATCATTCAGCTTTTCGCTCACGAAGATTGTCTGAGACGTGCCGTCGGTGACGTCTTCATAACGGATCGAGCTGTTGAGGAAAAAGACGCCCTTGTTATTGGCGGCAATCGGAGCCTCGACGTCGTTGTGGATGCCCACATAACTCGTCGTGCCGACCATGCCGACCCCGCGATTGGGCCCGGGATCCGATGGACAGAGGAAGTTGCGGGAGACGATCATTCTTGTGGTGAGATTCTGCAGCTCGTAGAGTCCGAGCTTGAAGTTAAAATGATTGTAAACGTTTTTTTGTTCGCAGTAGGGCAGGATCTGAGTGAGCCAGCCGAAGTGGTAGCCCTTGGGCAGATCGAGCACCGGGCCGCTGTTGTTCACGACACCCGGAGGAAGTCGTTCGTGCGACGATTCGTAGTTCTGGATGGCGATCCCCATCTGCATCAGATTGTTGCAGCACTGAGCCCGCCTGGCGGCCTCACGCGCGGCCTGGACGGCCGGCAGGAGCAGCGCGATCAACACCGCGATGATGGCGATCACGACCAGGAGCTCGATCAGTGTGAACGCGCGGCGGGTTTGCAAACCCCGACGAGCCCGGCCAACGGCACGCGTGCTGGGAATGCTCGCATACGTGATCGTGTCTTGACTCATGGTTTCCTCGTTTCGAGATCGATCAACACTTGTTTGGAATGCCGCGACCGGCCCGGCGCATCCCGTGGATAGTCAGCCTGGACGCGGACCCGCCGGCGAGTGGCGCGGCCCTCCACTCGGTCGACCGCGATCGTGACGACGGCCGCCGCTCCATCCGACTTTTCCGTCGCGCGGGCTGCCGGCGGGCGCTCGGGCAACCCCAGATCCACCGCACTGATCGGCCAGGCCTCGCCGGTATACTCGCGATCGACGGCGAGCCGGGCGAGCGCCCTCTCTACTCCCGATTCGGCGAGCCACTCCGACTGAAGACGACGCTCCTGCGCGCGGACCAAGGCGCGGTGGGCCAGGCCGACCTTGAGCACGGCACCACTGATCAAGGTGACCACGACCAGGCAAATCAAGACGGCGACCACGGTCATGCCGCGGGACGACCTGCGCGTCCGGATGACGATCATGACGATCCGCCCCCCCGTTTCTCGAGCCGATCCTTGCCCGGCAAAGCCACGACCTCCAGCGGCGCCGGCGGGTCGGTCCCGCTCTTGCCCGCGACCTGGTTCACGACGAGCGCCACCAGCCGGTGAGCCGCTTCATTGCGTTGCTCGAACCGGGCGACCCGGCCGCGCGGCAGGAAGTATGACTCGTGACGGACCGTCTTGCCGGCCCGGGACTCGTCCCGATCGACGCTGCCGTCACGCACTTCATACGCGACAGTATGATTGGGCCCCATCGTCAGCCGCAGGCCCGCGGGCTTGACCGGGGCCTTGGGGCCAGCGGCAAGTTGAGCCAGCTCGCAGCCATGGACGTCGT
Source organism: Isosphaerales bacterium (assembly GCA_044450785.1). GTDB lineage: Bacteria > Planctomycetota > Planctomycetia > Isosphaerales > Isosphaeraceae > JBIOJM01. Next base: position 2,890 of record JBIOJM010000145.1, read on the forward strand.
CGCGAAGCTGCCGCGCCAGTCGCTCCAGGGCCACGGCCCCTCTCAGGCGCGCCTGGCCGTCGGCGTTCAATTGCATGAGGACCTGCAGGCTGATCGTGCAGAGCCCGAGCATCATGGCGACTCCGGTCACCACGATGAGGACTTCGATGATCGTGATGCCGCGGCGCGAGCAAATCGACGACTTCATTCCCTTGCGGTGAATCATGAGCTCCCCCTCCTCCGTTCGATCCACGAGGTTAAGCGGACGGGCGCGTCCCACTCTCCGGTGCTGCCCCGCCAGCGGAGCGTTATCGCGATCCGCCGGGCGGTTTGGCCCGCCACGGGAGCGCCGTCGCTGACGTCCAGGGCGAGCTCGGCGTCCGGGAGCCGCTGGCGAGCAGTCTCGGAAAGCGTGATCCGGCGAGCCAGGGCGGGCGTGACTTCCTCGAATGGGTAAGCCGTGATTCGTTCCATCACGTTGGCCACTTCCATCACGGCCCGCTGCCGGCGCTCGGCCGCGCGGCGCTCGAGCGCCACCCAGCCCAGGACCTTGACCGTGAGCGTCATGGCGATCATCAACAAAACCGTGGCCATCGCCACTTCCGCGAGCAGCGACCCGCGGCGCCTCCGCCTGGCTCTCGAGCACGATTGATCGATCATATTTCCGTCAACCTCTTGATAAGCTGCACCAGTGGCAGGAAATACGCGACTGCCATGAAGAAAACCATCATGCCGAGCATCACCACGACCAGCGGAAACAAGGTCTGAACCATCGCCTGGACTCGGGTCGCCAGCCGCCGCTCGGTGGTTTCGGCCAGCTCGGAGAGCGCCCAGCCCAGGTTGCCGACCGCGGCGGCCGACGCCAGTACTTCGGCATCCGCCGCTCGAATCAATCCGTGCCGCCACAGAGCCTGGATCCAATCGACCCCGTGCCGCACGTCCGACTCGACACCGATCAACCGCCGGCGGATCCAGAACGCGGGGTAATGGTTCGCCAGGGTCGAGATTCCCAGCGAGATCGGCTTCTCCCCATCGACCACCAGCGCGAGCGATCGCAAGACCTGTGCCGTGTGCCGTCGTCCCAGCAGACGATCGAACAGAGGGACGTTGTAATTGCCCCAGGTCAGGAATGAGAACGGGAGCGCAATCAGAAGAGCGAACTCGATCAGCGGGACCAGCGCGACCGCGCCGTACCGGACCGTGAAATGGGAGACCTCGATGAGCAAGATGGTGATCCTGGGCAGCGACACTCCAAAATCTTTGAAGATCGCCTCAAACTTCGGTATGATGTAATACATGACAAAACCGGCGATCACCTGCATGGTCAAGAGGAGCCCCAGGATATAAGCAAGGCGCCCGGCGATCGCCGTCCAGAGGGGCAAATAGGACGACCTGGCCGCCGCGGCAATGCGCAATGCCTTGGGCAGCATGCCGGCGGCTTGACCCACCCAGGCCAGCAGCACCGCGTCGCGCGTTACCACCTTGCTCGCCCGTTCGAGGGCCTCGGGCAGCATGTTCCCCCAGTTCAACTGGGCAGCCAGGTCCATGACTCGCCGGTACGATCGGCCGCGGTACTGGTCGGCGAACGCCACGACCGCCGGCGCCAGCGGCATCTCCTTCTCGGCCGCGATTGCCAGGACCGACAAGAGCGAGTCCTGCCGCGTCGACCGCCGGCGCGCCACGATGAAGAATGCACCCATCGCCGCCGCGAACAATAACGCGGCGCCGCCAATCATCAGGAGCCTGACGATCATGAGCGAGCCGGCGAGGATGATCCCCACCCAGAGCACCCCGGCCACGATGGCGACCAGGTACATCAAATGCCGCACCCGCCAGGGCTCGCGGCGGGGCGAAAATGCAAGCTGCGCCGGGTCGAGCTCCAGGCCCAGTCCCTCCTCGCTGACCGGCTTGGATCGCGGGGGCCGGGACTCCCGACCAGTCTCTTCGCTTCCGAACGGCTCGGTAGGTCCCGTGGCCACGGCGTTCTCCGGTTGAGGCCCAGCTTATCCAGACAATCGACTGATCAACGTGATGAGCGGAAGGAAGAGCGCGGGCACGATCAGAATGATCCAGAAAACGGGAACGACGCACAGCACGCTCATCACCGAGCCCACGAACGTCGACTGTGCGCGTGCGCGGGCCTCGAACATCGAGCCGGCAATGTGCAGTACCTCGGTCAAGCTCTTTTGGCCCTCGGCCCAACGCAAGAGACGAGGCAGCCCGAGCGGAAACAGCCTCCGCTCGGCCATCGCCTCCGACAGGGACCGGCCCGATTCGACCTCATGGGCCATGACGCGGCACGAGACGTCGAATTCGGCGTCTTGAACCCCTTCACCCGTCAGCCGGAGCGCTTCCGGCAACGGAAGGTGACTTTCCAGCAGCAAGGCCAGCAGATGACAGAACTCCGCCAGCGAAGTGGAGCGCCAGATCGTTCCGAACAGGGGAAGCCGGCCCGCCAGGCTGCGACGCACCGGTCGTCTCAGGAATAAACGAGCCGCCAGCCAACTGCAAAGGACGGTGCCTGCCACGAGCCCGATAGGAAGCCAGATCGAGTTCACGATCCGCGCAACAAAGAGCATTGCCAGGGTCATCGAGGGCAGCGGGATGTTGAAGTCCCTGTAAATCTCATTGAACCGGTCGACCACGACCGCGCAGACGAAAAGGAAAAGAGCAAATGCGACGCCGACCGTGAGTGCCGGATAAGCCAGGCCCACCCACAGCGCTCGCTTCAGCTCGGTCCCGATGAAGACATAGGAGGAAAACTGTTTCAAAAGGTCGCCCAGCCGGCCCGAGCGTACTCCGGCGATCACGAGCCCGCGGAGATGAGGAGGGATTCTCCGTCGATGATCCTCGACGGCCTGATCGAGCGGCACGCCTGCCTCGAGCGTCCGGGCCAGCTCGTTCATCGATCGGCGGAGCCGGCCCCGAGGCAGCTCGTCACCCAGCGCGACGAGGCCCTGGGACAATGGTAAGCCGGCGCGCGTCAATTCGGCGATCTGGTGCGAGAGCTCCGCGGCGTCGGCCGCGCTCAAGCCACCCCTCGCTCCATTTGATCCCATCAAATCCGACATGCCGGGCCCTCTGCTTTCGCACTCCGCTGCCGACTCGCCCTCTTCAAGCGACCGACAGTTCCTTGAGGATGTTGATCAACGGTAGAAAGAGCGCCAGCCCATAGAGCAAGGTCGCGCTCGCGCCGATCGCGAGCATGAGAATCGTGGGCAGGAACAACGACAGCTTCTCGGCCTGGAACCGGGCGCGCTTGCGATAGAGATCGGCGAGGTTGTGCAAGGCCGCGACCAGCGATCCTTGCTGCTGTCCCGCCGCCAGGACCCAGCGCAACATGGGGAGAAATGTCCGCTCATCGACCGCCCCCAAGGCCGACACGGCCGAATCGCCGCGCGTGACCGCCTCGGCAAGCTGTCGGGACCCCCGCATCAGCCGCGGATTGCCGGTGGACTCGGCGGCCAGGACCAATGCCGACGGATACGTCACGTGGTGCTCGAGCAGCAGGGCGAGCAGCTCGGAGAAGTTGGCGGTCTCGTAACTGGCCAGGATCGACTTCATCCAGGGAAAGAGCCGCAGCCACATCCACGTCGGCGCGTGAAACCGCGCCGCGGTTCCCGACCGGATCCAGGCAATCGCCAGCACGACCAGCGCGATCGGTCCGGCGAGCCACCAGTAGCTGACCGTTTCACCCAGCCAGTTGAGCCAGTAAATCAGAGGAGACGCTGTCAGACGGAGCGCCTCGAATGTAGCGAGGAACTGCGGGACGACCCGGCATACGAGCCCGACGAAGAGCCCATATGCGAGTGCAAGGACCACGATGGGGTACCAGAGCGCCAGCCCGATGGTCGCGCGGGCCTCGGAATAACCGCGCACGTAACCGGCCAGGCCCTCGAGCGCGACCGGCAGACGACCCGACCTCGCGCCGGCTTCCACGACCGCGCGGTAAAGCGGCGGGATCGCCCGCCCCTCCCCCTCCAGAGCCTCGACCAAGCTCTCGCCTCGGCTGAGGCGGCGACCCAGGGCACTCGCGATCCGCCCCAGCCGCCCCCGCAGGTCACGCGCGGTCACGAGCAGCCCGCGCTCCAGCGGAACCCCCGCACGGACCAGCGCCACGATCTCGGCGTTGAGCGCCAGCAATTCGTCGATCGTGATCGAACCCGGCAGTCTCGGACCCAGCTCGCCTTCAGACATCGTCCGCGCTTCTCCCTCCTGCCTGGATCAGCAGGACTCGCCCGCCTACGACATTTGTGTAGGGGTCATCTCACCACAATTGTCAGAGGTTGTCAAGTGCGCTCAAAGAGACACTCGCCAGGCCAGCGCTGAACTATGCCACTGGCTCCGCCGGTGCAGGGCTGGCACTCGAAGACACTCGCCTCACCGTACGAGAACGGCCTGGCAAGTGGTGTTTTCGGTTCTGGCAGGAGGGCCCGGGATTCGACCGAAACTTCTTCTCTTCCGAAGCCATCACGGCGAGCCTCGATTACATCCATAACAACCCGGTGAATCGACGATTGTGCCCGCGTGCCGTCGACTGGAGGTGGTCGTCCGCGCGATTCTACTTGGTGGACCGGCCGGCTCAGTCTGAGCCGGAACTTCCCTTCGTGCACGGCTTGCCCGACGGAGTGCTGAGTTGACGGCGTGCTCGAAGACACTGGCAAAGCCAGTGCTGGCCTGGCATAGTCGAATTCCGTTCGTCGATCTCTCCCTGTTCATCCGCGTTCCGGCGGCCTGGCGACACCCAGGATGCGTCGGACCTCGGCGGGAGAAGTCAGACCTGCCTCGACGGCGGTGCAGGCACGATCCCAACGGTCGACCATTCCGGCGGCGACGGCGACGCGCTCGAGCTGTCGAACGTCGCTCCGGGCCAGGACGGCGCGCGCCATCTCGTCCGTTTCGGGCAGCAGCATCTCCGCCAGGACGGTCCGGCCGCTGTAGCCGGTCCCCCGGCAGACATCGCAGCCGCGCGGCAGCCTGGCGCTCTGCACCGGGAGGCCGAGGAAGTCCTCATGGCGAGTTGAAGGCTGCGCGCAATCGCAAAGCTTTCTCGCCAGCCGCTGAGCGACGACCGCGCGCAGCCCGCTGCGGACCACGTACGGCTCGATGCCCATATCGAGGAACCGGCCGATGACCTCGCAGGCGCTGCCGGCGTGAAAGGTCGTGAGGATCAGGTGGCCGGTGAGGGCGGCTTGCAACGCGATCTCGGCCGTGGCCTTGTCGCGGATCTCACCGATGGCGATGACCTCCGGATCCTGTCGCAGCAGCGACTTCAAGCCCGACTCGAGCGTGAGCCCGGCGGCCGTGTTGACCTGGGCCTGCGCGACACCCGAGACGACCGCTTCGATCGGATCCTCGAGGGTCACCAGGCTGCGCTCGCCGCGCGACCGGGCCGCGAGCTCGCGCAGACAGGCGTAGATGGTGGTCGTCTTGCCGCTCCCGGCCGGGCCGGAGAGGACAATCGCCCCCGAGGTCTCGGCCAGGATCCGCGCCAGCTCATCCCTGACCGATCCAGGAAGGCCCAGATCGTCGAGGCCCAGAAACCGGCCCGCGGCCGCGAACATCCGGACCACGGCCTTCTCGCCGAACAAGGTCGGGAAGGTGCTGACTCGCATCTCGACCTCGCCCGGAACGCCCCTGATCCGGCCTTCCTGAGGTACATCGGTCCGGTAGGTCAGGAGCTCGGCCAGGACCTTGAGCCGCGCCACGATGTTGGGCGCGACCTTCGCCGGCAGGAGCGCAACCGGCTGCAAGACCCCGTCGAGCCGCCAAGTCAACTGAAGGCCATCGGCGCCCGGTAGAAAGTGAACGTCACTGGCCCCCGCTGCCTGAGCCGCGGCCAAGGACCGTTCGACGACTTCGGTCGCATAACGGGGATTGGCCGGATCGATCGAGCCCAGTTCTTCAGGCAACCGGTTGGCTGGCATCGTTCTTCAGCCCTGCCCTCCCTCGCAGCAGGTCTCGCATACGGTCCTGCATCGCGAGCACACGAGCTTGCCGCGCTGCTCGATCAATCGAGCTCCACACGCCGGGCACGCCGGCCGGCTCGCCTCTCGATCACCACGAGCGGCTTTCGGTCGTTCGGCGTCAGGGTCGGGGCGGTGATCCATCGATTGCTACCAAGCTTGAAAGGAGACGAAAGTGACAGCAGAGAACGGCGAAAATGCCGCCCGATCATAAACCCAGCATCTGCGGCGCGGCAAGTTCGAAAGCCGGCTGGTTTGCGACCTCGACCAGGCTCGCCCGGTCCACCTCCGCGAAGGAGGCATACCCTGCCAGCCCCAGCGTCAGGTCAATGTCGGCGATCAAGTTCGACACCACATCGCGGACGCCCTGTTCTCCTCCTACCGCCAGACCGTAGCAGTAGGGCCGGCCAACGAGGGCGCATCGCGCACCGAGTGCCAGGGCCTTGAAGACGTCCGACCCGCGCCGGATGCCGCTGTCGAACAAGACGGTCGTCCGGTCTCCGACCGCCGCGGCCACGCCCGGCAGGGCGTCGAGCGCCGCGATGCAGCCGTCGAGCTGGCGACCCCCGTGGTTGGATACGATCACGCCCGCCGCTCCGTGATCGACAGCCCGCCTCGCGTCGTCGGGATGGAGCACGCCCTTGACGAGCAAGGGCAGCCGGGTCACCTGACGCAGGCGCTCGAAATCGCTCCACGTGCGAGCCGGATCGGAGAACACGCGGAGGAAGTACTCCAGCGCCCGCGCGGGGTTCGATCGAGGATCGCCACCGACCCTGTCCCGAAAGACCGGATCGCTGAAGTAGTTGGCCAGCCCGTCCCCTTTGAGAAAGGGAAGATAGGCGTTCTGAAGGTCGCGCTCGCGCCAGCCCAGCAGGAAAGTATCGAGGGTGACGACGATCGCGCCGTAGCCCGCCTGCTCCGCGCGGCGCAGGAAGCTCGCCGCCAGCTCGTTGTCCTTGGGCCAGTAAAGCTGAAACCAGCGCGGGGTCTCTCCCATCGCGACGGCCACATCCTCGATCGTCGCTGAGGAGGCCGTGCTCAGGATCAAGGGGACGCCCAGCGAGCGGGCGGCACGCGCCACGGCCAGGTCCGCCTCTTTGTGCAGGATCGACAGAACGCCGATCGGCGCCAGCATCAGCGGCACGGGGAGCCGCAGTCCGAGGACGTCGACGCCGAGGTCGCGACGGCTCACGTCGCGGAGGAAGCGCGGCACGATCCGCCACCGACGAAAGGCCTCGCGGTTGGCTCGCACCGTATCTTCCGAACCAGCACCCCCGGACAGGTAATCGTAGGCCGCCGGATCCAGGACGGACCGGGCCTTGCGATCGAGCTCCTCGAGGGAGACCGGTTGTTCGGGAGTTCGCCCTGCCATCCCCGCCTGGTAGATTTCCATTTGCCGGCGCAGGCCCAGGGTTAATCCCTCAATCGGTTCTGTCATGGTGGTTGCTCGGGGCCCATTCCCTCATTTCGAAACGAATGTGCTTGCTCCACGTCACGGTAGGACGTCGGTCACGGCGATCCGGCCGACTTCGACGCCGTCAATCACGACCAGGATGTCCTGGCCGGGCCTGAGAACCTGGCTAGACCGGTAATCGCCGGCTCCGAGGTCGGAGTAGATCTCGACCTGGCGGTCGATGAGGTTGACGATCCAGTAGAGAGGAATGCCGCCCTGGGCGTAAGCCGCTCGCTTCTCGCCTTGGTCCCGGTCATGACTGCTCTCGGCGACCTCGACGAGAAGCGCGATATCTCCGGGCCCTGGATGCCGGCCGCGGTAATCGTCCCGCGTGCCCCGGATCACGGACAGGTCCGGCTCCGGCTCGTCGAATCGGGGGATCCGGACTGGCTTCTCCTCGCGGATGAACCAGCCCGGCGGCAGGATGCGCTCCAGGTGATCGTGGGCCGCCTCGACTGCCCAGGTGTGCGGGGGTTTCTGAGTCATTTTTTTCACCAGCAAGCCATCGATGAGCTCGACCCGGGGATCGTCCAGGACTCCTGCCGCCGCCAGCCGTTCGTATTCGTCGACGGTCATGCGGTACACCGACGACGAGGCCAGCGGAGCCGGTGCGGAAGCCGGCGGCGTGGGTGCGATCGTGGACATGGTAGGGCTCCTTGAGCGAGGGAGCGTGTGCCGAGTCAGCAGCGAGCACCGCGTCGCGCGCAGACGAGAGTAGACGAAGCGCGACGGGAATATGATTGTAAGCCAGAAGCCGCATCCTGGTCGAGACTCACGATGAAACCCGCCTGCTGGAGTGGTCGCATCTTCGTGGTTATAATAACCGGTTTCAGGCTCCGAACGATCCCCGCTGAATGACCTCCTCAGATCGAGGCGGACCAATGAGCACAGTCGTCGAGAAGACCTATACTCCCGAAGACCTGCTGGCGATGCCTGATGGGAAGAGTTACGAGCTGGTCGACGGCCACCTCGTGGAGCGGAACATGAGCGTTTTGTCGAGCTGGGTTGGAAGTCGGTTGCATCGCTTCATTGACACCTTCGTCGACGAGAACCATCTCGGCTGGTCGTGGCACGCTGACCTGGGTTTCGTCTGTTTCCCCGACGCCCCGGGAAAGGTGCGCAGGCCCGACGTTGCGTTCGTCCGCAAGGAGCGTCTACCCGAGGGACCGACCTCGGAGCGCTATCTCTACATCCATCCCGACCTGGCGGTTGAAGTGATCTCCCCGAACGACCTGGCTTACCACGTCGATAACAAAGTCGTGGAATACCTCGACGCGGGCGTGCCCCTCATTTGGGTGATCAATCCCGAGGCCCGGACGGTTCGCATTCATCGTGATGATCGCTCGGTGGGCTGGCTCCGCGAGAAGGATGAGCTGTCAGGCGAAGACGTCCTGCCCGGATTCCACTGCCGGGTGTCAGCCCTGTTTCCCGAAAACCCAGCCGGACTGCCGGCCTCGTCGTCCGGCTGACACCTTGCCATCGCCATCCGGAACTTGATAAACCGAATGATCCTCGCGGAGAAATGCAACGATGTGGTGCCGTCCGCCCGCTGGAGTCGTCGGAATCTTGCGGCTATAATGCCACGTCATGAGCATCGATCCCGCATCCCTCCAGCGATTGAAATCACACGTAAACCGCCAGCGGCTGGTGGAGACCGCCCGCCGGCTGATCGAGGTGCCGAGCCCGACGGGCGAAGCGGGGGCGGTGAGCGACCGCCTGGCCGAGATCCTCTCAGCCGACGGATTCACGGTCGAGCGATACGAGGCGGGATATCCCACAGCTCCGGCGGTCGCGGTCCGGCTTGGAAGCAGCCGGCCCGGTCGGACGATCCAGTTCAACGGGCACCTCGACACGGTCCACCTGCCATTCGTGCCACCCCAAGTCGAGGCTGGCCGGCTGACCGGCAGCGGCGCCTCGGACATGAAAGGCGGGATCGCCGCCGCGATCGAAGCGGTCCGGGCGCTTCGCGACGCCGGGGGCCTGGCGGCCGGTTCGGTCCTCTTGACGGCCCACGACCTGCACGAAGCCCCCTGGGGTGATGGCCGCCAGCTCAACCAGTTAATCCGCGACGGCATCCGCGGCGATGCCGTCCTGCTTCCGGAGCCGCTTTGCGACGTGCTGCCGATCGCCGGCCGAGGCTCGGCGACCTGGAAGGCCATCATTCGCCGCCAGGGACCGCCGGTTCATGAGGTCATGCGCTCCCCCCACGAGCCGAGCGTGATCGCGGCCGCCGCCAAGCTGGCCGCACGGCTCGCCTGGCTCGACCGAGAGCTCGCCGCCAGCCCTCATCCGATCTGCGGGGCCGCCAGCGCCTTCATCGGCCAGATCCACTCCGGCGAGATCTTCAATCAGTATCCTCAAGAGGCATGGCTCGAAGGGACCCGGCGCTGGCTGCCGGGTACCGATCCTCTCACCGTCGAGGATGACTTCCGCGTCCTGCTCGCAAACCTCGCCGGCGGCACGGGCACGATGATCTCATGCAAGTGGATGTTCATCCGCGACGCCTTCGCGCTCGATCTCGCCGACCCGCTGGTCGCGGCCTTTCAGCGCTCTCACCAGGCAACCTCGGGAGCGCCGCTGCCGACCGGCCCCAAGCCATTCGTCGACGACGGCAACAGCTTCGCCGCCCTGGCGGGTGTCGCGGCGATCACGCACGGCCCTCGCGCGGGAGGGCAGCATACGGTGTCGGAATGGGTCGAGATCGACGACCTCGTCCGCGTCGCCTGGCTCTACGCGGCAACCGCGCTGGAATACTGCAACCCAACCGAATGAACCAAGGACCCCACAAGGTGATCGCATCCACGACGCCCCTGCCCCGCCTGATCGACCCAGCTCAGACGACCGAGCAAGCGTTCCTCAGGCAGATCTTCGTCCGCGACCAGATGGCGGAATGGTCGAAGCAGCCGCTGGTGATGGCGCGGGCCGACGGCGTCTTCTACTGGGACGTCGAGGGAAAGCGTTATTTCGACGCGATCTCGGGCATCTACGTTGCTTCGGTGGGGCACAACAATCGCCGTGTGATCGAGGCGATCAAGCAGCAGCTCGACGTCCTGACGTTTTCGCCGCCGATGCACGGCACCAACCCCCAGGCCGTGCAACTGGCCAACCTGCTGGCGGAGCTGGCGCCCGGCGATCTTTCAACCGTCAAGTTCGAGTGCGGCGGCGCGGAGGTGGTCGAGGCGGCGATCAAGCTGGCGCGCCAGTACCACAAGCTGACGGGCTCGCCCGGTAAGTACAAGATCTTGAGCCGCTACCAGTCGTGGCACGGCTCGACGCTGGCCGCGCTCTCGGCCTCGGGCCTCAAGTCGCGCAGGACCGTCAACGAGCCCCTGGCGCCCGGCTTCATCCACGTGTTTCCGCCCACTTGCTACCGATGCCCGTTCGGCAAGACGTATCCCGACTGCGGCATCACCTGCGCGACCATCGCCGGCGACGTGATCGAGATGGAGGACCCCTCGACCGTGGCAGCCATCCTGGTCGAGCCGATCGGACACACCGGCGGCGTGATCGATCCGCCCGACGAGTATCTGCCGATCCTGCGCGAGATCTGCGACCGGCATAACATCCTCTTGATCTTCGATGAGATCATCACCGGCATCGGCCGGACCGGGCGGATGTTCGCCGCCGAGACCTTCGGCGTGACGCCCGACGTGATCTGCATCGCCAAGGGCTTGAGCGGCGGCTATGCGCCCCTGTCGGCGATGATCTGCAGGGGCCCGATCGCCGAGGCCTTCTGGGGCCCGATCGCCGACAACCCGGGGTTCGTCGAGGGACACACGTTCGAGGGCAACCCGGTCTCGTGCGCCGCCGGGATCGCCGTGCTCCGGGAAATCCTCGAGCGCGACCTACTGGGAAACGCTCGGAGCCAGGGCCAGCGGCTCCGCGCCGGCTTCGAGGCCCTGGCGCGAAAATACCCCGTGATCGGCGACGTGCGCGGCAAAGGGCTGTTCCAGGCGATCGAGTTCGTACGTGACCGAGCGACCAGGGCGCGGTTCCCCGATGCGTCGGCCCTGGGCGCCAGGGTCGGCCGCCGCGCCCTCGCGAACGGCCTGCTCTGCCGGTTCGACCCCCACTGGATCGCGTTCGGGCCACCGCTGGTCGTGACTGCCGAAGAGATCGACGAAATGGTCGCGATCCTCGATCGCAGCCTCGGCGAGGTCCTGGCTGAGGGGGTGCCACTGGCTATGCCAGTGTCTTCGAGTGCCGGGCTGGCACTGGCAGAGCCAGTGGCACACGGCAGTACTGACAGAGCCCTCGATCGCACAGCGAGCGCGGTACCGCCGACCGTCCCGTCGGCCGGCAGTAAGGCCGATACTCCTGCCGGCCGAATGTGAGCTGACTGCAATGAGACGGATGGCCCCTTACGCTCGCGCACCCGCGCGGTTCCAGATGTACCTCCGGTTCGCGAGGTACCTGCTCTGGGAATTCCGCTGGCCGTTGGGCGTCATGATCACGCTGGTCTTGGGCGGCGGGTTGATCCTCCACCGCTTCTACAGCCACGAACAACTCCCCTTTGTTCGCGCGTGCCACGCTGTCTTTTTACTCATCTTTCTGGAGTCGACAATCGACTTTCCGAAGGAGTGGTATCTCCAGCCCCTGTTCTTTCTGTTGCCGGTCGTCGGGTTGGGCGCGGTCGCCGACTCGGTGGTCCGGCTCGCCTTCTTGATCTTCACGCGCAAGCAGAACCTCCCGGAGTGGAATCGCATGCTCGCCTCACTGTGCCGCAATCATTTCGTCGTGATCGGAGTCGGCAAGGTCGGTTATCAGGTGATCAGAGAGCTTCTCGAGCTGCGCGAGACCGTCGTCGCGATCGAGATGGCCTGCGGCGCGCCCCTCCTCGGGGAGCTTTTCGACAAGGGCGTGCCGGTCGTGCAGGGAAACGCCCGCATGTCCTCTGTGCTAGAACAGGGTGGTGTCCGCCAGGCGAGGGCGGTCATCGTCACCACCAGCGACGACCTGACCAACCTCGACGCCGCGATCACGGCGCGGGAGCTGAACCGCGACGCCAAGATCGTCATCCGCCTGTTCGACGAGACCCTCGCCACCAAGGTCGCCGGCGCCTTCTCGATGCCGACGATCTCGACGTCGCAGGTCGCCGCCCCCGCGTTCATCGCCGCGGCGACCGGGCGCAAGATCTACCAGGGGTTTCAGCTCGCGGGTGAGTACGTCCACCTCACCGACATCACGATCTCACCCACCGGCCGGCTGGTCGGGCGAACCGTGGGCGACGTCCAGTCCGACAAGCGGATCAACATCGTCATGCACCAGGGCGCGGGCGGCGTCCACGTCAACCCGGACCCGCTGATCCTCCTGGAACCCGGCGATACCATCCTGGTGATCGCTCCCATGGAGGCCTTGCTAACGCTCGAGTCCATGAATCAGGCTCAGGGTAGCGCGCATCCCGCTCGCCTGGAGGTCAAGGTCGCGAAAAATCCTCAGCCCGACGGCGTGGACGATGGACGCGCCAACGCGCCGGCCGTGGGGTAGGATTCCGGTCTGGCAGTCACCTTGACGTTGCCTGACGCCCTTCGCGAGGCTATAGTGTGCCGGCTGGGACGGATGGCCCAGCGACCGAAGTCGAGGGAAACCGCCGGACGGCCTGCTTCAACTCATTTCAAATCAGTCAAATCTCCGCTTGGGATCCGCCGTCCCCGGTCTCGTTTGTTCAGGATGGCAGTCGACCATGCAACGGAATTGGAAGTTCAGGTGGTCGGCGGAGGCGCTCGGCGTGCTCGCCCTGGCCCTGACGTGCGGCTGCACGAGCGTGAAGGTGACGGGGACGCCCCGCACCGGGACCGAGCAGCTCCTCCTGACGGGCACCTGGGATGGCGCGCTCTTGGGCGTCGACTTCCGGCCGCTCGCGGGATCTCGGGTCTTCCTCGACGCCGAGCGCATCTCGGTCGTGGACAAGGACTGGGTGATCTCCAGCATCCGCCGCACCATGGCCGAGCAGGGTGTCCTGCTGGAAAACAGCAAAGACAAGGCCAAGGTGATCGTCGAGCCCGCATTCGGGGCTTACGGCACCGACCAGCGCGATTGCAAGACCGGCCTGCCTGGGGTCGGCGTCACCCCGTCGCTCACCGGGGCTGCAGTCGTGAGCAACGGCTCCTCGACCTCGCTGACCTTTTCGGAGACCAACCAGCAGGACGCGGTCGTGAAAGCCGCGATGTTCGCTTACGATGCGAAGACCGGCAAGCTGGTGTGGGAATCGGGCCCGATCATGAATGCGCAAGGGCTCCGGGACCATTTCGTCTTTGGCTCAGGGCCCTACCGCTTGAGCTCGCGCCCCGAGGTCGAACAATATCCGAGCGTGTCGCAGGGCCGGGCGCGCAAACGGTTGTTCCGGCGATTGATCGGGGATTGAATAAGTCCGGCGGTGCCGCCCTGGTGTCTCCACGGCACGCGCCAGCCGTCACCTCAGCCACCAGAGATCGGCCGCTGCCCCCAGGGAATCGGCATGGTCGGCGGCGTGCGATGCCGGTCGCGGCGGACGTCCTTGGGACGATCCTTGAACCAGGTGATGAACCGGACGAGCTGCTTGACGGATTCCTCGTAGGCGACTCGGCCCTTCTCCGCGGTTGCCAGCTCGGCCTCGCCCAGTACCCCTGTCTCCGAATAACTGCTGGTCCACGAGATGGCGGTCGCGGGGCCGGCACCCAGCAGGTCGACCCACATGAATGGGCTGTCTTCCTCGTTGAACGAGATGGTGCCGTTCTTGATCTGGTCCTTGCGGACGTTGTCGCCGTCCAGGTACAGATAGAGCGAGGTTTCCAGCTCGCAGGCGTGAGCGCATCCGCCGGGAAACTTGCTCTGCCGCCACCGCGGCATGAACTCCTTGTCGACCGTCAACAGGCCCCACCAGCAGATCGGCACGCATTCGGCATCGGTCTCGAGGTTGGTCCGCCGGGCCACGAGGTCCAGATTGGGCCAGTTCGAGCCGTGGCCGTTCAAGAGGATGATCTTCTTGAACCCGTGGTAAGCGAGGCTCTTGGTGATGTCGAGCACCCCATCCATGAAATGCTCGAAGTGCGTGTTGATCGTGCCCGGAAAGTCCATCACATGGCCCGTATAGCCGTAGCAGTACGTGGGCAAGAGCAGCATCTTCTCCGGGATGAGCCGGCCGACACCGCGCGCGATCTCCGTGGGGCAGATCACGTCCACATCGAGCGGCAGGTGCGGACCGTGCTGCTCGACCGCGCTGCAGGGAAGAATACAGACCTTGCCGAGCTCCACCGCGTCGTTGATCTCGGGCCAGGTGAGTTTCTCGTATCGCCACTCGGTCGCTGCCCTGCTGGCCATGGTCAATGCTCCTTGCAAGGGATCGAAATCTCCGGCTGATTCTCCCAAAAAAGAGAAGCTCGTGAAAGCCTCGACGAGAAAATCGATTATCCTGGATACTCTAAATGATGAGGACCTCCGATGACGCTTCGCACCCGGCTGTTCAGCACGTTGTTCGTCCTGGCAATTGCAAGCCCTCCTGCGTTCGGCCAGGAGGTGTCACGCGAGCCCTTCGATCTCCTGATCCGAGGGGGAAGGATCGTCGACGGCACGGGCAACCCTTGGTTTGAAGGTGACCTGGCGATTCGAGGGGCTCGGATCGCCGCCATGGGAACGCTGGGGGCGGACGCCACCGCGCGGCGGATCATCGACGCGCGCGGGATGGTCGTTGCACCCGGGTTCGTCGACATCCATTCGCATTCGGACATGACTCTGTTCGAGGACGGCGGCGCCCCGAGCAAGGTCCGCCAGGGGGTCACCACGGAAATCCTGGGCGAGGACACCTCGGCGGGGCCCGCAAAGGGGAAGCGCCCGCCGCGCGCCGTCAAGTCCGGCGGCGGCACGCGGTCCTGGACGACGCTCTCGGGCTACTTTGATGCGCTCGAGAACCAAGGGATCGCCGTGAACGTCGCCAGCTACGTCGGGCTGGGCACGTTGCTCGAGTGTGTGCTGGGCGATGCACTCGACCGGCCCGACGCAGAGCAGCTCGAAGCGATCAAGCAGCTCTTGGACGAAGCAATGCGGGAGGGCGCCCTCGGCCTGGCGACGATGCTGGCCAGCCCGCGCGAGCTGGCAGTCACGACCGACGACCTGGTCGCGCTCTGCCTCGTCGTCAAACGTCATGGAGGCCTCTATTCGTCGCACATCCGCAACGAGGGAACCGAGGTCTTCGACGCGGTCAAGGAAGCCATCACCGTCGGCCGGCGGGCGGGGATCAAGGTCGACGTCATCCACCTCAAGATCGCCGATCAGTCACTCTGGGGCCGGATGCCCGCAGTCGTCGCACTGATCGACCAAGCGCGGCGCGACGGCGTCAACGTGCAGGCCAATGTCTATCCCTACACCCGGGGAAACAACGACCTGGTCAGCATCATTCCTCCCTGGGCGCATCAAGGTGGAACCACGGCGCTCCTCGCCCGGCTGAAGGATCGGTCGCTCCGCGACCGGTTGAAGCGCGATATCCGGGCCGGCTTGCCGGGCTGGTACAACCATTTCACGGCCGTCGGCGGCGACTGGTCCCGCATGCTGGTGAGCGCCCGCCTCACTGCCGCGAATCAGCATTTTCAGGGCCAGACCATGGACAGGATCATCGCGGCCAAGTCAGCGGGACTCAACCCGGCCCCCGACCCGCTCGACGTTCTCTTCGACTTCCTGATCGAGGAAAACGGGACGATCAGCACGATCTACGCCCATCACACCGAGAACGACATGAACCTCGCGCTGGTTCAACCCTGGTGCTCGGTCGGTTCCGACGGCTCGGCGCTGGCGACCACAGGACCGCTGCGGCGCGGGCATCCGCACCCGCGCAACTTCGGCACTTTTCCCCGTGTCCTGGGTGAATACGTGCGGAATCGCCAGTTATTACGACTCGAAGACGCCGTGCGTAAGATGACGTCGATGAGCGCTGCCAAGGTCGGGCTCAACGAGCGCGGTCTGCTGCGCCCTGGCCTCTTCGCCGACGTCACGATCTTCGACCCGAACGCCGTGCTCGACCATTCCACATACCTGGAGCCGTTTCAATACAGCCAGGGAATCGAGTACGTGCTGGTCAACGGGCAGCTCGTCCTGGACCAGGGCCGTCAGACCCAGGCCCGGCCGGGCCGCGCCCTCCGCCACGGTCGATGAGGCAGGCTCGATCAACTCAGCCGATCGGCCGGCGGCCCCTCCAGAGCACGACGTGCGACCGCGAACAGGGAAGTTCCCGAGCCGAGCCAGCCCCTCATGGCCGGGCCTTCCTCGAGCGAAAAGGCGAGCCGGGCGACCCATGGCAACGGCCAGCGGGGAAGCTGGAGATAGCGCCGGTAGACCTGGGAGGCTGACTCAACCGCTCGCGCCCGGCTTCTGGCCCGTTGCCGCCGCAACACGGGGACCAGCCAGCGTCCCCACCAGAAGACCCGCTCAAGCTCGAGACCCGTGCCGGCCATTGCCGTTCGCAGGGTCTCGGGAAGGTATCGCCGCCGATGTCCCTGAATCGCATCAAACTCGCTGAACATTTGCGGCAGGGCCGGCACGCTGACGATGACGATCCCCCCCAGCTTCACGAGGGCCCCGAGCCGGCGGACGGCCGCCCGGTCATCGTCGAGGTGCTCGATCACATCCAGGGCCAAGACCGCGTCGTGGAGCGGGACGCTGTGCTCGATCTTTTTGGTCAGGTCGGCCTCGACCAGGATACGACCCGGCCGGTCGAGCCGCTCGAGAGCGCGGCGCGAGATATCGAGGCCGGTCGCCTGAAAACCGCGCTTTTCGAGCGCATCCAGGGTGATGCCCCAGCCGCAACCGGCGTCCAGAATACGAGCCGGCGGTTTCAAACCCAGATCGTCGAGCAGCCTGAGTGTCAGCCGGGCGCGCGCCTGCCACCACGGGTGGCGGCGGACTATCTCCTCCAGGTCGAGGAGAATCTCCTCGGGCATGGTTTCGTCCGCAATCCCTTCCGACCAGCGCTCGATCACGTTCGGCCGGCTCCTAGGGCGCGGTTTCCGCTTGATCGACAGGGTCGCGTTCCTGTCCGCCCGCACATTCGTAGGTTCGGACAATGTAGGTCGGGCGTTGTTTCACTTCGAGAAAGATCAAGCGGAGGTATTCGCCGAGGATCCCGATGCTGAAAAGCTGGACGGCGCCCATGAACAGGACGACCACGACCGTACTGGCCCACCCGGGTGGCGCACTCCGATGGATGAAGGCGTCCCAGAGTACCCAGACCAGCAGGACCATCGCGACGAAGATTGTGACGAGCCCGAGCTGCGTCACCATCCGGAGCGGGTAGCTGCTGAAGCTGACCAGACCGTCGAGCGCCAGCCCGATCAATCGTCGCAACGTGTACTTTGACCGGCCGGCCGCGCGGGCCGCCCGCTCATAGGCGAGACCGACCTGCCGAAAGCCGACGAACGACCGAAGGCCGCGAATGAATCTCATTCGTTCGGGCAAATGTTTGAGGAGATCGACCACGCGGCGGTCCATCAGGCAGAAGTCGCCGCTATCCAGCGGAATGTCCAGGTCGCTGATCGCATTCAAGATGCGGTAAAACGTCGAATAAGCGCCCCGTTTCAGCAGATTCTCCTTTCGATATCGTCGCACGGCATAGACCACCTCAAAGCCTTCGCGCCACTTCGCGACGAATTGAGGCAGGACCTCGGGTGGATCTTGCAAGTCGCCGTCCATGATGATGAGCGCTTGCCCTCGACTGTGATCGATCCCGGCCGACACGGCGGCCTGGTGGCCGAAGTTGCGGCTGAGACGGACGCAGGCCAGGTTTCGATCCTTCTCCCGCAACGAGTGGATGAGCGCCGGCGTCTCATCGCGGCTGCCGTCGTCGATGAACAGAATCTCGTACGAGATCTCGAGCGACCTGAGCGTCGACTCGAGCCGGCGATGGAGCTCGTTGATGTTGTCTTCCTCGTTGTAGAGCGGGACGACAACGCTGAGCACGGGGGGGGAGGCGGTCGGCTGAGGGTGATCAGTCATGGAAATCGCCCTGAATCGCATCCGAGCGATCTGCTATCGATCACCACGGGGTCTGAATCTTTCGTTTTTCACGATGAGATCCCTCGCGGACCGTCTTCCGACCGGGCATGATGCTCCCGCGCGACCATCGAAGTGGGCGAGCCGATCATGATGTCGTTGCAGAAGGCCGTCAAGACCGGGTTCATTCGGAAGGACGGAGGACGGAGGATGACGGACGGAGGAAAGACCGAACCCGATTTCGTAACCGTTCACTCCGCTTCGGCGCACCGAATTCGCCGTCGCCGAACGGGGGCGTGGTGCGTGAAGGGCGGTCCGTGGCGCGGGTCTGCTGATGGAGGCGCGAACGTCGAGGACGAAGAGAGACTACACACGAGCGTGTTTTCCTGCGTCTTTTGCGTCTTTTCCGTCTTTTGCGTCACGCCGTCGCCGCCATCTGAGCTGCGTCCGGGTCTCCGTGAATCAGCTCGTGGGGGCAACTCTCTATCTCACCCACACTTACGTGCGGTTCTTCGGGTATCGGAGGTTTTGTGCTGATGATCTCGATGAAACGCTTTTCGCGGGTTTTGAGGAACATAATGGAGACGCCGTGCATCCCCATTTGGGGGGCGATGCGGCGCAGCGCCACGGAGAGCGACCGCGGCGTTTTCGGCCAACCGGGCGAGGCAGTAACCCTTTTGCCGGCCCAGTTGGTGAGCTCGGCGAGGAGGTCGGAGGCGGTACGGACCCAATCAAGCTTGTGGGGGGCGAGCTCGAGCAGGATGTCGGTCAGCGGCGAGTCTTCGAGATAGGTCAAGGCCGCGTCCCGGCGATTGTCGTTGTAGGCTGAGAGAACCGAATGGGCGGGCCAGCCGAGCGCTCGGCCAACGGCCTCGGCGAATACGGCGAAGTCGGCCATGCGCGGCAATTCGGTCAGCCGGACCGACGGCAGCTCGCGCAAGCCGCCCGCGACGGCGTCGAGCAGGCCGCCGAGGATCCGCGGGTAGTCCTGCTTGAACGACGCCCAGAACTCACTCTCAAGGCGGCGCGTGCTGGACGTGATCGGCGGCAGGTTGAGGAACAGGCAGCGGTCGCCCAGGTCAGCCCGCGCCACGAACTCCTCGATCCCGGTCAGGATCAACGGGCGCTGGGCGTGGATCACGCTCTCCTCGTCGCTGCCAGCCG
>JBIOJM010000146.1:0-22361 GCA_044450785.1 Isosphaerales bacterium
CGGTTGCCGCGTCGAAGTAGGGCGACGGGCCGGCGCGCTCCCTCCAATTCTCGAAGAACTGGATATCGACCTCGAAGAAGACCAGCACGATCAGCAATCCTCCCGCGAGGCAGAGCTGGATCACCTTGTGCCGGTAATACCTCTTCCGGTACTTGACCGAGAAGAGACTGAAGGCGAGTGCGATCAGAATGAAGACCATCGCGACGACGATCAGGTCGATCATGAAAGGCCCCCGCCAGGGCAGGAACCCCGTGATCTGATAGCGAGAGTTCATCGCGGTACTCGTGGGCTCGGCCCGGTCGCATGACGAGGCAGGTCCGGGCCCAAGGCCGTCGTCCTCGCCGATCGGTGGTCCATTATGACCCACTTCTCAGAGACGAACGGCCGCCGCCGCAAGATCTCCAAGAGGTCTTCAGCTCGCATCGGATGCCTCCTCTGACCGGCGAAGAATGAAAGTCCGCCGAGTACGCCGTCATTGTAACCCCAGGGAGGGCTTGCCCACCAGCTTCCAAGACGCTCGACCTCCCAGCGGGGATGGATCCCGTTTGCGACGTGTTCCTCGCGCGCGTCAGAGACCCTGCTGTCGGCAATTTCGCGAGGGTGTGGTACGATGATCGCTCCTGATCGCGAGCAGGGAAATCGGATTGGAGATTTCGTAATGGCAACGACCACGGCGCCACCCCAAGCATCGAGCACTTTGAAGGCCGGTTCGTTCGTGGAACCACCCGGTGACGACATCCTCTACGAAATCGTGGACAACGAGGTCAGGGAGTTGCTGCCAATGGGTGCTCGTGAGACACTTCTCGCATCGGTTGTCTTTCGCATTCTCAGCAACTTTGCTTGGGACCACGCGCTGGGCCAAGTTGTTTCAGAGATGCTTTTCTTGTTGATTCCAGGGACGAATCTTCAACGCCGGCCGGATCTGGCCTTTGTCTCATTCGAACGCTGGCCGCGCGGCCGTCCCGTTCCCAAGGGTCCAGCCTGGGAAGTCGTCCCCAACCTCGCGATCGAAGTCGTCAGTCCCAGCAACCTCGCCGACAAAGTGATGGAAAAGATTGAAGATTATTTCTTGGCGGGTGTACAGCGGGTCTGGGTGATCTATCCGGAAATCGCCAAACTCTACGACTACGACTCACCGGCTTCCGTCAGAATTCTCACTCCGGACCAGTTGCTCGATGGCGGTGACATCCTGCCGGGGTTGCAGCTTCCATTGACCGAGATCCTTGTCGATGCGACGCACGAGCCGGCCTGAGCTCAGTCTCGACTTCAGGCCTTCTCGCCGTCCTCCTTTGGGCATCAAAAAACGGGGATGCCGATCCGTCTCGGCACCCCCGTCGTATTCGCACCTCACCGGCTGAATCCGGCTGATCGATCAATACATATCGTCATATCCACCGTGGCCGCCGCCGCCCGGCTTCTTCTCGTCGTCCTTGGGCATATCGGCGATCAGGGCGTCGGAGGTCAAGAGCAGCGTGCTGACGCTGGCCGCGTTCTGGAGAGCGTAGCGCGTGACCTTGGTCGGGTCGATGATGCCGGCCTTGACCAGGTCGGTGTATTCATCCTTGAGGGCGTCGTAGCCGAAGTTTCCCTTG
Source organism: Isosphaerales bacterium (assembly GCA_044450785.1). GTDB lineage: Bacteria > Planctomycetota > Planctomycetia > Isosphaerales > Isosphaeraceae > JBIOJM01. Next base: position 1,593 of record JBIOJM010000146.1, read on the forward strand.
CCCTCGCGGACCTTGGAGACGACGACTCCGCCGTCCTGGCCGGCGTTCTCGGCGATCTGGTCGAGCGGCGACGAACAGGCGCGGACGATGATGTTGAAGCCGATCTCCTCGTCGTGAGATAGGCCCTTGGTCTTGAGCCCGTGGGACGCCCGCAGCAGAGCGACGCCGCCGCCGGGGAGGATGCCTTCCTCGAGGGCCGCCCGCGTTGCGTGCAGCGCGTCCTCGACCCGGGCTTTCCTCTCCTTCATCTCGCTCTCGGTCGCGGCGCCGACGTTGATCTTGGCCACACCGCCGGCCAGCTTCGCCAGCCGCTCTTCCAGCTTCTCACGGTCGTAGTCGCTCTTGGTGTCGGCGATCTCGCGACGGATCGCCTCGATCCGGCCCTTGATCCCCTCGTGCTCGCCCGCACCCTCGATGATCGTCGTGTTGTCCTTGTCGATCAAGACCTTCTTGGCCCGGCCCAGGTCGTTGAGCCCGACGTTCTCCAGCTCGATCCCGAGCGCCTCGAAGATCGGCTTGCCGCCGGTCAAGACGGCGATGTCCTCGAGCATGGCCTTGCGGCGGTCCCCGTAGCCCGGTGCCTTGACCGCGGCACAGCGGAACGTGCCCCGCAGCTTGTTGATCACGAGCGTCGCCAGCGCCTCGCCCTCGATCTCCTCGGCGATGATCACGAGGGGCTTGCCCGTCTGGGCCACCCGCTCCAGGACCGGAACCAGGTCCTTCACGACCGAGATCTTTTTCTCATGGATCAGGATGTAACAGTCCTCGAGCACCGCCTCCATTGTCGCCGGATTGGTGACGAAGTACGGGCTCAAGTAGCCCCGGTCGAACTGCATGCCCTCGACCCACTCGACCTCCGTCTTCAACGTCTTGCCTTCCTCGACCGTGATGACCCCGTCCTTGCCGACCTTCTCGGTCGCCTCGGCGATCATCTTGCCGATCTCGGAATCGAAGTTCGAGGCCACCGTCGCCACCTGCTCGGTCTCGGTCTTGTTCGTGACCTTGGTGCTCATCTTGTGGAGTTGCTCGACGATGTCCGCGACCGCCTTGTCCATGCCCCGCTTCATCATCATGGGGTTGACGCCCGCGACGACCGCCCTCAATCCCTCGTTGTAAATCGATTCGGCCAGCACCGTGGCCGTCGTGGTGCCGTCGCCGGCCACGTCCGACGTCTTGCTGGCGACCTCTTTCACCATCTTCGCGCCCATGTCCTCGTACTTGTCTTCCAGCTCGATCTCCTTGGCAACGGTCACGCCGTCCTTGGTCACCGTCGGTGAGCCGAACGATTTCTGAATGATGACGTTGCGGCCTCGCGGGCCCAGCGTCACCTTGACCGCGCGGGACAGCTTCGCAATCCCGCGCTGCATCGCCTGGCGGGCTTCCTGATCGAAGGCGATCATCTTGGCAGCCATACTTGATTCACTCCCATTGCAAGCGGATGGATTTCCTGAACTGGTGTTCTCTGGTCGAATTCGAGGGGCCGTGTCAACCGATGACGGCCAGAATGTCTTCCTCGCGCATCAACAAAACCTTCTTGTCGGCGTCGATCTTGAACTCCTCGCCGGCGTAGGATGTGAACAGAACCTGCTCGCCTACCTTCACTTGCAGCTCGCGGCGCTTGCCGTCCTTGGTGATCCGTCCGTCCCCGACGGCCAGGACCTTCCCCTTCTGCGGCTTGTCCTTCGCCGTGTCCGGCAGGACGATCCCTCCGGCCGTCGTGTCCTTGGCCTCTTCACGCTCCACCACTACCCGATCGCCCAATGGTTTGAATTGCATGGACCCCGTCTCCGTTGATATCGCTCGACCCCAATTCGCAGCCGCGCCAGTGCCCTTCTGGAAAACGACGCGGCACTCGCGGATCGGAAAACGCAGTGAATGGACACGCATCTTATGCAAGGGATGTGCCTTCCTGATCGCCAATCGTAATTCATTTTGAATAAATATCTTACGTTGATCAGCGATTGCGGACCTTAACCTTCCCCTCTGCCGATTGCGACGGGCGTCGATTGCTTGCCTGCCAATTCGGCAGTTGAAGGGCATTGCGGGATCGTGCAATCGCACGCGCGCGGACCACGAGCGGCGCGGTTCGGGGCGGTGGCCGGGCGCTTGCGAGCGTGGCGGTGTCACGGGGCCGGACCGACCGGCACGTCGTCCCCACCGGCCGCGCGGACCAAAAGTCGCCGGCCGTTGACCGCGATCAGCATGACCGCGGTTTCGCGGTCGAAGCGGCGGGTGATCCATTTCTTGACCTGAGACACGTTGCCGAGACGCGGCAGGGTTTGCTCGACGCCGAGGAAATCGCAGCCGAGGGCGATCCCTTCGTAGCCAACTCGACCTTCGAAGGGCACCGAGGCGGCCGCCTCGATGCCGGCCCTCAGCTCGGCCGGCGTGAGATGATACGGCCGGCCGGCGGTCAAGCCAATCACACCACCGCCGGCCCTGAGCGCAATTAAGTTGTCATGGTCGAGCGCTCGCGGCGTCGCGAATCCCTCATGGACAAGAGCGCCATGACTGTACATCATCAGCAGGCGGCCGGCGAAAGCTCCCTCGGTTCCGAGCTTGATCACTTCGGCCATCGACCGGGCGTTCAAGTGGGCCAGGTCGACGATCGGTCTGGTGCTCGGCTCGCCGCCGCCGGCGAGTTCCGCCAGTCGAGAGAGAAACGACCGGCCCAGCTCGGTGAGCCCGCGGTCGTCGCCAGGGTCGGCCGAGCCCGCCAGCAGGCTCGACCCGTTCTCAACAGGTTGAAAGACGCGGACCCCGCGCTCGAATAGACCGGGCAGTCGATCCAGGTCGGCCGGCTTTCGGATCAAGGAGTCGAAACCCGCGACGCCCAGCATGCCCCAGCATAATCCGTCCGACGGCTCGGCACGCCAGCGCTTGACATCATCGGGACCGATCAAAAGACGACCGGCAAACTCGGATTCGTACCGCACGATCAACTCGTCCAGCAACCGCCAGCGATCGTCTCGCCGCGCCCAATCCTCCGCGCCGCGACCAGACACCAGCACCGCGGCGGACGTTCCCGACATGTAGCCGTCGAGCCGGCCCAGCAGCCCCGGCACCTCGTCCAGGCATGAGGAGCCGTAGAGCCTGGTTTCGCCGGCATACTGCCGGAGCCAGTTGCAGTGCAAGTCGATCAGGCGCAGCGGCAAGGTTGGTCCCTTCGGAGAAGGATCAAGGATGAAGGATGAAGAATGAAGGATGAGTATAACCCGCTTCGACACCTCTCGCTGATCACGACCTGGGAAGGAAGCCGAAACGATGCCCCAACGGGGCCAACACGACTCAGCCCAGGGAACCGCCCTGGGAACCAAGGCACCGCCCTGGGAAGCGAAATTCAAGCGAACCGTGAGCCCTGCAATGGCGAGACTTTCTCTTGTCCTCTCCCGTGGGGTGGGCTGATGAAAAGGTGGCGTTGACCGTACTGGAAGGACGGTTTCGAGACGCGTGTTTTTGTTGCGCGCGATCGAACGACCGTGCGAGCGACCGAGCCCTTTCCCCCCCTTGCGAAGGGGGGGCCAGGGGGGGTGGACAGGGCACGTTTCAGTGTGCTTTGACAGCGTTCTCAGGCGGCATTGGCATGGGCCGAGCCGTCCAACCCGATTTGCGAGGGGCCTGCCCATACCCCCCTGGCCTCCCCTTGCCGAGGGTGAGAAAGACGACATCGTGTTCGTAGCTGGGGAAAGCGCGCAACGAAACCGGCATGAACGCCTCGCCGCTGCAAGATCCACTTTTCATCACGCCACACGTGGGGAGGGTGGCGGAAGCCGGGTGAGGGCTGGCAACTAACGGAAAGACAGGCATTGCATTCTCGGCTCGAACGCGCCGCTGCAAGTCAATCCGAGCTCAAGGCGCTACCGGACTGAGAGTTGGCTGCTCACGTCGAGTTCAAGGCGAAGGAAAAAACCGGCATTCAAAGTTCGACTCGTCCCCGCCAGAGCGAATCCAGCCGGTCTCGATGGGCTGCCGGAGTAGGACCAGGCCGCGCGCGCCGAGTTCAACGAGATCGGATCCGCGAACCGCGCCGATGGCTTGCGGGCGGGAAAAGTGGGGACGGCTGACTGCGTGCTCGATGCGATCCGCAGTTCGAGTTCTTCGAGTCCGTTCTCGATCCATCCTTTACGGTCGTGCGGTCTCCTCTTCGCCCAGCAAGAACGCGCGGCTCACACAGCGCGACACGTAGTGGTACCAGCGGGCCACCGATGGTTCAATCAGTTGAGAGCGAGCGAGCGACCCTCTTCGGGTGATCTCCTGGAGTATCCGCGCACTGTACGCAATCCCAGTATCCCCGTCAAGATCGCATTGCCGGACCTTCGTTGGTGATCCCGAACGAGGCTGGCCGAAATCGCCTTGCCCGGGAAAAGCAGACCTAACAATGCCTGTCCTTTCTTCCATCGAGAACGTCAGGAACCCGCGGCCTACTCCTCCTGGGCAACACCTGGAGACGATTCCGACTTCAACCCGACGCTGTTGATCGTGACCACGGTATAGGCATGCTTCGCGCCGGACCTTGCCGACGTGTCGAGGTAGCGCAGCTCCAGGAGCGGTTGCGCCGGCGTGTCGTGATACGTCATGCTCTGGAACAGCGGACGGCCGAACCTGCCGACCGGAGCTTGCGGAACGTTCGCCAGCTCTTTGCCGTCGCGGAGCACCAGGAAGCCGCGGATGCCGCTCTCAAAATCGGCCTCGGCGTTCCAGGTGACTTCCGTCCCTTGGTCTTTCCGGTAGGACGCCCTGACATGAAAAGGGGCGGGTGGCGGAGTCGTATCGCCGACGGCTCCCGTCTTGACGTACTCTCCCCAGGCTTTGGCCACGGCCTCGTCCGGCAGCCAGACCGACTCGTTCAGATCGTCGCGGTATTCCGCCGCGGGAACCGCGGCCTTGCCGAACATCGGCGCGAGCCAGCCCCGGCTGGCGTTCATCGGTTTGAGGGTTTGATCCGGACTTCCTTTCTCGGGCAGTCGTTGCGCCAGGCACGCGTCCAGGAAGGGGATGGCCAGGTAGCGGGAGTCGCCGCACTCGTGGTCGGTACGGGGGTCGGGCGCGAGGCCGACCAGGGCGCCGTGTTCCCGGTACTCACGAAAGGTCGCGAGGTTGCCCCACCACGGGCCTCGTTCAAGCCCCTTGGGGTTCCGGCCGAACTTCTTCTCTTCCTTCACGCCCGGGTTGAGCATGATCGGGATCGCATAGCAAGCCGCGGGGACCCGGGGCGATACGAATTCGGGATGCGAGCGGAATTGCGCCGCCGAGCCGGATCGCAGCCACATGGCGACGATGCGCTCGGGGTGCATCGTGCTCAGCACGTCGGACCAGATCCCGCCTCCCGAATGGCCCCAGAGGACCCAGGGTACGACCTTCAGCTCCGCATGACTGGACTTGCGGCCAAGGTCTTCGAGGGCCTTGAGAAAGGCCTGCTCCGAGCCGCGCCGCGGGTCGAACCACAGCTCCGACCCGCCGGGGGAGAGGTCGTTCTGCTCATGCTTGACGTGATAGCTCGGGCCCAGGAGCGCGCAATCCCATTTTCTGGCCAAGGCTTGCCAGTGCAGGTCGTAAGCCGCGGTGCTCCCCTCGATCGAAGCGATCGTCCCGGCGCCGTGTTGATGGACGATGACCCCGCGCAGTCGCTTCACGTCGTCGGGAATCCAGAGGGTATAGGTGACGGCGATCCGCAACTCCCCTTCCACGGTCGAGGGTCGATAATCGACCTGCAGATACTGGCCGACCCCCACCTGAGGTCCTTCCCTCGGAATCGGCTGACGGATCGCAACCTTCGGCCGTTGCGGGCCGACGATGAAATCAACGATCGGCTTGGGGTCTTTCGGCGCGGTCGGGTAATGCCCCTCGCCCTCTCGCACGATGACCGTCATCGAGGCGCCGAGCTCCTTGTAGCGCTCCTCCGCTTCCCGCGTCTGGCTCGCATACATCGGGTCGAGGCTGCCGCAGACGTGCAGCACGAACACGCCGGCCTTGGCCAGCGCGGCCAGGTTGTCGAGCGGCTGCGCCTTCGTCATGGTGCAGCGGAGCACCGGATTCTCGCCGTAGATGCACGAGACCTTGTCGGGGTTCGCGATGGCCCAGGCGTAGGCTTCCCCCGCCGCCCCACCGGCTCCCGCCAGCACGGGCTTCTCGGAAAAGCCGTGCCTGGTGAGCAGGTCATAGACGGCATTCCAGCTCTTCAGTGACGGCCCGTCTCCGTTATACGGTATCGGCCCCGTCACGATGTGGAACCCTCGTTCGAGCAGGGCCAGGTCGACCGCCGCGTCACGGTCCACGTAATCAGCCCGGCAGACCCAAGGCTTTCCCGGGGCGATCGTCTTCGGGACGATGACGTTGATCGCTCCCTCCACGCCCCTCAGGTCGAAGGAATAGCGATCGAAGCTCGGGCGGAACCACGGCCCGCGGCAGGTGATGTAGATCCTCTCCTTGGGGAAGTAGCGGTAGTCATTCTCTCGGCCGTAGAACGACGTCTTTGAGGCCCTGCCATTCAGATACGGAGGCGGATTGCCGCTGGCCGGCTGGACCTGCTGGCAGATGAAGTCGGCGATCGGCCCGGCGTCGCGCAGGCTGTGCGGATGATGGCCGGCTCCCTCCTTGATCATCACCGAGATCCGGCCACCCAATTGTTGATAGATGCTCTCGATCGTTGATGAGACGCGCCCCAGGAGGGGATCGATGCTGCCGCAGACGTGCAGCACGGCCACGTCGGCCGCCGCGAGGTCGCCGAGCTTCTTGAGGACGTCGGGATTGACCCCGGGATTGTCGGCGTAGATGCACGATACCTTGCTCGGATTCGCAGTTGCCCAGGTATAGGCGTATTCCCCCCCGCGACTCATGCCGACGAACGCCGGCTTCCTGGACAGCCCGTGTTTCTCCGTGAGAAAAGTGTACCAGGCGTCCCACGTCTTGTTCGGTTTCAGGGTCGCATTGGCCGAGATATAGGCGACGTGGAAGCCGCGCCCTAGCAACTCCACCTCGGCTTGCGGCTGATGGTCCCAGTAGCAGCCGCGCCACGACCACGGGTTGCCCAGGGCGGGCCTCCTGGGGACGATCACGGCGCAGCGCCGCTTCCCCTGCGGCGGGTCCTTGATCCCGAACTTCTCGTCCGCCCCGCGCTCGAACGGCTGGATGTCGAGCGTCTCTTCGTCCACCAGGTAGTCGTAGCGGTCGAAGCCGTCGTGCCAGGAGCTCTTCTCTCCTTCGAAGGGCTTATAGGCGTCGGCAACTGCCGCTTGCGCGGGGATCAATAAGCATGCCGCCGAGACGAGGAGAAAGCCCAGCAAGCACTTGATTGATGAATGGTGGTTCATGGCCCCATCTCTGATGGTTAGCGGCGGAGGTTGACCCCGCCCGTCTGGGAGCTTGCCGGGGTCTCTCGACGTGTATTGGACCCGGGCCCGATCCCCGAGTCCAGGGGACGATCGGAGGAAAGAGATAGGATCGGCGAACCGCGCCGCTGGCTCGCCGGCGCGAAAAGAAGTGTGAAATTGACCGAATCCAGCGCTGCGAAATGATGCTTGCCCGGGTATAATACGGCCATCGAAAATCGGGGAGAACCACCATGTCGGAACTGACCTTGGAAAGCCTGGCCCGCCGCCTCGAGGAAGTCGAGCGCCGCCTGAACGAGAAGGAAGCGAGCAGCGCCAAAGATTGGCGCATGGCCGCTGGTATGTTTACCGGTCGAGAGTTTTCGAAAATCGTCGATGAAGAAGGCCGAAAAATACGCGAAGCGGATCGGGAAGAGGCACGCCAGGAATTCGGAGAGTGATCCTTCTGGACACCGATCATTTGACCGTTCTCAAGTACACCGATAGCGAGCGCTACGCGCGGCTCCATGGCCGCTCGCGTTGAGTTCAACGAGATAGGATCCGCGAACCGTGCCGATGGCTTGCGGGCGGGAAAAGTCGGGACGGCTGCCTGCGTGCTCGATGCGATCCGCGGTTCAAGTTCTTCTGACCAAGGGGAACGGTCGCTTCACTCCTGGCCACGTGCGGCTCCGAGCCTCCTGAGCTCCTGCTCGATCCTGGCGAAATGGCGCGGCGGGGCAAAACCCAGGACCTTGATGACATCACCTTGATCGATCTGCGCCAGCCAGTTGCATTTGGCCACGTTGGGCTTGTTCAGGCCGGTCCTGGGGTGATGTGGCCGCTGCCAAGGGAGCGGGATGTGGTGGGGTGGACACGGATCCTCGAGCTGGGACGAGACGCAGACCACGCGGAGCCTGGCCCCCGGAACGATCTGATCGGACGGTGAGAGGATCACGGCGGGGTGAGGCTCGACGTTGCCGCGACCATCGGCCACCGGCACGAGGATGATCTGGCCGTATTCATACGGCATCTGACCACCCCGGCTCGTTGCCCCATTCCGCCGGGACTGGATACCGGTCGATCAGCTCGTCGAGCTCCTCGTTACGCAGCGCCGTCCTCTCGACCTCGGCCCTCGCAGCGGTTTCCTCGGCTTGGTTACGCGCCTTGGCTTGGATGAGCCAGAGACGGCCGTCGGGCATAACGGCGATCATGTCGAGGTTCCGCTTGAGCTCCTCGACCAACTCCGAGAGGTCGTCGTGCTCGATAACGAGGCGGGGCTGCTCGGCCACCAGGGCCCGAAATCGACCCCCTTCCGTCCGGTCGATAGTGATCGTCAGCGACATGCTTCAACTCCGCATTAGCCAGTCCATCGATTCCTCCGATCTATCTTAATCAAATCCTGGGCCATCCGGCATCCCAATAACGGGACGCCCCATGGGGGACGGACGCGAAAACGGAAGAGACAGGCAACGCATTCTCGGCTCGAACCCGCCGCTGCACGTGAACCCGAGCTCAATGCGCTACCGGACTGAGCGTTGGCTGCTCACGTCGAGTTCAAGGCAAAGGAAAAGACCGGCATTGAAGGTTCGATTCGTCCCCGCCAGAGGGAATCCAGCCGGTCTCGATGGGCTGCCGGAGTTGGACTGGGCCGCTCGGCTCGAGTTCAACGAGATATGATCGGCGAACCGTGCCGATGGCTTGCGGGCGGGAAAAGTGGGGACCGCTGACTGCGTGCTCATGGCGATGGGACCTCGCCGAACTCGAACGGGATCTCGGTCGCCAGGCGGTGCAGGCGGTAGACGCTGAGCCGGGCGGGAGGAGCGACACCCGAGACGAAGGTCCGGACCCGGATCTCATCGTTCGTGGTCGAAACCGAAGGGGCGCCGAGGAGCAGCCAGCTCAAGGGGTGGCCCTCGGCGTCGTCGAACTCGATCCGGTCGGGGAGGAAGTCACCGATATAGTCCGTCTCGGGGCCCGCCGAGACCCGCGTACGATCCGCCGGGATCACATCCTCACTCAGGGAAAGGTTGACCGCCGTCGTCCTCGGGCCCTGGCCCGAGACCTTCTCGATCCGGACGACTCTCGGACCCTGGCGGAACGTCTTGCCGGCGGCGCCAACCAGTGGGATGACCAGGGGGTCGAGCCTCCGCGATGAGATGACGACGGGCAGGACACCGCGGAGTTTCAGGGGCGACCGGACGGGCGGGTCGGGAAGGCCCAGCGGTACGTGCCAGTGCAGCAGGGAGATCCTCCCCGGGATCAGCCAGGAATTCCCGCCCCGCTCCGGCTGTTCGCCGCCTCCGACCGATTGCGGGGAGATCGCCCGGCCCCACTCATCGACCGCCTCCAGGCGGGGCAGGCCGTTGGGATTGAGGGACCGACCCGGCTCGGCGAACGCCTGGACCTCGACGGTCACCGTGGCGCTCCGCCGCGGATCGCGGGAGGCACCGTCGGCCTCGAAGTCCAGGTCGCGATGCCGGTGCGCGGCGAAGAGATGGATGCGAAGGGGCCCGGAATACGCGGTGAGGGCCGGAGGATGCCCGGCGACGAGGCGGATCGTCGACGCCCGCGGATCGTGGCCGAGGGCGTCGTGAGGTGGCCCGGGGTCGTGGCGGACGTGCCCGGCGCGGCCGAGCCGGTCGACCGCTTCCCAGAACGGCAGGGTGCCCGGGGCCCGTACCGTGACTCGTCGGCCGGCGAGGGTCGGGTCGTCGAGCGACAGCGCGAAGCCGCTGCGGGTCGCCAGCGCCTCGACGGCCTCGCCGAGCGGTCGGTCGTCGACGTCGAGCGCGACCATCGTCGGCCGATCGAGCGAGCGGGCCTCGGCCCGGGCGATCAGGTCGGCGAACCGTTCGCGGGCCTCCGGCTCCCTGGCCGCCTCGAGGGCGGCGCGGAGGGCCGGCAGGGCCTCCGCGCCCCGCTCCTCCAGGGTCCGCGCCGCCTCCTCGCGGACCACGCGGTCGGGCGAACCGAGCCGCCCGATCAGCTCCCGGGGCGGCAGGTCCGCGGCCAGGGCCGACGTCAACACGAGCACCAGGCTCAAGGGTAACATGCGTCGCACCTCTCTCGGTCTCTGCGCTTCGTTTGTCGAGCCGCTGATGATGCCGGGACTCGCTCAGGGCAAGGGCACGTCCCGGAAGTCGAAGGCCGCCTCGGATCGGACGCGGAGCATGCTGTAATAGCGGAGATGAGTCGCACGGCCGTTCCGAAAGCTGCCTATGGTGCAATTGTAGACGGACGGGGTGCTGTGGTCGATGTAACCGCCGCCGGTCGAGTAGGCCAGCACCGTCCCGGCGGCATCGGTCAGTTGGAGCTGGTGCTCGCCCATCACCCGCAGCCTCGTCGTGATCAGCTCGCCGTCGGCGTTGGCGGGCAGGTCGGCTTGGTCGAGGTTGAGGCGCACGGTCATCGAGACGTTCGTGGCCGTCGGCGAGTCATTCACGGTCCGGATCGTGAACGCGGCATCGTCGCACCGGAATGTCTTCCCGGCGGCGTCGGCCAGCGGGATGACGAGCGTCGGCTCGGGACGGCGGACGTGGAGCATGACGGGGACGCCGCCGCGCAGCCGGGCGACGCGGCCGGGGTGGTCCGTGGGCCGGAGGCGGAACTCGGTCCTCACCTGCGCCACGCCGCTGCCTGCGCGGAACGCGAAATGCGCGTCGTCGTTGTGCCTGGTCGCGAGGCCGGCCGCGTCGGGGACGAGCGACTGGCCGAGGTCGTCGCTGGCCTCGGTGAGCCGGGCGGGGGCCTCCTGGGTGAACCACATCCGCGGCTCGACCATGACCTCGAGGCCGCCGAAGAACGTGACGGATTCGCCCTTGAGGTCCTCGCTCGGGACGTCGATCCGCTGTCCGAACCGATCGATCCGGACCCAGGGGCCGCGGATCCACTGGCGGTCGCGGTGCAGGTGCAGGCCCGTCAAGGAGACCCGGAACGGCCCGTCGGTCGACGTGAACGCCGGCGCGGGGGCCTCGCGGAGTTCGAGCCTCGGGAACTGGCCTTCGCCCGGGTTGTGATAGTAAATCCCCCACAACCCCAGCCGCTCGAGCGCCGTCCAGAACGCGACCGGGGCCGGCTCGCGGAGAGTCACGTGCTTATCTGGGGCACTCGGGTCGCGTCGCAACGTCAGGCCTGTTTGCGTCTCGAGGTCTTCGAGTACGACGGACAGTGGCCGATCCCGTCCGTCGAGCCGGACCATCGACGGCCGGGTCATGAGGTCGCGCTGGATCGTCTCCCAGAGCGCCGAGGCACGCTCGCGGACCCCGGCGTCGCCGGCCTTCATCGCGCCTTGCAGGGCCGGCAACGCGCCACGCCCGAGCGCCCGGAGCGACTCGGACGCCGCGGCCCGCTCCGCCGGCTCGGCCGAGCCCAGCTTCGCGACGAGCGCAGTCGGGTCGGGTTCCGCGGCCGGGGCGGCCGCCATCGCGGCGAACAGGACCAGCGGGGCGATCGACATGGGCAGGACTCCGGCCCGGCTCAGGGCATGGGGATGTCGCGGAAATCGAAGGGAATTTCCATCGCCGTCTCGACGAATCCGTAATAACGCAGCTCGGAGGGGATGGGAGCCTTCGAGGTCCCCGGACCGGCGCCGGGACCGTTCTCGGAGGGGGGCGAGGCGATCAACTGGTAATGGTCGCCGTCGATGCTCCTCATCTGTGAGCCAAGCCTGTGGTTGAGGCGCCGGCCGGCCGCGTCGTGCAACTCCAGGTGCTCCAGGACTCCGCCAATGTTGAACGCAGCGAAGGGGAGCCCGGGCGGGTCGTGCCTCGCGAACGCCGCGCGATCCCCGCGATTGACGCGGACGATCACCTTGAGCCAGGCCGGGACCCCGGGAGCCAGCGAGACCTCGTCGACGATGAGAATCAAGTCGCGGCAGGGATACGGCCTCCCCAGGACACCTTCTCCCTTCAAGGGGATGACGATCGGGTCGGAGCCCCTGGCGACCGCGACGACGGGCACCTTGCCCCGGAGCCGGCGGATCGCCGTCGCGGGCGGGTCGGGGGCCGCGAGCACCGCATTGACCTGGATCGCATCGCCTTGATTCCTGGCCTGATGGGATCGGTCGGCCGGCCCGGGGGCGGGTTCCGCGGGGGCGCCCGGCACCAGCGAACGGCCCCGGTCGTCGGTCGCCTCCGTGACCACCACCGCCCCGTTCCGGCGGAGCATCAGGCCGGGCTCGGCGACGACGGCCAGCGGCACGGTCAGGCCGCCGACGCCGGGCGGCCTCGCCCCGCGAGCGAGGGGGGCGGGATCGAAGGGGAAATCGCGCTCGAAGACGGGATGAGTCCAGGTGATCTGGACGCGAAACGGACCGGAGTCGGAGACCGGGCCGCGGCCCGTCCGGTCGGCCATCAGGACCAGGGCGCCCCGGACGGTCCCGAACCCTAGCCGGGTGGACATGCCATAGCGAACGGCACCGGCCTCGCAGAGCCGGTCGATCGCCGCCCAGTACGGCAACGGCCGGGCCGCCCTGGTCCTGATCTCGCGGGCCCTCAGTTCCCTCAGCCGATCGGGTTCGCCGGGATCGAACATCCTCAGCCCCCGTCCCGGGTCCGGGCCGAGCGGCAGGGAAAACCCGAGGTCGTAACGCTCGTTGAGGGCATCGACGAACTCGCCGAGCGGACGGGTGCGGAAGTCGAGTTGGATCATGGTCGGTCGTGCGAACCGGTCGGCCTCAACCTGACGCCCGATGGATTCGATCAAGGCGCGGACGCGCGACCGGACCCGCATGTCACTGGTGTCGGCGGCCGCCCGGAGGGCCGGCAGGGCCGCGCCGCCGAGGCGCTCCAGGGCCTTGCAGGCCGCCACGCGGTCGTCGAACGATTCGGAGCCCAGCCGCCCGATCAACGTGACCGCGTCGGGCGGGTCGTCGGCAGACGCCGACGCGAGTACGAGAGTCAGCAAGACGGGTGCGAACACGGGCGGGGTGCTCCGGCTTCGAGGTGGCTTGCAGGTGTCATGGCTGAGCGTGTCCGGACGTCCTTGAACACGAACGGGAGGTCGGTCGCGGCGCCGATCGCTCCGCAGCAGCGGAGCCGGAGATCGTCGGGACGCTCTCGCCTCGAGAGTCGGTTGCGAGAGCCAGGTCCGGCGCCTGGCCGTCGGGGTCATCTCTGGATCACCCGTCCCACGTCCCGCCATCGTCCTGCGACCACCTGACCGCGCCAACTATAATTCAGGCATGACACTCAGTCTGCAGCTCAAAGCGCCGACGCCGCGATGAAGGGCGAAACGATCCAAGAGACACCGAACGCCCGACCCGCCCGGTCGATCCAGTCCCGCTCCTGGCGCCACCGGCCGCTCAGGGCGAGGGCCACCCACGCCCCGGCCACGGCGGGGCTGTAGAGGCGAGCCAGAGGAGAACGAGGGCTGGCATTGGGTCAATTCTAGCGCTCCTTCTCGCCAAGATCGCATTCAGAAGTGCATACCAGGCTCTAAGAATGACCTAGAGGCGGTGGCCGTCCGTGGCCGGCATGATTGTCAATGCATCTCCTTGTGTTCCTGGCTCGGCTCCGGCGGATTGTTCGAATCGTCGAGGTCCGGTTTCGCATCGACCGTCCGGTCCCGGCGGTAAACGTCGAGTACCGGCTCCCGCGGACCAGCACGCGTCGCGAATTTCTTGGGACGATCGTTCGGCCCACCGCCAATGCTCAAGCAAAGTTGCAGGATGTCACCTTCGAGCTCGTAGATCCCATGGATCAACGCGCCATCGCGCGGGTTCCCCTTCGGATCGAGGTAATACAAATCGATCTCCTTCGGCCGGCGGGTCGGGTCGAGCTTGATGACATGGTTTTTCACCAGTGTCTTACCGTCCTTGCCTACTCCGTACCAACCATCGTCCTTGAAGACGATCGCGAACTTGTGAGACGTGGCAGGGATGGGCCATTCGTTCTCCACGAAGACCTTCTGGCCATTCATTTCCGAAGAAATGCGATACCAGGTTCCCTGAAGCAAGTCGAGCTCATGCCGGCGCCTGAGCATCGCCTTCCTGGCTTTCGAGTCGGGCTCTTGTTGGCCTTTGGCCTGGAACGCAGCGGCCCGGCCGGCTCCTCGGGTCGGGTGAACGAGCGGGATGGCAAAGGTCGTGACGGCGGCCGTCATCAACACCGCCGCGGTGAGCGTCAATCGAGTCATGAACAGGTTCCTCGTGGTCAAGGGGATTAGCAGGAAGCTCAGGGGAAGTCGCATCGTTAGGTTCCTTGCGCGCCTCTCCATCTACTTCCGGACCAGGTCGCAAGATGGCACGTCTGATTTCTGGGTCACACTTTACACGGCACAATTGTCGTAAATCCTTACCGTACGTCTCGGATTTCGTTGATGCGAGGGGGATATTCACCGTTTACACATTGGACAACCGCACGAGCGTCCCCTGAGTGACCGATTGATGGTCAAAGTTCCAGCACAGTCCATCCTCCCAATGATAGCGTTCCGCGACGCTCTTTGCATCACTCACAATCCCGTGGATGGCACCGTACCTCAAGGCCGTGAAGGACCCGCGCGATTCGCCGGATGTCGCATCACGCTGCGAACCCCAGTCGGCATAATCCGGAACGCGGCATGATGAAACTTATGCCGAGCTCGGCATAAGTTTCACGGGGGTACGCTGGCCGGCCTCGGCGACGGCCAGCACCTGGAGCGCTACCTGGCGAGCGGGGATGAGGACGCCTTCGAAGCCCCCTGAAGGGCCGGACCCACGATCAGGCGGCCGAGGAGCTGCGATGGCCGGTCGGGACCGTGCGCAGCCGGATGGCCCGAGGCCGCGACCTGCTCAGGAAACGCCTGACGTTACAATGCCTACCTTTCTTCCCATCATAGGCAAGCATAACGAACTTTGGTAAGGTTGGGAGAGTCGAGGCCGATTTGAACCGCGGTCCCACGAGTCGGGAAGCGCCAAAGTGAAAAAGCTATCCGATTACCTCCATCATGGAATCGCCACGCTGGAACATCATCACGCCGTCTCAGTACGAGTGGGAACGGCGTGGCCTGGACTTTATCAAAACGGGGCTACCCGACCACGATCCGTACCGGGCATGGGCCAACTTCGAGTTCCAGACCGATGACGGTGCCATTTACGAAGTCGATCTGCTTGTTTTGACCAAGCAAGGCTTCTGGCTCGTGGAGTGCAAAGCATGGGGCGGTCGCATCTGGGGCGACACAGGCACTTGGACCCGCTCACAAGACGGCAAGATTCGCTCGGAAGACAACCCTGTGCTTCTCGCCAATCGCAAGGCGAAGGCCCTTTCGTCTCTGCTCAAGGCCCAGCCCGCCGTGAGCAAGGTTCGTCTCCCTTGGCTGGACGCCCTCGTCTTTCTTTCCACTGACGATGTTCAGTGCGAGCTCACCGGCAACGCCCGCAACCGCGTGCTATTGAAGGATCGCTCCAAGACCGAGACACACCCCGAACAGAAGGGCATCCTCGCCGCCCTCATCAATCGGGAAGGTCCTGGCATCGACCCTGATCCGCGCGCCGTGATCGACATCAGGGTGGCGAAAGCTCTCTCCCGCGCGATGGAACAGGTGGGCATTCGACCGTCGCAGCCGTCACGACGAGTCGGCGATTACATTCTCGGCGACTTGATTTTCGATGGACCGGGGTATCAGGACCGCCTCGCCAAGCACGCCTCGTTCGACAACGTGTTCTGTCTCGTGCGGCAATACACGGTCGCCCAAGCCTCGTCGGAAGAGGACCGCCAGCGACTCAAGCGGGCGGCGGCTCGTGAGTTCCAAATCATCCAGACGCTGGACCACCCGAACATTCTGCCGGTTCTGGATTACAAGGAGCACGAACTTGGACCGGCCCTCTTGTTCCGCTACCTCGACCCCGATTCAGTTCGGTTCGATCACTATCTCGCCACGCACAGCCACAAGCTCGACACCGGCCAGCGACTCGAACTCTTGCGGCAAATCGCCGACGCCATTCGATACGCCCATCGCAAACGGGTGATTCATCGTTCGCTGGGTCCGCAGAGCATCCTCGTTTCCGAGACCTGGACATCACCGCCCCGGCTTCAGGTTTACAACTGGCAAGTGGGCGTTCGAGAAAGCGCGTCTACATCGGGGCGAGTCACCAACGTCGATGATTTGGTCGAGGCACAATCGCTCGTTTATATGGCCCCGGAAGCGCTGTCGGATGCCCGCACGGTGACAGAAGCATCGGACGTGTTTTCGCTCGGGGCCATCGCCTTCCACTTATTTGCCTCGCGGCCACCGGCCAGCAACCCCACGGAACTCGCCAAAACTCTGCGGGACCAGAAAGGCTTGAGCATTTCATCCGTCCTGGACGGCGCCGGTCCCAAGCTGGAAGAACTGATTCGGTGGAGTACGCACCCGGACGTCCTGACCCGCATCGGCTCTGTCGAAGATTTTCTGACGCTGCTCGATGAAGTCGAGGATGAGCTCACCGCGCCCAAGGAAACCGTCGTCAACGACCCCCTCCAGGCCAAGCAAGGCGACCGATTGCCCCAGGATTTCGTCGTCAGGCGAGAGCTCGGTCAGGGAGCCACGGCCAAAGCCTTGCTCGTCACCAAGGACGACAAGGAGTTCGTTCTCAAGGTGGCCTTGAACGAGGATGATAACGCCCGACTCCACGAAGAAGCCGAAGCATTGCGGTCGATCCACAGCGAATTCATCGTTGCCATCGAACAAGAACTCAAAATGAACGGCAGGACCGTCCTGGTTCTGCAAAAGGCCGGAGACAAAACGCTCGCGGCACTACTGGCCAAGGAAGGTGTGCCGAGTCTCGACCTGCTCTCCCGCTATGGGGACGACCTTCTGTCGGCTCTCGCTTCGCTGGAGAGGCATGGCGTCGTCCATCGGGACATCAAACCCGACAACATCGGCATTCGTTCGCTCACCAAGCAGCGGAACCAGCTCATTCTCTTCGATTTTTCACTGGTCCGTGCCCCGCTCGACAACCTCAACGTCGGCACCGAAGGCTACCGCGACCCGTTCTTGAAGCTCCGCAAGCCGCCTCGCTGGGACCTGGCAGCCGAACGCTATTCGGCGGCGGTCACGCTTTACGAGATGACGCTCGGCCACGGTGTCTTGCCGCACTGGGGCAGCGACAAATCCGATCCCGCTCTCACCAACGACAAACTGGTGATTGATGCCGAGAAGTTCGATCCCAGCGCGCGGGATGGCCTGGTCCATTTCTTCGCCAAGGCATTGCACCGGGAACCGGAAGAGCGGTACGGCAATGCCTACGACATGCAGACGGCGTGGCGGCAGGTCTTCAAAGAGGCCGAACAGCGGAAGATCACCACGACCACCGGCGAAGAAATCGTCATTGGCGTCTCTCTGGATCAAGCCACGCTCGGCACCCCGGTGTCGGCCTTGGGATTGTCCACTCGGGCCCGCAACGCCCTGGAGCGGGCCAACGTCATCACGGCGCGCGACCTGTTGAATTTCCCCATCGGCGAAATCCACTTGATGAGAGGCGTGGGCAACCAAACCCGCCAGGAGATCATTCGCTTCGTCGGCGAATTGAGGGAGAAGTTTCCGAACGTTGAAGCGATCAAGTCCAATGACCAAACGGCTTTCGACGTGCTCACGGGACCGCCGAGCCTGGAAGTCCTGCACCATCGCATCGTTGGCTTTCGCAATCCGAAGAAAGATGTCGAGTGGATGATCCGGGCCGGGTTCCTGGGCGTGAAGGCGCCGGAGAGTCAACCGGCCAGCCTGTGGCCGAGCCAAACCGATGTCGCCGACGGCTTGCTTGTCACCCGAGCCCGGATCGGCCAGGTCTTATCAGGTGATCGAAGTCGTTGGAGCAAGGACCCCCTGGTCACTGCCTTCCGCCACGAATTGTGCGAACAGATCCAACGGCTTGGCGGCGTGGTCACGATTACTGAAATCATCGACCTCACGATTCTGTTACGTCCTGCCGCCAATACGCTTGAAACATCTCAACAGCAGCGCATGGCTTCCGCCGTGGCACGGGCCGCGGTCGAAACCGAAGACATGATGGCCCAGCGGCGATTCCAGATACGGCGCGTCGCCGGCAAGATCGTCGTCGCCTGCTCCCAAGAGTTGGCCGTCTACGCCGAGAAGTTGGGGCAGGTCGCCGATCAACTTGCCAAAGCCGATCCGTTGGCTTCACCGATCCGGGTTTTCCAAGAGCTTTACGAGGTCCAGCAACCGCCACAGCCGCACGGATGCCAACCCTTCAGCAACGAACGGCTAATCAATTTGGCGGCGGCGATGAGCCAGAAGGCGGCCGTGTCCTCTCGCCAAGAGGTTTATCCGCGCGGCATGGCTGCGGAACGGGCGCTGCGATTGGGTATCGGGGCACTCAGTGGCTTGGGTGTGGGAGAAACGGAAAAAGGCTTCAGCGTCGTACAGATCCGAGAGCGTGTGCGAAGTCGCTACCCGGAAGCGGAGCCAATTCCCGATCATCCCGAGTTGCAGGAACTTCTTGACAAGATTGGATTTGAAGTTCGTTGGAATCCTCAGACGACGACTTACTACCGACCAATCAAGGAGAGCCTTTTCACGTCGGGTTCGTCGGTTCCTCGCAGGCATTCCACCGCAACGAGTGCCCGACATGTCGAGGTCACGCCCGACGTGGCCGAGGCACGTTCCTTCGAGGAACGCTTGAAACACGCTTACGGCGACGGCGGGTTCCTCGTGCTGACAGTGCGCCCCAGCCGAATGCGGTGGGCGGAAGCGGAGCTATTGAGGCGGTTCGATCTGGAGCGAGTGTCGTTTGACGACTTACTCTTTGATACCCTGCGTGAAGAAGCCAAGGAGCTGGAAGTCGATTGGTCCATCATCGAACAGGCTGATGGTGCCGACCCCTCGAGTCAGGATTGGAAGAACCTGATGCATCTCATCGGGAGGGCCGGGCCGAAGATCGCCTCCAATTTGGCCCAGCGGCGGGAGCATCTGCTCTTGGTGCATCCGGGGATGATCGACCGCTACGACCAGATGGCGATTCTCGAAACGCTGAGGGACACCGTGGGGCACGACGCTCCCTGTCCGTGCCTCTGGGTTCTCGTGGCCACCGACGGGCAGAACGAGATGCCGATGCTCGACGGTGCCGAGATACCGCTCATCACACGGGGACAATGGGCGAGAATCTCCGAGTCGTGGATTGATAACCGGCATCGGGGGAAGAATCAAACCACGAAAGACACGAAACACACGAAAGAAACGGCAGGGACATGAAATGATCGAACCCATCTACAAGGACGAGTGCTACCGGATCATGGGAGCCTGCTTCGAGGTCTACAAGGAGCTGGGCTGCGGGTTTCTGGAACCGGTCTATCAGGAGTGTCTCGAAATCGAGCTGGCGACTCAGGAGATACCGTTCCGGCCTCAATTGGAGTTGGCCTTGCGTTACAAGGGCCGATTACTCAAGCAGGTTTATGTCCCCGATTTCGAATGCTGGGAAAAGATTATAGTGGAAATCAAAGCCGTCACCGAGCTGGCGGATGTTCACCGCGCCCAACTGCACAACTACCTGAAAGCCACCGGTCACCGCCTGGGGCTCCTCGTCAACTTCGGACACTACCCCAAAGTCGAATGGGAACGAATCGTCCGATGAACAGGCTTAACCACGAAACAGAGATTTAACCACGAAACACACGAAATACACGAAATGAATGCAAGAATCTTATCATGGATTTGATTTGTGGTGTTTTGTTTCGTGTATTTCGTGTGTTTCGTGGTTCGCTCTTAATTCCTGGTTCCGCAAATGAATATCAAGACGTTACTGCCCGAGCTTCGCAAACTGGTCACCGACTTGGCCGAGGACCTGCTGGCGCGCGCTACCAGCGATGCCACGATCGATGCCGGGTTGAGGGATGCGTTCCACCAGATCGAAAGAGGTGGCCGCACAGCACAGGCGTATGAGGTTTGGCTGGAAGATTATCTCGATCAAGTTGCTGTGGCGTGGGTGCTGGCTTGCGTCTTCGTGCGGTTCATGGAAGACAATCATCTGATCGACGAGTGCTGGCTGGCTGGGGAAGGCGAGCGCCGCAAGCTGGCCGAGGATACCCACGAACTCTTCTTCCGAGAACACCCGCACGACACCGACCGCGAATACTTCCATCACGTCTTCAAGGAAGTCGGCAAGATTCCCGCCGCCAAGGATTTGTTCGCGGAGGGGAAGACACCGCTCTGGGCCGTGGCTCCCAGCGGCGATGCGGCCATGCACCTGCTCAAGTTCTGGCGGGAAATCGATGCCGAATCGGGGCACCTCAAGCGGTCGTTCCAAGTGGAAAACGGCGACACTCGCTTCCTGGGCGACCTGTATCAGGAACTCTCCGAACGGGCCAAGAAGAAGTTTGCCCTGTTGCAAACGCCGGTGTTCGTGGAGGAGTTCATCCTTGACCGCACCCTCACTCCCGCCCTTGCCGAGTTTGGTCTGGAGAAGGTCCGCATGATCGACCCGACCTGCGGATCAGGGCACTTTCTGCTCGGCGGGTTCGCTCGGCTCTTCGACTTGTGGAGCCAGCGGGAG
>JBIOJM010000147.1:0-22237 GCA_044450785.1 Isosphaerales bacterium
GGCGTGATCAGTCTCAGCTCGCCATCGAGAATGTGGATCAGATCGGCGAAGTCCCGGGGCCGGTCGGTACAGGCGGCTGCCTCCTGCAATTCTCCTTGCGACCGCATCTGCCCCTTGATATCCGTGCCGGTCTCGGGAAGCAGGGATTTCAGGACCGCCTGAGCTGCTTTCTGGTGGAGGCGATGCTTGGGGTTTGCCCGCGGGGAACTAAACGTTTCCTCAAGAAAAGTAACACCCACCCCCTCGGTGCCGCCCACGTCACGCAAGGCTGCCGGGGTCCAGGGCTTGCCCTTGACCATCTCAGCGAACAGGGCGAGCCGCACCGAGATGACCTTGCCGTCCTGGGCAAGCTCGGTGATCGCTTGATCCAGAAAGGCGTCGTGGTCCCTGGAGATGTCGCCCGTCCGCTCTGGCAAACTCCCGTAAGCGGTTCCGAACGCTGCCAGTACTTTGCGCGCATGACGAACGTCGAAGAGATCGACGAGCGAGGTATTCTGCCCCTTGAGCAATTCAATCTCCAGCTCGTCCATGAAACGGGTCACCGCCAGCCAGAAATCATCCCGCACCATCACGACCGCCTGCACATGCTCGCCATCGCAGTGGCGAAGAGCGGCGACCAATTCCGTGTTCTCCCCGCCACGCTTCGCATGGAGCCACTGCTCGAACTGGTCCAGGACCAGCAGCGCCTTCTGACCGGACCCTAGCACCCGTCCTTGACGGATTGCCATCAGGGAATCGACCAAGCCCATCCGAGGTGGCAGGTTGGGACAGGCTTTCCGCACCGCCCTCAGAAGGCTGGTCTCCGTCTCCTCCGGGGCTGCCTCGATGTAAACCGTAAGGACATGTTTCGGCAGCCGGGGCAGAAGGCCCGCCTTCATGAGCGACGACTTGCCGCAGCCCGAGGGTCCGTAGATCAGACCCACCCGAAACGTCTTGTCGGTGTCGGTGGTCTCGATCCGGGTCTTCCAGAACCGGATGCTCTCGGGCAATCCGTCCCGGTCCCGAGGTCCGGGAAGCAGTTCCAAGAAGAAGTCGGCGTCGTGTTCGTCGAAGGATCGGAGACCTTTGGGGACGACTCTGATTGCTTTCTGATCGGAGTCCGATTGTTTTGATGTTGATGGGACCGGTGTCGCTTCCCGCGTGGAGCCGGGCGGGGTGGCAATCTGAACCGCTGGGGCGGCAGGCGAGACCGTGCCGCCTGTGGTTTGAAGGAACACGCGAAGGTCTTCCGCCATGTCCTTGGCGGTGCTGTACCGCTCGGACGCCCGCTTCGAGAGTGCCTTCTGGCAGATCCGTTCCAGTTCCTTGGGGATCGTGTCATCGATCTGGCGTGGAGGGCGGGCTTCGGTCGTGGCGATCAGGTCCAGCAGTTCGTTGCGAGCTTCGTCTTTGTCCTGGGCTTTGGCGATGAACGGTCGTCGCCCGGTCAAGAGCTCATAGAAAACCACGCCCAGACTGAAGATGTCGGATCGACCATCGACTCGATGCCCCTCGCCTCGAGCCTGCTCGGGACTCATGTACGAGGGAGTTCCAGCAATCCCGCCACCCCTGCCGAACTCCTCGTCCCTAAGTGCAAGACCGAAGTCGGCAACGAACGCCTTCCCTGAGCCATCGATCAGAATGTTGGCGGGCTTGATGTCCCGGTGGACCAAGCCACGAGTATGAGCGAAATGAAGGGCTTCGGCGACCGTCGCCACCAGCGCAGCCGACTCGTGAAAACCGGGGCGTGTTTCCTCGATCCTGGTGGAAAGGTCGCTTCCCTCGATGTACTTGGACACGACGAAGCACAGACCGTCGTCGGTACGTCCCACGTCATACACAGGCACGATATGGGGATGGTCCAGACTGGCAAGGATACGGGCTTCGTTCAGGTATGCCTCAATATCCTCGGGCTGCGAGACTCGCTCGCGGCGGGGGACTTTGATCGCAACCGGGCGGTCAAGCTCCTCATCAAAGGCTAGAAAGACCTCACCGAACCCGCCCTTGCCCAAGCGCCGGCCGATGGTGTAACGCCCGAACTTCGTGGGATGCAGAAGTGAGAACGATTCCTGCGAGTCCTCGCTGGAGGCGTGTAAGTCCTGAGTTGAAGACGGATTCTCGGGATCGTCCATCGCTTGAACCCTCAAGATGACCGATCTCCTTCATGACTACCAAGCGGAGCCATTGTCTCATCCCGAGCCGGGACAGAGTAGTGGGGCAAATGGACGGCTCATCCTTCATCCTTCAGCCTTCAGCCTTTCACCAAGTTGTGGTAAACTCGCTGCCGGCCCGGTCAGGCCGGGGTGCGCTGGGGACCGCCCTTCTCGACGTGTTGGACCGTTGTGGAGTCATCGCCGTGGTTTGGGTCCCTGTTCTCGTTTTTTTGACCGCCCTGGCCGGGCAGGACCAGCCAGGAGCGCAGGCCCCGGGGAAAACCCAGGTCCAGCCCCCGGCGAGAATGAAGCCGCGGACATCCTCCGCGTCTCCGGCCCAGAAGGCGGCCGCGCCGTCTCCGCTGCAGAAGGCGGCCGAGGCGTCCCCCGCGCCCGCGCCGTCCCCGGTGAAGAAGCCGGCCGCGCCGACCCCGCCATCGCCGGGGCCCACACAGGCCAGCGCGGATGGGGACGTCCGCATTCGGACGCGTGCCGAGATGCGGAAGCCCAGGAGCCCGTTCCTCCTGCCCCCGGGCGGCGTGCCGGGTGACCGCTATGGACCGGGCCCCGACGACGTCACCGACTGGAATGACCTGCCCGCCTGGCGCCAGGTGTCATTCTTCGGCATGCGGGCGCGGGGCCAGTTCTTCGTCTTCGTCGTCGACTGTTCAGAGAGCATGATCGACGACGATCGTCTGCCTCGCGCCACGATCGAGCTGCGGCGCAGCGTCTTCGCGCTCCAGCAGCCGCAGAAGTTCGAGGTCATCTTCTACAACACCGAATCGATCCCGATGCCGGGCGGCCCCCGGCCCCGCACGGCCGATCTGCAAGCGAAAAACCTCTTGCGCTCCTGGCTCCGCTTGATCGAACCACTCGGCGGGACCGACCCGCGCCCCGCCTTGAAACAGGCGCTGGCGCTGCGGCCCGACGCCGTGTTCCTTCTCTCCGACGGCGCGTTCCCCGATGGGACGGTCGGCGAAGTCGCCAAGCTCAACGCACGAAAGGTCCCCATCCACTGCGTTGATGTCACCGGCGGCCTGGCCGGTGATCAGCTCCAGCGGATCGCCGCGGCCAGCGGCGGGCAATATGCCTCCCGGCCGGGCGATCTCCAGGCTCGGCCCTGACTCTTCACCCCATGTTTCAGAGAGGGCCCACACTCGATGATCGACCCCCGCGTGGCCAGCGGCTTGAGAGACCTTCCTCCCGCGGTGATGATCCCCCGCGAACGCATGCTCGCGCTCTTCCGCCAGACCTTCACCAGCTTCGGCTTCGTGCCCATCGAGACCCCGCATATCGAGCGGATGGAGGTCTTGACCGGCAAGGGGGCTGGATCGGACGAGGTCCTCCGCCAGATCTTCGAGGTCACCAACAAGGGAGGGACGCCCGGCGAGCTGGCCTTGCGGTTCGACTTGACGGTGCCCCTGGCCCGGTTCGTCGCCAAGCACATCGACGAGCTGGGCGTTCCCTTCAAGCGCTACGCCATCGGCTCGGTCTTTCGGGGCGAAAGGCCGGCGAAAGGCCGGTTTCGCGAGTTCGTCCAGTGCGATTTCGACACGATCGGCACCGAGAGCGCACTGGCCGACGCTGAGACCGCACAGGTCATCCACGCCGCGCTCGCCGCGGCCAGCGTGCCCGACTTCACGATCACGCTCAATGACCGCAGGGTCCTGAACGGGCTGCTCGATTCCCAGGGCCTGAGCGACCGCGGCGGGCCGGTGCTCCGGGCATTCGACAAGCTGGACAAGATTGGCGGCGACGCGGTCTTCGAGGAACTTCAGAAGAACGTAGAGCTCGGTGGGGCCGGTCTGCCCCCCGACAAGGCAAGGCATGTGCTTGAAATCGCCGTGAACTATCGTGGTGGCAAGGAAATCCTGCAGCGTGCCCAGGAGATGCTGGGGGCCAATCCATCCCTGACTCAGGGCATCGGCAACCTGCTCACGGTGTTTGACCTGTTGGAGGCGGCCGGTGTGCCCCAGAATCGGTTGAGAATCAACCTCGGCCTGGCGCGCGGCCTTGACTACTACACGGGCATCGTCTTTGAAACGACGGTCAATGGCTGGGAGAAGTTTGGCAGCGTCGCTTCCGGGGGCCGGTACGACAACCTCGCGGGCCTGTTCACGCCGCGCCGGCTGCCGGGTGTGGGCGCCTCGATCGGACTGGACCGCTTGGTGGCGCTGCTGGGTGAGGCCGGCTGGCTGACGTCGTCGTCGACCGCCACACCGGTGCTGGTCGCGAACTTTCCCGGCACCGAGCCTGTCGTAGCCTTCAGACTGGCCGCGCGGCTGCGGGCCGCCGGCATCGGCGCCGAGATGTATCCCGACCCGATCGCGATCGGCAAGCAGATGGGCTACGGCTCGTCGCGCGGCCACAAGCTGGCCGTGATCGTCGGGCCTGACGAGCAGGCCAGCCAGGTCTTCAACCTGCGAAACCTCGCGACGCGTCACGAGGACAAAGGGCTCGCCTGGTCGGTCCTGGAAGACTCGGTCCAGAGCGCGCTCGAGGTCCTCGAGCAGGAAGGGGCTGGCTCATGAGTGCCCCGGCCGCTGACTCCAAGCGGTGGGACGCGAGCACGGCGGCGGAGCGGCCGGTCGCCTTGGTGCGCGGTACGCGCGACTGGCTCCCGGCCGACTACGCGCGATTGGCGGTGCTCGAGCGCCGGCTCCTGGACGGTTTCGCCCGGGCTGGATATGAGCCGGTGCGGACGCCGATCCTGGAATTCACCGAGCTGCACGAGCGCAGAAGTGGAGCGGGGATCGTGTCCAAGCTCTTCGAGCTGGCGGCGGGCGGGCCGGCCGGGACCTGCCTTCGTCCGGAGCTGACCGCGAGCATCGTGCGCGCTTTTGCGGCAGCGCCCGTGTGCCCCCCTCTGCCCTGGCGAGTGAGCAGCTCGGGGCCGGTGTTCCGCTACGAGAGCGACCCGGCCGGCGGCCGGCTGCGTGAGTTCACCCAGGCCGGCGTCGAGCTGATCGGGGCCGGTGGTCCCGCCGCCGACGCCGAGGTGATCGGCCTCGCCGAAAGCACCCTCGAGACGGCCGGCATCGCCGATGCGACGATCCGGATCGGACACGCCGGGCTGATCCTCGAGATCCTGGGACACACGGGTCTGCCGGCGGCGGCGTCTTCGGCCCTGGTCGAGATGCTGAGCGCGGCGGCGGCGGAAGGCCAAGGCATCCAGGCGCTCGATTCGGTCCTGATGCGATTGGCCGGCTGGCTCAAATCCGGCGATCTAGCCGAGGCGATCGTGCCGGCGGTAAGCCAGGCCGACGACCGCGGCGTCGATCGGTTGTTCCGTCACCTGGTCCCCGATGTCACGGGCCGCCGCTCGGGCCATGAAATCATCCACCGCCTGCGCCGAAAGTGGGACCTGGACCACTCGCTCTCGGAAATCCTGGGGCGGGTTCGCGGCCAGTTCCACGCCCTCGCCGAGCTGCGCGGGCTGGCCCAGGGGGTACTGGAACGGCTCGACAAGACCTTCGCCCCACGGGCGCCCCGATCGATCGCCGACCTGGGCGAGCTGGTGAGTCAATTGGGTCAGTGCGGCGTCGAATCCAGTCGGGTCGAGCTCGACCTCGGCTTCGGCAGGGGGATCGGCTTTTACACACAGATGATCTTCGAGCTGGTCGTGCCGACGAAGGGCGGACCGATCGAGGTCTGCGGCGGCGGCCGTTACGACGGCCTGGCCCACGTGCTGGGCAGCGACCGCGACGACCGCGGCGTCGGGTTCGCGTTCGGGCTGGAACGCCTGGCCGAGGCCTGCGCCGCCCGAGATCTCCCGCCGGGCCGCTCGTGAACACCCGAGCGGCCAGAAATCCGCTGTCGGAGCGTATTCACTGAACACTGAACACTGAACACTGAACACTGAACACGATTCAAAGATGAGAACCGGACCGATCGACCCGATTCGCCTGGCGCTCCCCTCAAAGGGTCACCTCTATGAGGGGATCATCGAGCTTTTGAAGACGGCCGGCTACAAGGTCAGACGGGCCAGCGACCGGCAGTACGAAGCGACGATCGTCGGCCACGCCCGGTTCCACGTCGTGTTCATGCGGCCAACCGACATCGTGATCCAGGTCCAGGAGGGGCGCTGCCACCTGGGCGCGACGGGCATGGATGTGCATGCCGAGCAAGCCGTCGAGACCGATGTCGCCGTCGTGGTCGTCCCGGACCTGGGCTACGGCGGCTGCCGGCTCGCGGTCGCCGTCCCCGAGAGCTGGATCGACGTCACCCACATCATGGACCTGATCGACCTGACGACCGAGTTCAAGACGGCGGGCCGGACCTTCCGTGTCTCGACCAAGTATCCCGCCTTGGTCCGTCAGTACTTTCGTAAGTTCGGCATCTATTATTATCAATTGATTGATTCGGAAGGGGCGCTCGAGCTGCACCCCAGCCTGGGCATCGCCGACATCATCGTGGACCTGACCAGCTCGGGGACGACCTTGAAGGACAACCGCCTGCGCGAGATCGAGGGGGGGACGGTGCTGGAGTCGGCCGCCTGTCTGATCGGCCACGCGCCCAGCCTGGCGATGCTGGCCGCCGAGGGCGAAACCGGCGCGCTGGCGCTCTTGCTCGACGCCATCGACGGCGTCCGGGGCGCCGAGGGCTGGCTGCACCTGGAAGTGGTGGGGGGCCAGGCCGCCCCGGGAGCCGGGACGGCCGCGATGGTCGTCAATCATCTTCGCGACCAGGGGGCCGCGCACCTCGCCCGCGGTGAGGTCTGGAATGACCGCGGGATCGCCGGCTGGCGCGTGACGGCCCTCTTGACGGCCGGCAAGCTGCCCGCCTGCCGCCGCGCGCTGTTCCGCCTGGGCGCCAGCCGCGTCGTGGCACTCCCGCCCCGGGTCCTCTTCGACCGGGACGGCCCCTCGACCTTCGACGACCTGTGCATCAAACTGAGGAATGCCTCCCGAGGCGAACCTGCGTCGGGTCCACACCAGGGAGATTGACCAAGGATCAAACCATGCCGACGGAACAACCATTACCGTTGGTTCATACATTCGTAGTCTGTCGTGAGATCTTTCAGGACAATCTCACCGGTGAGTACATTCTGCTCGGTCCGACGGACGGGTTTAATGTGCCGGAATTCCCGTTCACGATCAGCTTCGCGGTCTATGTGCTTCTGACCGAGGTACGCGGTGACGTCTATCCGGAGTACCGTTTGAACGATTCGGATGGTGAGACCGTTTGGAGTTACCTATCGCCGGACCCCATTCCGCACAATGACCCGTTCACCCGTCATCGGATCCGCGTCAATGCCTCGGCTCCCATCCCCCGTCCCGGCCGCCACGACCTGTTGCTGCTTGTGCACGGGAACGAGATCGCGCGCTACCCCCTTCGGATCGAACAGATTGAGCTGCCCGGCGAGGCACCTCCCTCGGAGTGAGGAACACTTGTTCAGACTTCTCGCTCGCTCCACCGCGCGAGGCGCCGGCAGGATGCGTGACCCCGCGCGTCCCTTGCCACCAAACTCGCCCGGATCCCGATCGGTCCGATCCCGATCGAAGGACCGAGTTCCGAACCGGGCGGCGGAATCCTGATCAGGAGGATGCCCGCGGGATTGGATCGATGGTGAAGAGTGACCGGCTTCTGGACCTGCGTCGGCCGAAGCGGAACGCCCAGCGGAGCACGAACAGGCCGAGCACGAAGAGCGGTATCCAGGGAGCCAGCGCGACCAGCACGAGCAAGACGAACTTGCCGAACTCGACGAGGGCTTCGTAAGAGCCAAAGAATGTGCGGCCGATTTGGGTCTGGAACGTGGCAGCAATCGGGGGTTTGTAGTCTTTCCATTCCGTCGCCTCGATGGTGACCGTCGAGAGCTCGGTCCGATTGGCCAGGAAGCGGAGCCGGCCCTCCATTTGCTCGACCTCACCTCGGACCCGGCTCAGCTCTTTCTCGACCTCCAGGATGTCCTTGAGCTTGCCGGTCGAGTCGGCGAGGTGCTTGAGCAGCCGCTTTTCCTCCTCGCGCTTGTTGCGGATCCGGGCCTCGAGGTCGAAAAACTCCTCGGTCACATCCTGCGAGCCAACGTGATTTTGCCGGACTTCGCCCAGCCGGCTGACAGCGCTCACGAACGCACTGAAATGGTCGATCGGCACGCGCACGCGCCACGTCCCCCGGCGCTGAAAGGCGGTCAGACTCGATTGGTCCGACTCGGCCAGGAATCCGTTGTGCTCGTTGATCAGCCTGAGGATCGCTCCCTCGGTGCCGCTCAAGCTATCGACCACCAGGTCGATGCGGGCGTCGTAGATGATCTTGCGGGAGTTGGTGGGCGACCGAGCAGGGGACGAGGCGTTTTCTGCTGGCTGTTTGCTTGCCTGACCATCGGTCGCGGCTGGCGTCCCCGCGACGAAGTTCCTCGAATTGTCCGCGCTCTGTTCGGCTGCACAGCCGCCGGCAAATGAGGTGGCGAGCGCTGCCAGACCGACAAGAACCGCCGCCTTGGTCGATCGTCCAGGAGAGTATGGCGGGGTTACTGGACGGCGCTTCATCAGGTAACTCCCTTAGGAACGGGCCCGAAATAACTTCCCGCCTTCGTATTTGTGTGCCACTGGCTATGCCAGTGTCCCCATGCTTGGGCGGGCACTGGCAAAGCCAGTGGCACCCGGAAAACCAGAGGAGCTTAATCGGGAAGTTATTTCCGACCTGTTCCTTCCTGGTCGTGGCGATGGCGACGCGTGGCGACATCGGTGCTAACTGATTAGACGCTTGAACAGCCTCAGCGGTTCCGATCGGTCTTCACGGCATCACCATTTCGGGCTCGATGCCCAGCAGAGCGGCGCCGGCCGCCTTCTTCACGTTCGGGTCCGGGTCGTGCGCGAGTGCGATCAGATCGGGAACGGCCTCCCTGGCCTCCGGGCCGAACTTTCCCAGCGCGGTGACGAACTCCATCCGGGCGAGGGAGTGGTCACGCCGGAGTGCGATGATCAGGCGCGGGATTGACCTGTTGGCGGTCGGGCCGATCGCGCCCAAGGCCCGAGCCGCCATGTACCCCATCTGGGAGTCGTCCAGCCGCTGCATGAGTTTGGGGACCGCTGGCCCGGCAATCGGCGCGAGCATGAACAACCAGACTCTATTCGATGCACGGGATGCACCTGCCTGTTGGCTTCTCGGTATGGAAGTCGTATCCATTCCCATCCAATTCATTAAATATCTCTAACCATCCTTTATCAAGCTGAATGAGAATCCTCGACCAGATTTCGACCTCTCTTTCGTCGATCGACATCTCACCTTGCCCGAGCGTCACTGATCTGATCGAGGCGCCGATGGCAGCGTTGATCTTCACAATGCGGTTGTTAACCCACCTGATGGTCGATCCTTCGATCGAAAACGGCAGCGAAAAGTCCTCTGCTATCCAGAGATCATCGAATCCTGACCACGATATTGCGATGAGCTTGTTTGCGTCGGTGTAGAGCCGGATGGGAAGATCAGTCCAGCTATCCCAGGTGCCGTCATCAAGGAGTAGTTCCGCAGTCTCAAACCGGACAATCGTCGCGCCGACAACGGCAGCGAAATGCGATCGGATGTCTCCAATTCTGTGGTCGATCATCGCCGGGTGGTCGGTGGAGTGTGGCAAATCTCGTTTCTGGTCGAGCCTTCACGAACCGGATTCGACGTACGTCCTTGATCATCGTACCAGTTTGCGTCGATCCGAAGGCGCGAGTCCCGGTGGTAGCGGCTGGCCCGATAGCCAGGCGCGAACGACCTCCGTGAAGAGCCGGGGCGCCTCCAGGTTCCAACGTGCAACCGAAATGACTTCCCTCGACTTACATCTTACATTCAGGGTAAGATGAGGAACTTTGACTTCTTTCACCAACGAGGATTCTCTTATGGATCGCCGTCATTGGCTTGGATTGATCGGCTCAGGTGTCGGAGTCTCGTTGGACGGCGCGGCGCACGGGGCGGACGAGCATCGCGCTGCTGAGAAAACCGCGGGGGGCCTGATGGCCCCCGTGCAGTCGCTGCACGCCCATTTCTGTGGCATCCACATCGCCAAGAGCAACCCGAAATTCCAGCTCATCGCCCAGCATTACTGCATGTCACGCTCCGAGGAGATGCATCAGTGCCTCCTCTACGATTCCTGCGAAAAGAACGCCAAGCTTCTGGGCGTCGAGTACATCGTCTCCGATCGGCTCTACCGCCAGTTGCCCGATGCCGAGAAGAAGTACTGGCACCCGCACACCTACGAGGTACTGGCCGGCGGCCTGATCGCCCCGAGCATGAAGCCCGACGACGAGCTGGCGTTCATGAAGGCGCTCCTGACCACCTGGGGCAAGACCTGGCATACCTGGCCCGACCCTCGAACTCCCGTCCCCTTGGGCGAGCCTCTGTTGATGTGGGCGGTCACCGGCGATGGACAACTGGAAGAATCCGTGCTTGACGCGCGCGACAAGCAATTCAACGTCAAGGCAGCGGAAATCCGTGAGAAACGCGGCCAATCGATCGGGTGGCGGGTTCCCAAGGTTTCGCTTCCCAGGTCGGTCGATCAGGTCGGACGCCAGTGGACCGACGATGGCGAAGACAAGCCCACTCCACGACGATGAGCTCGGATTCTGAGCCTTTCTTCTCCTTCCGCAGTGGCCTCGCATGTACGCTCACAACACGCGGGGTCTGTTTTTTCCCGCGTAGATCATTTCGACCGCGGAAAGGTAAGATATGGATTAGAGATGAGGCAGGTTCGCATGGGAGAGCCACCGAAATGCACCCAACTTTCACGGCTTTGCCCGCGGACTCATTGAACAGCCGTGAGAATCGCCATAGAACCGAGCAGAGTCGATCCCATGTCCACAATCACCCCGACGCATTCAGGGCCGTCGTTGGAACCATTGGCATCGCCGGTCGTCTATCGCATTTCCGTCGACGAGTACGAGAGGATGGCGGGGATGCTCGACGATCCCCGTGTTGAGCTGATCGACGGTTACCTGGTGAGGAAGATGGGAAAGAAACCGGCGCACTGCTGGGCCGTCGATCGTACCGAGGAAGCATTGAGGGCGTTGCTTCCGCCGGGATGGACCCTTCGCAGGGAAGGCCCGGTGCGGATTCCGAACTTTGACGAACCCGAACCTGATCTGGCCGTTGTAAAGGGTCCGCGCGACGTCTACCGCACGCGCCATCCCGACCCGGCGGACGTGACGCTTTTGGTCGAAGTCGCGGAATCCAGCCTCGACCGCGACAGGGGCGAGAAACGGGCCGCGTACGCCAAGAGCCACGATCCGATCGCCGTCTACTGGATCGTCAACTTGATCGACCGCCAGGTCGAGGTGTATACCGACCCTTTCACCGACGTGTATCGATCGTGCGAGGTCTTCAAGCCCGGCCAGGATGTTCCGGTCGTGATCCATGGCGTCGAGGTCGGTCGGATCGCCGTCGCTGATATCCTGCCTTGACGGGCATCGCGGGCACGATCAGGGCCTCGACCACCCCCACGACCACGCGTCGAGGCGGCTCGTAGGGGGGCGCGCCCCCCTGCTTTTCTCACCCTTTGTGGAACTGTCGCGCGAAGAACGCCGTCATGTCGCGGAACACGTCTTCGTTGGGATCGTCCTGCATCGGGAAATCGGCCCGGTGGCGGAGGATGCATTCCACTCCGAGCGGGTCGAGCCGGGACTTGAGCGCCGCGCCGAATCGAGGGTGATGAATCCCATGCCCCGGTTTGGCGCCGGCCGGAAGCGGCGCGTTCGGCTCGGCGTAAAACAGGATGGCCGGAGGGTCATCGGCCGAGACGTAGGAGAGAGGTGATGCCTCCTCGTAGAGCCGGTGCGTCCTGGGCGAGTCCAGCTCGGCGTCGGACCTGATGCCGTAGAACCACCGCAGCGCGGGGTGCTCGTGGGCCCGGCCGCCGATCGTCTCCTTGATGAACCGCGGATCGTACGAGGTCTGTGCACCCTCGACGCCCAGGCACGCCACTCGCGATGACCTGCGCGCGATCGGGTCGTCACTCCCGGGGTCGGCCAGGTCGTCGTGAAAACCAACCCAGAGCGCGATGCCGGCACCCGCCGAGTTGCCGGATGCGCCGATTCGGCCGGGGTCGATTCCCAGGTCGTTCGCTTTGAATCGAATAAACTGGATCGCCCGAGCCCCATCGAGCATCGGAGCCGGAAACGGCGCCGTCTGCGACAGCCGATAGTTCGCCGACGCGACCGAGATCCCGGCATCCAGGCACTTCGAAACCAGCCGGGCCGGGATGCTCGATTTGTCGCCGTTCCGAAACCCGCCGCCGTGAAAAAAGATCACCAGAGGCACAGGGCCGGGCTGGCCCGGCTTCGGTTTCGCCTGCCACAGGTCGAGCACGTTCCGGTCGTGCGGACCGTAGCGAATGTCCACGATGTCGGGTCGTGGTTTGATGGGCTCGAACAGCCGGAGCGGACGGCCCCAGCTTCGCCAGGAAATCAGGGAAATCAGCACGAGCATGCCCAGCACCGCCGCGTGGCGGGTTCGCGGATGACCCATCATCGATGCACCTCAGCGTTGCGAATCCCCGTCCACCCGGAGTGAACGTACCCGTTCTCGTCAGAACGGCGCTCTGATCATCACCGGCAGACGAATTGCAGCCAAGATAGTGTACACCACGCCCCCGCCCCGGGAATGTATTCCCGAATCGATCTCAATTCCCTCGATCTGTCCTATCTTATTCTGAGACGACCTGCGTCGCGACTGCGGACCCAGGGAGCAAGGATGATTGGGTGTGGGCGAAGAAGTTGTTTTCGGCAAGGTGGCGCGCCGAGGAGGGGGTCTGCGCCCGGCCGTTGATATCGAGACGAGGAATCTCATGTTCCGCGCCCGTCGTCGCCGTACCGAGCTGGCCGACTGCCGCCGAGCGCGCTTCTGGCGATCGGCGCTCTCGCTGGAAACGCTCGAGCCGCGCCGGCTGCTTTCGAGCTTCCTTGTGGACAGCACGGCGGACTCCGGTCCGGGATCGCTGCGAGCGGCGATGGTCGCCGCCAACGCCGATCCCAGCCCCGGCACCGACAATATCTTTTTCGACATCCCCGCCTCGACGGCCCCGCTCCAGAACGTACCGGTCCCGGGTTTTGACCCCGGCACCCAGACCTGGACGATCGCGCTTGACAGCCCTCTCCCAACGATTACTCGTTCGGTCTCGATCGATGGATATACGCAGGCGCATTTCCCGATCTCGTACCTTTATCCCGCCTCGATCAGCTCGGCCGTCCAGACGGTCTCGGTCCTCGGCAGCCCGACCGGGGGAAACTTCACGCTCACGACTTCGGCGCCGCTGCCGGTCGGGACGACGGCACCTATTGCCTATACCGCGGACGCTGGCACTGTGCAGAACGCGCTGGGGGCGATCATCGGGGCCGGCAACGTGGCCGTCACCGGCGGACCGTTGCCGAACGGCAGCTTGACCATCACGTTCCAGGGTGCCGATGCAGGTCAGGCGATTCCGGATCTGAGCGTGACCAACAACAACTTGACCGGGGGAATCAGCCCGAGCGTCCTCGTCACCTCGGCGACAGTGGGGGGGGTTGCCGGCCTCCCGACGTTGATCTCGTCGGTCCCGAACAACGTCGCGGCACTCGACGGCAACAATGCCCAGGTGCGCGTGATCGTCGACGGCAGTAAGATCTCGAGCGGCCCCTTGGACATCGGGTTCGTGATCGACGCATCCAACAGCATCCTGCGTGGCCTGGCCATCGAAGGCTTCGGCGTCGGCGTGTCGGTCCCCAATACCACCGATGTTGGCGACCTGATCCAGGGGAACTTCATCGGCGTGTATGTGACCTACCCGGTCGATCCGCAGACGGGTATACCGCTCCCGTCACCAGACACGGTCGTGCTCGCCAGGCTGGGTAACACGCAGCAGGGCGTGGTTCTGGACTCGAAGAACACAACCGTGGGCGGCACTGAGCCCCAGGACAACAACGTCATCTCCGGCAATGGGGCGCAAGGTGTGTTGCTCCAGCCTGGCGCGTCGGGCAACCAGGTCCTGGGGAATCAGATCGGAGTGGTTGGACCGATCATCGGCTACTACTACCAGGTGGGCAACGGCGCGGAGGGGGTGTTGATCGAGTCGTCGGGAAACGCAGGCAACCCGTCGAGCATCGTCTACTCATCGAGCAACATCATCGGCGGCGCCGTCGCGGGGGCGGGCAACGTCATCTCGGCCAATTCCAGCTATGGCGTCCACATCGTGGGAGTCGGAGCGACGCGGAACCTGGTCGAGGCGAACTACATCGGCGCGGCCCCGGGGGGCGGCTATGTCTTTGGGAGCGGCGACCCGGGGAACCAGGCCGACGGGGTGTGGATCGACGACGCGCCGGATAACCAGGTGGGAGGCCCGGCGGCGTCCGACGGCAACGTGATCTCCTCGAATCAAGGCGATGGCGTCGATATCACCGGCAGCGACGGGCTGGGCAACACCGTGCTCAACAACATCATCGGCCTGACGGTTGGTGGAAGTGCGGTGCTGGGCAACGACCTGGCCGGGGTGGCGAACTACTCAGCGGGGACCGCGGTCGGACCGGGCAACGTGATCTCGGCGAACCTGATCGGCGTGCTGATCTCCGGCGCGACAGCCACCAATGTCACGGTGATCGGCAACCTGATCGGCACCGACGCGTCCGGCGAGGCCGACCTGGGCAACGCCCGGGCCGGGGTCGAGATCGACAGCGCGACGGGAGTGATTGTCGAAGGGAACGGCCAGGGATCGCAGGTCATCTCTGGCAACCTGGTGGGCGTGTCGATCAACGGACCCTCGGCAACGGGGATCCTGATCGCTGGCAACTTCATCGGGACCGACAAGTCGGGCACGGCCGACCGGGGCAACTCGAACGAGGGAGTGCTGATCGAGGGAGCATCCGGCAACACGGTGGGGGGTACGGTCAGTGGGGCCGGCAACGTGATCTCAACCAACCACTGGGGCATCCGGCTGGACGGTTCCACGGCGATCAACAATTTAATTGAGGGGAATGACGTCGGGACCGACGTGACGGGGACGGCGCCGCTGGGCAATGAGGTCAACGGCATCATCATCAGCAACGATGCGTCCGACAACTCGATCGGGGGGACAGGCGGCGGCCAGGGCAATACGATCGCGTTCAACGTGGCGGCGGGTGTGAGCGTGCAGTCGGGTGCGGGCAACTCCATCCTGTCTAACAGCATCTTTTCCAATGGGCACCTGGGGATCGAGCTGCTCGGGACAGGCAATGATTCTCAAAACGCCCCGTCCATTTCTGGGGCGAGCGGCGGTGGAACAGGCAGCAACATCCAGGGGTCGCTCACCAGCGTCGCGAACACCAGCTTCCTGATTCAGTTCTTCAGCAACATCGCCCCCGACGCCTCGGGATTCGGCCAAGGCCAGACGTTCCTCGGCTCGACGCCAGTCATGACCAACGCCAGCGGCAGCGCCACGATCAATTTCAACCTGTCCAACGGCCTCGCCGTCGGGGCTTGGGTGACCGTCACGGCGACCAACCAGAGCACCGGCGACACGTCAGCGTTCTCCAACGCCATCTCGGCGCAACCGGTGAGCGTCGCGTTCTCGATGGCCGACTTTCCGGTCGGTTCGACGGACGGGTCCGTGATGGTCGACATCCAGCGGACCGGTAACCTGAGCGTGGCCGTTTCGGTGAGCTACGCCACGTCGAACGGTTCCGCCATCGCCGGCCAGGATTACACCGCCACGGCGGGGACGCTCACATTTCCACCGAGCCAAACCGACTTGACTTTCTCGGTTCCGATCCTCGCCAACCCCGGTCGTTCGAACCCTTCTTCGTTCTTCAACCTGACGCTCAGCCAGCCCGTCGGAGGCGCGACCCTGGGCACGATCAGCTCCGCGACAGTGACCATCGCCAACCAGAGCAACCCCACCTTCAAGACGTTCCTCGTGGTGAACACGAACGACTCCGGGCCGGGCAGTTTGCGGGATGCGATCACCGCTGCCAACGCCGATTCCAGCCCGGGCACGGATAACATCGTTTTCGACATCCCGGCCTCGACGGCCCCGAACCTCGATGTACCAGTTTCCGGCTTCCACTCCGACACCCAGACCTGGACGATCACGCTCAACAGTGCCCTGCCGACGATCACCCACTCGGTCATAATCGATGGATACAGCCAGGCACACGTCGGTGTCCCCTTCCGCTACCCGACCGATTTTTCCTCGCAGCTTGACGTCCTGGCTGTCGGCGCCCTCGTGACCGGGGGAACCTACCAATTAACCGTTGCGAACTACACGGACCGAGATGGTACGGCTCGAGGCGGAACGACCGGCGACATCCCCTACAACGCGACCGCGGCGGTCGTCCAGAACCAGCTCGAGAATCTGGTCGGATTCGGCTATGTCGCCGTCATTGGTCCATCGCAAGCGGCCGGCCCGGGTGTCTACGGGATCACGTTCCAAGGGGAGTCGACCGGCCTAGCGATCAATTTGCAGGTGGTGTTGCCGACAAACCTGACGGGGACCAATCCCGGCGCGACCGTCGATGTGAGCACTCAAGGGGGCAATCCGAACGGCAACCCTTTCGAGATCACCACCACGCCCAACTCGACCGCCGCCACCGCCGGGAATAACGCCCGGGTCGGAGTGATCATCGACGGCAGCAACCTCCCGAGTGGCGCGATCGGGTTCCAGATCGAAGCCTCCAGCGCTGCGCTGCGGGGTTTGATCATCGACGGCTTTGACGTGGGGGTCGAGATCTCCTCCCCCCTATACCCCGGCCCCGCCGACTTCTCCGGCAACCTGATCCAGGGAGATTTCATCGGCCAGTATCTCGTCTACCCAGTCGATCCCATCACAGGCACGCCTCTTCCCGCGCCGAACAGTGAAGAGCTCGCGGGCCAAGGCAATGGACAGGGGGTCGTCATCGACGGGTACGGGACGAACACGACACTAGGGGGGGCCTCACCCCAAGACGACGATGTCATCGCGGGGAATCGAACACAGGGCGTGGAGGTCGCTTCGGGGGCGGACGGGAACCAGGTCTTGGGCAACGAGATCGGCGTGATCGGGCCGTCGAACGCCGGGGTGTACTGGGACGTGCCCAACGGCGCCCAAGGCATCCTGATCGAATCGTCGAGCAATCTCATCGGCGTGGCCGGTGCGGGGAACATCATCTCGGCCAACGCCGGCGACGGCGTTGAGATCGACGGGACCGGTGCGACTCAGAACCTGGTCGCAGGCAACCTGATTGGCACGGGGCCCGGCGGCGGCTACATCTTCGGGACCGGTAATCCCGGTAACCGCGGCGATGGTGTCGATATCCAGGACG
Organism: Isosphaerales bacterium; assembly: GCA_044450785.1. Classification (GTDB taxonomy): domain Bacteria; phylum Planctomycetota; class Planctomycetia; order Isosphaerales; family Isosphaeraceae; genus JBIOJM01. The sequence continues at coordinate 17,357 of JBIOJM010000147.1, forward strand.
CTCCGGACAACATCATCGGCGGCGACTCAACAGCACAGGGCAACACGATCTCCTCCAACGCCGGGGCCGGCGTTTTCATCACGGGCGCCTCGGCCTCGAGCAACGTCGTCTCCAACAACATTATCGGCCTGACCTCCGATGGAAGCCAAGTGCTCGGCAATGCCGAGCAGGGCGTGGCGGTCGATTCGCCTGGGACCCAGGTCGGGCCCGGCAACGTGATCTCGGCCAACCTCATCGGCGTGCTGGTCTCCGGCCCGAACGCCACTGGGGTTACCGTGGCGGGCAACCTGATCGGCACCGACATCACCGGGAAACTCGACCTGGGCAATGAGGACCAAGGCGTGCTCATCGACTTGGCCGCGGGCGTGGTCGTCCAGGGCAACGCGGCTGGGTCGCAAGTGATCTCGGGCAACAACGTCGGAGTCGAGATCGAGGGGCAGTCGGCCACGGGCAATTTGGTGCAAGGCAACCTGGTCGGAACGGACAAGACCGGCACGCTCGCGCTGCCCAACTCGCAGCAGGGCGTCCTCGTCGAGGACGCGCCCGCCAATACCATCGGCGGGTCCGTTGCCGCGAGCAGGAACGTGATCTCGGCCAATTTCTGGGGCGTCCAGATCGACGGCGCCACCGCGACCGGCAACCTTGTGGCGGGGAATGCCATCGGAACCGACGTCTCGGGGACGCTTCCTCTGGGCAACGAGACCCAGGGCATCATCTTTAGCAGCAACGCGTCGAACAACACGATCGGCGGGACGGCCGCCGGCCAGGGCAACACGATCGCGTTCAACGTGGCGGCCGGGGTGAGCGTGCAGTCAGGTACCGGCAACACCATCCAGTCGAACAGCATCTTTTCCAATGGGCACCTGGGGATCGAGCTACTCGGGACAGGCAATGATTCTCAAAGTGCCCCGTCCCTATCAGGGGCAACCGGCGGTGGAACGAGCAGCAACATCCAGGGGTCGCTCACCAGCGTGCTGAACACCAGCTTTCTGATCCAGTTCTTCAGCAACATCGCCCCCGACCCCTCGGGTTTCGGCCAGGGCCAGACGTTCCTCGGCTCGACGACCGTCATGACCAACGCCAGCGGCAGCGCCACCATTAATTTCAACCTGTCCAACGGCCTTACCGACGGGGCTTGGCTGACGGCCACCGCGACCAACCTGATCACCGGCGACACGTCGGCGTTCTCCAATGCCAACTCGGCGCAACCTGTGAGCGTCGCGTTCTCGATGGCCGACTTCATGGTCACTTCGACCAACATGACCACCTTTGCGACGATCGACGTCTTGCGGGCCGGTAACATCAGCGTGGCCGTTTCGGTGAGCTACGCCACCTCAAACGGCTCCGCCATCGCCGGCCAGGATTACTCGCCCGTCTCGGGCACGCTCACCTTCCCACCGAACCAAACGGACGAGATGTTCCAGGTCCCGATCCTCGCCAACTCCAATCGTTCGACCCCTTCTTCGTTCGTCAACCTGACGCTCAGCCAGCCCGTCGGAGGCGCGACCCTGGGCTCGATCAGCTCGGCGACCGTGACGATTGCCAATCAGAGCAACCATACCTTCAAGACGTTCTTCGTGGTGAACACCGACGACTCCGGGATGGGTAGTTTGCGGGATGCGATCACCGCAGCAAACGCCGATTCCAGCCCGGGCACGGACAACATCGTTTTCGACATCCCCACATCGACGGCCCCCAACCTCGATGTACCGGTTTCCGGCTTCCACTCCGCCACCCAGACCTGGACGATCACGCTCGCCAGTGCCCTGCCGACGATCACCCACTCGGTCATAATCGATGGATACAGCCAGGCACACGTCGGTGTCGCCTTCCGTTACCCGACCGATTTCACCTCGCAGAGTGACCTCCTGGATGTCGGCCCTCTCGTGACCGGGGGAACCTATCAATTAACCGTTGCGAGCTACACGGACCGAAGTGGTATGCTTCAACCCGGTATCAAGATGACCGGCGACATCCCCTACAACGCGACGGCGGCGTTCGTCCAGAACCAGCTCGAGAATCTGGTCGGATTCGGCAACGTCGCTGTGATTGGTCCATCGCAAGCGGCCGGCCCGGGTGTCTACACGATCACGTTCCAAGGCGAGTCGACCGGCCTGGAAATCAACATGCAGGTGGTGTCCCCGACAAACCTGACGGGGACCAATCCCGTCGCAACGCTTGATGTGGTGATTCAGGGGGGAAATCCGAGCGCGAACCTTTCCGAGATCACCACGACGCCCAATTCGACTGCCGCCACCGCCGGGAATAACGCGCGGGTCGGAGTGATCATCGACGGCAGCCAGATCCCGAGCGGCCCAGCGGACATCGGGTTTGTGATCGACGCATCCAACAGCATCCTGCGTGGCCTGGCGATCGGAGGATTCAGCGTCGGTGTCTCGGTCCCCAATCCCACCGACGTCGGCGACCTGGTCCAGGGGAATTCCATCGGCGAGTACCTGTCTTATCCGGTCGATCACTTGACGGGAGCGCCCCTGCCGGCGCCGAACAATGTCGTCCCCGTCGCGCTGGGCAACACGCAGCAGGGAGTGGTGCTGGGCTCCAGGAACGCGACGCTAGGCGGAACCGATCCGCAGGCTGCCAACATCATCGGCGCCAATGGCGCGCAAGGCGTGTTGATCGAGCCGGGCGCATCCGGCAACCAGGTCCTGGGCAACCAGATCGGCGTGGTCGGACCCAGTAGCTCAGGGTTCTACTTCCAGGCCGGCAATGGCGCGGAAGGGGTCTTGATCCAATCGTCAGGCAATGCTGGCGATCAGTCAAGTATCGTTTATGCCTCGAGCAACATCATAGGGGGCGCGGCCGGAGGGGCCGGCAATATCATCTCGGCGAACCATACTTACGGCGTTCATATCGCGGGAGTGGGGGCGACTCGAAACCTGGTCGAGGCCAACTACATCGGGGTGGCGCCCGGCGGCGGCTTACTGTTCGGGCAGAGTGCGCCGGGTAACCTCGCCGACGGCGTGTGGATCGACAACGCGCAGTATAACCAGATCGGCGGCGGATCGGCGAGCGTCGGCAACGTGATCTCATCGAATGGAAGGGCCGGCGTGAACATCACCGGCCCCTACGGGATCGGCAACACGGTGCTGAACAACATCATCGGTCTGACTTCCGCCGGCAATGTGGCCCTGGGCAACAACCAGGCCGGCGTGGCCGACTCCGCGCCGGGGACGGTGATCGGGCCGGGCAACGTGATCTCGGCCAACCTGATGGGTGTGTTGATCTCCGGCTCGGCGGCCACGAATGTCACGGTGATCGGCAACCTGATCGGGACCGACCTGACCGGCGAGGCCGACCTGGGCAACGCCGAGCAGGGAGTCGAGATCGACAGCGCGACGGGCGCGATCGTGGAAGGGAACGGGCAGGGTTCCCAGGTGATCTCGGGCAACCTGGTGGGCGTGGAGATCGACGGTGCGACATCCACCGTCCAGACGCTCTCGATCCTGGGCCTTCCGACAGGGGGAACCTTCACACTGACGACTTCGGCGCCGCTGCCCGTCGGGACGACGGCGGCGATCCCGTACAACGCGGACGCTGGCACCGTCCAGGACGCACTGGGGGCGATCATCGGGGCCGGCAACGTGGTTGTCACCGGCGGACCGTTGCCGAGCGGCAGCTTGACCATCACGTTCCAGGGTGCGGATGCCCAGATCGCGATCCCGACCCTGTTCGCAACCAACAGCCTGACCGGGGAAGTCAGCCCGAGCGTCGAGATCGCCACGTCCACTCAAAACCTGGTGGAAGGCAACTTCATCGGAACCGACAAGGCGGGCACGGCCGACCGGGGCAACTCGAACGAGGGAGTGCTGATCGAGGGAGCCTCCGGCAACAACACGATCGGCGGGGTGCTAAGCACCGCGCGAAACGTGATTTCCACCAACCAATGGGGCATCCGGGTCGACGGTTCGAGCGCGACAGCCAACCTGATCGAAGGAAACTTCATCGGGACTGACAGCACAGGTATCGCGCCATTGGGCAATGAAATCAACGGCGTCATCATCAGCAACAACGCATCCAACAACACGATCGGAGGGACCGTCAGTGGCCAGGGCAATACGATCGCGTTCAACGTGGCGGCCGGGGTGAGCGTGCAGTCGGGCACGGGCGATGCGATCCTGTCCAACAGCATCTTTTCCAATGGCCACCTGGGGATCGACTTGGTGGCTCCGGGCGATCCTGCCAGCGGTGTCACGCCCAACCAGCCCGGCATGCGCACCGGCCCGAACAACCTCCAGAATTACCCGGTGATGGTCGCGGCTTCTGGGGGCCCGATCGGCTCCGCCCAGGGCACTTTGAACAGCCTTCCCAACACAAGATTCTTGATCCAGTTCTTCAGTAGCGTCGAGAAGGACCCGTCTGGCTACGGCCAGGGCCAGACGCTCCTCCTCCCCTCGCAAATGGTCACCACCGACTCGAATGGCAACGCCAATATCAACATTAACCCGGACGGCGGACTGCCCGCCAACGGCTGGATCACCGCCACAGCGACCAACCTGGGCAGCGGCGACACCTCGGAGTTTTCCAACGCCATCGAGGCGCAGGCGGTCAGCGTCGCGTTCGCGATGGCGAGCTACACGGTTGAATCAACGGCCGGAACCGCCGCGATCTCGGTCCTGCGAACCGGCAACCCGAATGCAACCGTTTCGGTCAACTACGCGACCAGCGACGGTACGGCCCTGGCGGGCCGAGACTATACGGCCGCCTCGGGGACGCTGTCCTTCTTGCCCGGCCAGCTCCAGGAGTCGTTCAATGTCACGATCCTCCCGCACGACCGGAGCCTAATCGCGACAACGACGACGGTCAACCTGACGCTGAGCCAGCCGACCGGGGGCGCGACTCTGGGCTCGATCAGCACGGCGA
>JBIOJM010000148.1:0-22155 GCA_044450785.1 Isosphaerales bacterium
CTGGCCCCCCCTTCGCAAGGGGGGGAAATGGATCGCTCGGCCGCGCCGACTTTCGATCGCGCGCAACAAAAACACCCGTCTTCCAACTGCCGCGGGTCATGGGCGGATCGCCATCAGTCTGGTGGCGGCCTTTCTCGTGCTGGGCTCGGCAAGGCCGGCGGCCGCCCAGGTCCCGACCAGTCGGTTCGGTGAAGTCGTCCCGCGCGACATTCGCGAGATGTATGACCGCGGCTTGCAATACCTGGCGACGACGCAGACGGAAAAAGGCGACTGGCCCGCCGGCGGGGGCGAGAACGGGCCGGGTACGACCGGGATGGCGCTCATGGTCTTCCTCGCTTGCGGTGAAGACCCGAACTTCGGGCCGTACAGCAACCACGTCCGCCGGTCGCTGCGCAACATCATCCAGGCCCAGAACGGCACGACCGGCATCATGGGGATGAGCATGTATCACCACGGCTTCGCAATGCTCGCCCTGGCGGAGGCCTATGGCGTGGTCGACGAGCGCAACCTCTGGCCGGACGGGAAGGCGCCCCGCTCGATCGGGCAGGCGCTCGAGCTGGCCGTCCGGGCGGCCGTCACCTCCCAGAAAAAGAACCCGCTCGGCGCCTGGCGTTACTCACCCAATTCGAGCGACGCCGATACGTCCGTCAGCGGTGCGGTCTTCGTGGGGCTGCTGGCGGCCCGCAACGCCGGCATCGAGGTCCCTGACGAATCCATCGACAAGGCGATCTCCTTCTACGCCCAGATGACCTCGGCCTCCGGCGAGGTTGCCTATGCCGGGGGCATGGGCGGGTTCGGCGAATCACTCGCCCGCAGCTCGATCGCGGGCCTCGTCTTCTCGGTGGCGCGCCGCAAGGACTTGAAGCAATACAAGGCCACGCTCGACTACCTCAAGCAGCGCATCGATCAGGTGCCCCAGCAGGCCTGGCCGGAATATGCCCGCTATTACCAGGCCCAGGCACTTTTTCAGGGGGACGTCGCGTCGTGGGAGAAATGGAACAAGCTGCTTGTCCGGCAGCTCAAAGGAGCCCAGCTTCCCGACGGTAGTTTCCGGGGCCAGCTCGGCAGCTCCGTCAGTACCTCGCTGTCGCTGCTGGCGCTCGCCGTCAATTTCCGGTTCTTGCCCATCTACGAACGATAAACGTCAGGTGCTGAGCCCCATGCGATCCAAACTTCCGCGGACTTTCCTGTTCATGATGATCTTTCGCCGTGCGGTCTTGCTCGCCGCGTCGGTGGTGGCGCTGGCGGCGATCGCCGCGCGCGCCGGCGACGGCCAGCCCGGTCCACCGCAGCACGCCGTCCTGAACCTGGCGTCCGGCAGCTTCGCCGCCGGCGAGCTCCGCGATTCGACACGGCCCGGCGTCGTTCGCTGGCAGGCGAGTGGCTTCGTCTCGCCGTTCGAATTCCCAGTGAGCCGGGTCAACGCCATTCATTGGCCGCCCCCCGCGGCGTGGCCCAAGCCGGTCGGAGATCTTTGCTTCGAGCTGGCCGGGGGCGACGTCCTCTTCGGCTCCCTGGCCGCCTTCAATGGCAAGGAAGCCGTGCTCGACGTGCCGCGGGTCGGCCGCCTGCACGTAGAGAGCTCCCGAATCCGCCGCATCTACCCCTGGCGCGATGGATCGGACCTCATCTATCTGGGCCCGAACGGCTTGAACGGCTGGCGCGAGACAGTACCACCGCGTCCACCGGCAGACAACAGGGTCGTCGTCAATGATCCCGCACGGCGCGCCCTGCTGCGTCAGGCGAACATACAGCCCGGCCCGGCCGCGCCCGAACCCGCCCAGCAAGGTTGGCATGAGGAGGCGGCACAGCTCCTGACGGAACAGGAAGGGGCGTCGATCCAGGGCGATTTCGGCATCCCCGCGCGGGCGAGCATCGAGTTCGAGCTTTCCTGGAAGACCAAGCCCGACTTCGTCCTCGCCCTGGGTACGAGCGACAAGGACGACACGCTCAAGCACGCGTTTCGATTCGAAGCATGGGGCGGCGATCTGGTCATCCAGCGCGAGCTGGAGAAAGAGGCCGACCTGGCCGTGGTTCAGGAAGTCGCTCCAGGGCCCGGCCGCACGCATCTCCATGTCTACCTGGATCAGCCGGAAGGGCAGATCCTGGTCTTCTCCGAGCAGGGCAGGCAGCTCGCCAGCCTCAAGGTCGGCGGCCCGAAATCACCCGTGCTCCCCGGCATTTACCTCGCCAATCTCCGCGGCGATCTACGGCTTGAGTCGTTGCGGATCGCTCGCTGGAGCGGCGATCTCCCTCGCGAAGTCAAGGCCGATCAGTCGCGGATCCACCGGTCCGACGGCTCCATCGTCTATGGACAGGTGACCGGGTTCGACGCCGCGACCAAGGAGTTTCTGATCCGATCCGATTCGGGTGAATCGCGGATCAAGGAGGACAAGATCTCGACCGTGTTCGTGTCGCCTCCAGTCGACGAGCAGAAGCCCAGGTCGATCCGCGCCGCCTACCTCGACGGCACGCGGCTCAGCGGCGACCTGGACAAGGTCGAGAACGGCACGCTGGTCATGACGATCCCCGGGATCAAGGAATCGCTGCGGCTCCCCTTGACCGGCCTGCGCTCGCTGGTCGTCCTCAAGCATCCGGACGAGCCGCCGCCGGCGAGGGACGAGTCGACCGGCCGCCTCGAGCTCGACGGGCTCCGACTGCCCGGCAAGCTGGTGGACGGCCGGGAGCAGCCGGGATCGAGCTGTCTGACCTGGCGGCCCCTCGCCAGCGAGACGGCCAGTCCGCTCAAGCCAGGCGTTTCGGGACGAATCATCTACAAGGAACCGCCGCCACCGGCGCCACCGAGGACGGCGGTGCATCAGAATGGGATGGTGATGGTTCAGTTCGCCCAACAGCCCGCCCCCCAGCCGCCCCAGGGGGTCGGCAACATGGTCATGAGGTTCGCCGCGGCGCTCGCCGAGCACCCGACCGCGCCGGCGGCGCAGCCGACGGAAGAGCGGCGATCCTTGTTCCTCCGAGACGGCGACGTCATCCCCTCCGTCGTGACCAGGATCGACGCGGATGGCGTCTGGTTCCGGACCAGCCTTTCCGCCAGCACGTTCGTGGCGCACGACAAGGTCAAGGCCGTCGAGCTGGCGGCCGAAACGCCGAACGCGGCCACGGTCCGGCTCACCAAGACCAAGCGCGATCGGCTGCTGACCCTCCCGAGGATGCAGAAGGCTTCGCCGCCGACACACTTGATCCGCTCCAAGAACGGCGATTATCTGCGCGGACGGGTGTCCACGATGGACGACAAGAACCTTCACGTCGAAGTCCGTCTCGACGACAAGGAGGTCCCGCGCGACCGGGTCTCGCGGATCATCTGGCTGCACCCTGACGAGCTCGATCCTTCCAAGAAACCCGCCCAGTCCGCCGGGCCAAATGCCTCGACGCGGGTTCAGGCCCTCCGTAACGACGGCGTCCGGCTCACATTTCTGGCCGAGAAGTTCGCCGGCACGACCCTCTCGGGCAAGAGCGACGTCCTGGGCCCCTGCCAGGTGGCTGTCAGGCAAGTGGATCAGCTCTTGATCGGCCAGGCGATCGAGCAGGCGGCCGCTCAACTGGTCTTCCAGCAGTGGAAGCTCAAGAACGCCCCCGAACCGAAGTACGTGACGGCCGGCGACGAGAGCAGGGGCGAAGGCGGCGACAGCGGAACCGAGTCGCCGTTGGTCGGCAAGCCCGCTCCCGACTTCGAGCTCGAGCTCGTGGGAGGCAAGAAATTCCACCTGGCCGACAGCAAGGGCCAGGTCGTCGTCCTCGACTTCTGGGCCACCTGGTGTGGTCCGTGCCTGCAAGCCATGCCGCAGGTCGAACGCGCGACCGCCGGGTTCAAAGACAAGAATGTGCGGCTCGTGGCCGTCAACCTCCAGGAAACCGCGGCCCAGGTGACCGCGCTGCTGGAACGGCAGAAGCTCGAGCTCACCGTCGCCCTCGACCGCGACGGCGTCGTCGCCGACAAGTACAAGGCGGTCGCCATCCCCCAGACCGTCATCATCGACCGGGAGGGCAAGGTCGCCCGCGTGTTCGTCGGCGGTGGGCCGCACTTCGAAGACCAGGTCCGCGACGCAATCAAATCGGTGCTGGCCGGCGACAAGCCGAAAGAGCTGAAGAAATAACTCTCAAGGAGTGCATGTTTTACCGAGCGGGATGACTGGGCCTCCAGAGACCAAGGACAAGAGATGGAGGTAGCTCTCGATGACGTGCTGACAAGCGATGGTCGGCTTCAGCAGAATCTTGGGCGGGAGCGGAAGCAGTTGGATTGGGATCAGCTCATAAAGCAAGTCCACATGTTCGTAAGGTGGGGTGAAAGGCAGCTTCGGCACGAGGTCAAGTCGATTGGTGACGCGGAACGTATTCTTGACCACCTTATTGTAAATGGTCGCAAACGAGGGATCTCCGGTTCGCGGACTGGCGTAGGTGTAGACGGTGGGGTCCTTGAAGGGCGTATTCGCCGCCATGTCCAGGGCGAGCAGAGTCACGAGCGCTCCTCCCATGCTGTGTCCGCAGATCGTCACCGAGCTCACCGGCTGGTTGAAGGGAAGCGTCGCCATGGAGCTCACGACACTCGGCGAACCAGCGGCAGCACCGATCCGAAGGGAATTGTACATGGCGGTGAAGCCGTCTTCCGTCAGGCCGGCACCGGTGAGGAAAGGGCATGTCACCAGGAGAAACTCGGCGTCGGTGATCCACTCGTCAATTCCTTCCGTGCCGCGAATCGCGATCACGACATCCCCGGTTCCATTCGCCTCGCAGATCAGCCCGATCGAGACCGGGTTGATGCCACGGCCAGGATTGATATCGGTCGCGAGGTCGAATGCATAAATCGTGGTTATAACCGTGTAGGCTTTGCCGCCCGCGGCGATCGCGTTGCCGGCCGAATTTGCGAGGTTGACCGGCGGTATGGCGTAAGCCGCGCTCACGAGCTGTGCGCACTCAATGGCTCTGTTCAAGTCCATCATTCTGTTCCATCGGGTTTGAACACCATGTTCGGCCCTTTCAGGGCACGGGTGATCACGTTTTCCGGATCCCAGGGCGTTGCCCTGGGCTGGCATGTCGCTGCCCCTTCGGGGCGAAATCAAGAAAAGCGCAACTTCAAAACCGGCGCGTCGGGTTAGTATACGAGAACTGCCCCGCGGGGGCCACTTCTTCCGGGCGAAGTCCTGGAAAAAGCACTGGAACATGAGCGAGCCGGGTCCGCGAGGAAAGAAAAAAAAGAAATCGCTTCCGCGATGGTCACGCCCCCGCGGGCTCCCGCCGCTCGAGCGTTCGCAGCGATCGTACCGCCAGCGTTGCGAGCAGCCCGGCGGCGGCGACCGCGAGCAGCATGATCAGGGCCACGCCCGAGAGGTGGCTCTCGACGCCGGTGTGCAGCAGGCCCCAGATCAGCACCGACATCGGTTCGGTTCCCGGCGGCGCGGCCAGGTTGGTCGCGGGGAGCTCGCCGAGACCGATCGCGAAGGCGATCGCCCAGGCCGCCAGCAGCGGGCGCCGCGACAGGGGAAACACTACGTGGACCATCAGCCCCCAGGGACCGTGACCCTCGAGCGCGGCCGTGTCGAGATAGTCCTGGGGAAACGCACGCAGGAACGGCCAGAGCAGCAGGAGGGAATAAGGCAGCGACCGCAACGTCTCGGCCATCACGATCATCGCCGGTGAATCATAGATCGCTGGAATGGCAAGATAGGCCAGCTTCAGCGCCATGCCGGCCACCGGCCCTGGGGTGGCCAGCGTCAGGGCGAGCGTCGCGAGTGCGATCAAGCGCCAGACAATCGAACGGCGAGCGGCCCAGGCCAGCGCGCAGGCCAGCGCGGCCGCCACCGTGGCGGCGACGGCCGTCCAGAGTACGCTCGCCTTCAGCGGCTCCCAGATTTCGGCGGACGCGTACCGCAAGGTGCCTATCAATCCCGCGAGCGACCAGGTGGGTGGCTGTCCCAGCGTCGCTCGCCCCCCTACCCTGCCGGCACGCCACAGCAAGCTGTACAGCGGGAGGGCCATCGCGTTCCCGATCAGAACCACCAGCAGCAATCCGCCCGCAATCCGCCAACGGCCCATCGGCCATCGCCGGGCCCGGGCGAATGAGGATACCAGGCGGGCCGGGTCGAATCGCCCCAGCGCCAGGCCAACAATCAGGATCAACGTACCCAGCACGACGATCGGTGGCAGCGCGACGATGGCGGCTTCGCCAGGCCCCCGCCCCAGTTGGTACTGGTTATACGCCTCCTCGGCGAAGGTGCGAATCTGGAGCAGGTCGGTGACTGTCATGTCACCGGAGATGAGCACCGCCACCGCCAGCGCTGACGCGGCGATCGCCCCGAGCGCCCGGCGCAAGGTGATTCGGATCAGGACGCGGCCCGGCCCGTAGTCCAGCAACGCCGACTCTTCCAGCTCGGGCTCGACCGCGCTCAAGCCAACGCCAACGATCAGGATGACCCACGGCAATGCGGCAAGCGCGTGCACGACCGCCGCCCCCGGTAGACCGACCAGGAACGGCCGCACGCCGAACGCCTGGGCACGGCCTGTATTCCCGAACGCACCGAGCCAGGCCGTCGCATGCAGGGGGAGAGGAATGAACGCCGCCAGGGCCAGAACTGCCAGCAGGATCCGCCGGCCGACCACGTCGGTGCGAAACAGCAAGAGGGCCAGCAGGATGCCCAGAGGCAGCGCGATCGCTTCGGTGGCGAGGACCAGGCCGATCGTGTTCTTCGCCAGGCGGACCGGCCGCGCCAGTCCTCCCGATTCGCGCATCAACTCGGCCGATCCCGCCGGATCGAGCGACGATCCCGATGCACCGAGTGCCTTCTCCGGGTGCGTGAGCGATTTCGTCGCCTCGATGACCGTCGCCAGGGCCGGCCAGCCCACGACGGCCGCGAGGGCGACCGAGAGAGCCAGTCGACCAAGCAGCTTCGAAATCCAGCTCAAGCGCGTAATCCCGCGGTCCTCATCAAACCGGATGTCTTGTCATACGCCTCACGCACCCATTCCACAATCCGATCCGGTTCGGGAGAATACTCGAGCTCGATCGATATCGTCACTTCGGGGATATCGAGCTGCTTGATCGCTTGCAAATAGGGGGGGAAGTCGACCACTCCCCGCCCGGCCGGCAAGTCGCCGTGCACCTTGCCGTCGCAGTCGGAAAGATGGACGTGAGCCACCCGGCCTCGCAATGTCTCGATCGAGGACGGGGGCTGCCCGGCCAGGACCAAGTGGGAGATGTCAAGGTTGGCCTTCACGGACGGAATTTCGACGTCATCGAGGAATCTGGACATGCTTGCCACGTCGTTCAGGAGCGAGAGCGCAAACGGCTCGAGCTCCAGCGCAATCTCCAGGCCGAGCTCCGCCGCATACTCACCGATCGTCCGCACGTTCTTGACGGCGGCCGACCATTGAAGGGCGGCCGGAATCACCTCCTTCTGCCAGATGTACTCGCCCAGGACCAGCAGCAGGTTCTTGGCGTCGAAGAGGTAGGCCATGTCCAGAAAGGCGCGGACGCGGTCGCGGTGGAACCGCTGCACGCTGCCGTTGAAGTCGAAGAGCCCCACGGCCACGCACGCGACGCTCACGATGGGCAGGCCGGCCCGCTCGCACTCGTGCTTGATCAGGCGCTTTTCCTTGACGTCGATCTCGAGCGGATCAGCGAAGATGTCGATCGAGTCGAAGCCGGCCTCCTTGGTTTGGTGGATTCCGAATGCCGTCCCGCGGCCGGCCTGGGCCCATGCCGAGTTGATCAATCCGAGCTTCATGGCGTGTCCTCCGGCGATCCCGCCTCGCACGACGTTTCATCCCGCCCCCTGCGTGGCCATCGGTCCGCGGATTCGAGTTCGATCCGGCTGCCGTGGCAGCCTCACGGTGAAGCAGGAACCATGACCAGGAGCCGATTGAACGTCGATCGTTCCGTGGTGCTCCTGGACGATTCCGTAGCTGATCGAGAGCCCCAATCCGGTTCCCTCTCCGATCCGCTTGGTGGTAAAAAACGGGTCAAAGATTCGTTCGCGGATCGCCGGCTCGATGCCGCAGCCGGAATCGGCAACCTCGATCCGGATCCCCTCGGTCTCGGGCCGCGCGCGGATCGTGACCGTACCGTCCGCGTCGCAGGCGTCGATCCCGTTCATCAGCAGATTCACCACGACCTGATGGACCCTTGCGCCGCGACACCGGACCAAGGGCAGCGGCTCCAGGTCGGTCACCAGGCGAACGCCTTTCTTGCGGGCGTACCCCTGGACCATATTCACCGACGACTCGATCCCCGGGTTCAGGTCTACCTCGTTCCAGTCCCCTTCATCGACCCGGGCGAAGAGCCGGAGGTCCTTGACGATCTGTTCGATCCGGCGCAATCCCTCGCGGGTACGTTCGATGAGCTTCGGCAAGTTATTCAAGGTGTAGTCGAGGTCGAGCTGCTCGCTGACCGACTCGATTTGCTCATTCAACGAGGCGCCGGCGGCGTCAAGGGGGCGCTCGACCTGACCGTACAACCCGATCAAGGTGATCATGTCGCGGAGGTCTCGCTCCAGCACGGCGACGTTATTGCTGACGAAAGCCAGCGGGTTATTGATCTCATGGGCGACTCCGGTCACGAGCTGGCCCAGGCTCGCGAGCTTCTCGGTCTCCACCATGCGGCTCTCGGCGCGCAACCGCTCGGTCACGTTCCAGAAGATGCCCTGGATGCCGATGGCCTTGCCGTCGGGGCCGTAGAGCGGTGTCTTCATGACCTGGACGTAGAGCTTATCTCCCTTGGGCGTGACGTGTTCCTCGACGACGTCGAGGATCTGTCCGCTCTCGATGACCTCCTTGTCGTCCCGGCGATACTTTTCGGCAAGCTGCTTGGGAAAGAAGTCGAAGTCGGTCTTCCCCTTGATCGACTCGATCGTGGTTCCGAGCTCCGCGCAGAACTTCTGGTTCGCGAAGGTGAAGCGGCCGTCCAAGTCCTTGCAGAGGATCATCTGCGGGATGGTTTCGACCAGAGAGTGGTAGAAGACCTCGGTCTGGCGAAGGGCTCGCTCGGTCCGACGTCGTTCCGCGGCCGCGGCCTTGAGGCCGGCAAAGAGGCGCATCTGCCGCCGCCTCCACAGCCACGCCTGGAAAAGGAAAACGGCTCCGGTAACCAGCACGAAGAGCGCCGCACCCCCAAGGAGCAGTGAAGTGGAATCGATGCCCCACGCGAAGGCCGAGGGCAGCCCATTGGTCGAAAGTGAAGAGGCGAGCGAGGTCAATGCAGTGCTACCCGGTGAATTCTTCGGTGCGCACGACCCGGTGGTCGCGCGCGGCGGCCAGGACGGCTTCACACAGAGCGATCGTCTTCAGATTATCGCGGCCCGAGATGTCGGGTTCCTCCCCCGTTTCCAGCGCACGAAGCAGGCCGCCCATGGTGCCGGCGAATGCATCGGGGAACCATGCTTCCGGCCAGCGCGGCCGGTGCCAGGCCCCTCGGTCGCGGATCGTGGAATAATCGATCGTGCTGGGAGCTCGGTCCGGCCAGGCCGGCCAGCCGATGGTCCCGAGGGCGAGCCCTTCGGTCCCCTCGAACCGCCAGCGGACCCCGATCTCCGCCGCGGCCCCTTCCCGTGCCGGGCCGGCCCAGACGTCGTCCCACGCCGAGGCGCGCGCACCGCCGGCATACTCGAGAATGTACAAATTGATTCCGTCCGGCTGAGGAAACGCGGTCCGCGGGTCGCGCCGGGTGCTCGCCAGCACCCGTTCCGGTTCCCCCAGCCAGTGGCGAAACGTGTCAAGGTGGTGGATGCTCATCAAGAATGTCGAAAGCGATCGCCCTCCCTCGGCCCAGGGCATCCAGTGCGGAATGGCCCGCATCTCGATCGTTGCCAGGACCGGCTCGCCAAGCAGACCACGCTCGAGCAGGGTCTTCAAGGCCCGCACGGAGTGATCATACCGCATGTTCTGGTTGACCTGGAGCGCCACCCCCGCTTGCGAACACCGTTGGACCAGCCGCTGGGCCTCGCCACAAGACATGGCCAGTGGCTTTTGCGCCAGGATGCCGCGCACGCGCCGGGGATGGTCGAGCACGCGGCCGATCACGCCCGACTGCTCGGCCGGCGGTACCGCGATGTCGATGACCTCGATCGCCGGATCGTCGATCAGCTCGTCCACGGACTGGTGGACCTTGGGAACGCCTCGCAGCGCCGCCACTTCGCGGGCCTTCTCGATCGACCGCGAGGTGATCCCCGCCACGCGAAACCCCGCGCCGGCGTAGGCCGCGAGATGGCACTCGCGCGCGATGAAGCCCGCGCCGACCAGACCGATGCCCACGTCGCGTCGATCGGGCAGCCGAGGCAGATGATTCAAGGTGTCGGCTTCGCTCGTCGTCATCAAGGCGTATTCCAAGGGTGCATGGCTCGACCGGACGTCCAAGTCCGTCTCTTCCGTACGAGTCGAAATCTACCGGTTCCGCTCGTTGATACAACGAGGGAACACCCATGTCCAGGTGGAGGCGGGGGGTTTTGACGTGGAACGGCGAGTGGTCCGTCAATCTGCGATTGACGGGTAAACAAGACCGGCGAGACAACGGCGACGATAAATCACCAGAGAAGAGCAAGATTAGGAAAGATGGGTGATTGATACTGATACGTCTGATTCCTTCCTCGTCTCATCACGGCTTCATTGGCGCGCCGGCGGGTGTAGCGGGATTCCCCCGGGCGGCGAGATAACCCCAGACGTAGGCGTTTCCGGCCATGGGCTTGTGCACGGTGTACTCGCAGACCATGGGATCCCAGAAGACGTCCCAGAAGGCTTCGAGGGCCGGCCAATCGTGCAACGGCGGTGTGAACAGGGACCCAGCGAACGGGCCGATGAAGGGATCGGCAAGCCCCTTCATGTTGTTGTCCATGGGGCCGCCGACCGTGAGTCCCGGCGGCGGGGGCTGGTGAGTGATCCGGTGGTCGATCTGAAGGGGATGTTGGGGAGACTTCTGGCCCAGCCCCGTTGTATAGCACATGTTCACGGGATTGGCCCCCGCGCCGGTCTGGCAGGCGAGCACCGCGGTCCGGAGGAATCTCGGGTCCCCGGTCAAGACGTGGGCGCGGATGACGTTGACGCAACTCTCCGGACTGCTGAGCGCCCCGTAGACGACCGGTCCGTAGGGATGTTTCGCCCAGTGAAACGCTGTGCGGTCGACACTTGCGGCCCGCTCACCCGCGTCCTTGAGGATGATCTTCCGGCAGTTTGCCTGGATTGTGCCGTCCATGCCGGGGCGCTCCGTTCGCGCATAGACCCACGCGGAGTCCCGCTGATCGAGGCTGTCGAAGTTGACGGCGAGCGCGGCGTTCGGGCTGGTGAACAGGGTCGTCGCCAGGAAGAGCTTGTTCCACCGCGCTTCCCCCGTGAGGCAGAACAACTCTGCCGCCGCATAGTTGCGGGCATCCCGCAGGGCCGGGTGTTTGCCCATCAGGAACTCCGTATCTTCGCGCGCGCGGTCGTTCTCTGCCCACTGCATGGCGCGGAGCGCGCTCTCGCGGTACCCGGCGGCCCGTTTCGGGTCACGGGATGCGAGCCACCGCGCCGCGCGAGCGGCAACGCCCGCATAGAAGTAACTCGATAGCACGTCCGGGGCGTAGGCCATCACCGTGAGCGATTCCTGGAAACTGGCTTCGCCCCGGCGTGGATGCTCCGCCGACTCGATGCCGCCGCGCACGCCGCCCTCGTGCGTCTGCATGCGACGATAGAAATCGAGGTTGAACAGGGCCTCGTTGACGATGTCCGGAAGACCGTTGCCCGATTCCGGGATGTTGAGCCGCACCGACGCAAAGTACTCCGGGAACAGCTCCGCCAGTTCCAGCAGCAGGAGGGAAGATCTCAGGTGCTGGATGCGCCGGTCCCAATCGCCGGCATCCATGTACCCGCCCCATGCATCCGAAACGATCTCATCCGTCTTTCCCTTGACCAGGTTCCCGAAATTCGAGTCCTTCTGATTAAGGCCGTTGCCGGTGTCGATCAGCGGAGTTTTCGAGGCGAAGACCTTCACGCCATCGTCTGGATGAAAGGGCCGAGGCCGCTTGAAGGCCGAGAACGGCTCACCCAGGGGAATTCCGCTCCGCTGATGATAGAAGCCGCGGGCAGAGACGATGAACGCCTTCTTCCAGACATCGCCGGCGATTTCAAATGGATAGGAACAGCCGATCGTGGCGACGTACACGCGACACCTCCCCGGCCTGGTAAGGGCCGAGAAGTCCATCGCGTAGACATCGGTGCCGTTGTAGTTCTTCGCGTAGGCATCCTCGCTTTTGTCGGAAGCCGCCTTGGACAGGACCGTCGACGCTCTGAAGACCGGCTCTCCGGTCGCGTCGTCACAGACGGAAAAGGGCAGCCCGGCCTCGTACCTGACTCCGCCGCCGTTGCCCAGCCAGCACGAGAGAAACGCCAGTTTCACCGGGTCGTCAGGCCGGAAGCCGATCTGGCTCACATGAACCGCTTCGCTCCGCGACCGCGACGGATCATCGATGAACTCACAGGGGGGCAATCCGCTATCCGGGCACGAGACCACGTACGTCTTGCCCACGGTCAACGGCCTGGGCAGCCTGAGGTAGACGACGTTCTCCGTCGCCGCCGCGAACTTGAACGCGCCGATCATCCCCAGGTCCGAGGGCTTGCTCTTGCGGTTCACGGCGACCGGATTGCGCGGCTGCTCGTAGTTCGGGTCGGTGGTCGAGGAGATTCGATAGCTCTCGCGTCTGTCTGCCCAGGAGCCGCTAAATGGCTCGCCGACGACCTCGTCCATCGTGCAGAGGATGTCTTCCGCCTTCCCGACCAACGTACCGATGACCTTACCGTCGCGGAGGACGAAGCGTTGCACGTCGATCTTGACGATCGAGTCCCCTGCCTGCTTGGCGTAAGGAACCTGTCGGCCGTACGCGACGCGGCCCGCGAAGATCGTGATTCCCAGGATGTCCGGGGCAACCAGGCCCACATGATCGATTCTCGCTTCCCGGCCTTCGAAGACGGCCGGTCCACAGCCATTGGCGGCAATGATCGCAAGGACGAACAATCTGTTGAGAATCATAGCTTCCCCAACAGGGAATACCCGACGGAACGGCGTCAGGTTTCGGCCTGAGCGAGGGTCAGATTCGAACTGGGCTCGTGGCTCGACACGGCCTGGACCGGCTGAAACCATACCGAAAACTCATCCTCGACTGCCCTTCGCATCAAGGATCGCGCCGTCCGGCCGATCGCCAGCAAGGGCGCCAGGACGGCCATCGAGCACACGCCCGCCCGCCACAGCACCAGCCAGACCAACGGGTTCGCGGCCGACACCAGAGCCAGGGTAGCCAATCCCATCAGAACCACGTGGATCTCGCAGAGTTTGTAAGCCGGCCAGGTCAGCGCGGCGCGGCCGCGGCGGGGCCAGGGCGCCGGCGGTGCCGGTCGCCCGCCTCTTCCGCCGTCAATACGGTAGCTCGCGGTCGTGCTCTTGAGCCGCTGGAAAAACGCCTTGTAGCGGCAATCGTTGTGCAGGCTCAAAACCGCCCAGCCCGCGGCGATTGCAAAGCCCGCGATCGTCCACCGCGCGTCGCCGGAACGGGCGGCCAACCCGTATCCGAGTGCAAAGCCCAGCGCCAGGCTGGCCGTATGGTGCATCAGGTAATCGAAATAAACGCCGTCCAGGCTGACCGTTCCGCGCCAGCGGGCGACCTGGCCGTCCACGTGGTCGAGCCAGAAGCCGAGGTGGGCCAGCATCACCCCCAAGATGAACAGGAATCGATCACCCGTGCCGATCGCGACGGCTGCCGCGATCGAGGACACCAAAGCCGCGAGGGTCACCTGGTGCGCGCTCAGTCCAAGCCGGATCGCCAGCCAGCAGCCGTAAACCGCGGTCGGCCGGGCAATGCGCCGGGCCAGCCAGTTTCCGATCTCACCAGGCCGGTCCTTCTGGACGCGGGCCCTCAGCTCGGCGATGGTCGGTGGCGGGTGCTTCATCGCATCGACTCCACGGGGGGCCGCGCTGAGAGTCGATCATCGGGCGGCTCGGGCGGGGAGAGCCGGTCCACCGACAGCTTGTAAATCGCGTAGCGCCGCAGAATGCCGTCGCCATCGGAGAGATCTCGGCGAAACAACGGTTCGCGACCGGCCAGCCAGGGTGCCAGCAGCCGGCCCAGCGTCGGGTCGAACTCGACGGCCGTCTCCGGGACCGGAGGGCAGAGCATGACGTGCGTGAACCCCTTTTCGAGCAGGCTGGCGACGATCTCGGAGGGCGATTCGCCCCGGCGGCCCAGACCGGTCCGGCGGCGATGAGCGAGCTCCATCGTGTAGGCGCGCGGGATGTAGAAACCCCGGTGGTCCTGACCGATCAGACGGGCCGCCACCGGCAGGTTGCCCGCCACCCATCGCCCGACGGTGAAGGTCGGCTCCCGCCGCGCCAGGAACTCGGTGGCCGACTCGCGCCGCAACACGACCGCGAGCGCGTGCCGGGACCGCACGACCGCCAGGCCCGCCTCCAGACCGAGGGCCGCGATCAGGATCCCCAGCAGCAGCCGCGCGGCGACCGTCGGCCGATCGCACCAGACGCTCGCTACGTAAGCCACGGCGATCGACATCGGACCGAGCGCAATCAGCAGGAACCGCATGCTTTGACGCTGGGTCATGCAGATTGCCAGGAAAACGTACGCCAGCGCGACCAGCCCGAGCACTCGCCGCGGTGCTCGCTCCAGCAGCACTGCCGGCAGGAAAAGCAGAAAGATCGGACCGAATTGATGCGGGAAGCTGTCGAACCGATCGGGCTGGAGCGAGAGCGGCAAGAGCGCGAGCAACAAGTTCATCGGCGTGACCGCCAGCGGCCGCTTGACCGGATCGAGCACCTCGTCCAGCCCGGCTCCGCCGAAGACAGTCCGGAAATAGGGGTAGACCGGATTTCCCGTGTGCACGTAGGCGCGCAGGTACCACCAGCCGCCGACGGCGGCCGCCGTCGCCAGGTAGACCAGGGTCAGCGTCAGCCAGCGCGGTCGTGGGAAAGCGGAGCTCGAGCATTGCCCTCCGAGTGCACGCAGCGCGATCGCCGGCGCCAGCAGTCCGCACAAGACGAGAGCGGGATACTTCACCCCGATCGCCAGCCCCATGAACAAGCCCGCCGCGATGGCCGCAGCATGGCTCGGCCGTTCCTGGAGCCGAACCCAGGCGACGATGGCCGCCGTGCCGAACGCGGCCAGCGCCACGTCGTTCAGCGGGGCCGACATCCCGTTGGACACCGCCGGCACCAGCAGGACGATCGCGCCGGCCCACCAGGCTCGCCGGCCGAGACTCGGGCGCGCCAGCGCTGTCACGTTCGCCGCGAGCGCCAGGCCCAGGGCCCACTGAATCCCGCGGCAAGCCACCGGCCCGCGAAACTCGAGCGCGAGCGCGTAGAGCAGCTCCGTCACGAGCGGATAGACCGTCTCGTGCAGGTCGGCATCGAACCCGACCGCTCCGCGCATCAGGAAAACCTTCGGCACCTGAAGGTGATAACACAAGGCATCGCCGTCCGTCACGGGTGCCAGTGCGGAAAGCGCTGTGCCCAGGACGACCAGAACCGTGCAGAACGCGATCGCCAGATCCAGCACGTTGGAGCGGTTTACACGTGGGCTGTATTCGAAGCTCGATGTCGAGTCGCCGGGTGGGAGGCTCCGGCGCCACCCCCCCTGGCCCCCCCTTCGCAAGGGGGGGAAAAAAACAAGGCTTCCCCTTCGCAAGGGGGGGAAAAAAACGTGGCCCTCCCTTCCCAAGAGGGAGCGGAGGCGCGCTCCTCTTCTCCCCCCCTTGCGAAGGGGGGGCCAGGGGGGGTTCGCTCCGCGAAACAGCTTGAGCAACGAGAAAACGCCGAGCTCGATCAGCACCGCCAGCAGCATCGACAGACCGACCCGGTTCAGGCAGCCCAGCTCGCCGAGCGCGAGCGTCGCCAGTGCCGTCACGCCCATTCCGAGCGGCAACGCGAGCGCGAGCGCATCCACCGGGTGCGCGGGCGCCTGTCCGAGCGCGTCCAGGATTCGTTTGCCGACGCCCACCGACAGCAGTGCCAGGAACGCAGCGAAGCCCAGGTCGATCATGAATCGGTCGTCGGGTTGGAGGGAGGAAGACAGGGCGCTCGATCACTCGCCGGGACGCAGGAGCGCCACGCAAAACTGTGACGCCGCCGGGTGCGTGTCCATCGGGATCGGCCCCGACTCGGCCAGCACGACGCCGCGCGCGCGATACCAGGCAGCGGTATCGTAACCGTAACGGTTGTAACTCGAGTCGGTCTCTTCGTTATGGGCCGCAAACCGGCGTCCCACGCGGAGCAGCTCTCGACGGATTCGGCCGGCAACCTCCGGCGGATTGTGCAAGATCACGGCCGAGGTCACGACCATGTCGAACGACTGATCGGGA
The DNA here is from genome assembly GCA_044450785.1 of Isosphaerales bacterium. Taxonomy (GTDB): domain Bacteria; phylum Planctomycetota; class Planctomycetia; order Isosphaerales; family Isosphaeraceae; genus JBIOJM01. The sequence goes on from JBIOJM010000148.1 coordinate 16,339, forward strand.
AATGGCAATCGCTCGCCGCGGCAGAGGATCAGCAAGGCGCCGTGCCCCGGTTGCAGGAAGCCTCGCGCCCGCGCGAGTTGGGTCGGACTGAAATCGACGCCCGCCAAGGGGACGTCCAGCCGAGACCGGAGCGCCATGAGCAGCTTGCCGTAGCCGCAGCCCACTTCCAGGATCGAGGTTGGCCGGTAGGCCGCCAGCCGAAGGGCGATCCATTCCGCGCGCAGACTTCGAGCTTCTTGACCTTCTTGTTCCCGAAAGTAATCATCGCCGCCGCGAAGAGTCCAATACTTGCGCGGATCGGCGTATAAAAATCGTCGTTTCCAGCCGGGCCGGCTGCTCAATGATCGCCGGAGGACCTTGTGCCAGGCATATTCGACTCCGCGGGACCGAAAGGCTCTCCAAACCCGAACGGGCACGACGGGACGAGAGCGGACGATCGGGTCCATGATTTCCTCTCTAGTTCGAGGGCGACGATCCGTTGCGATCGGGAGTGTACGTGTCCTCCCGGAGACGGTCAAGGCGGCCTCCTCGCTTTCACGCCTCGCATGATCGGCGCGTGCGGGCAAGAGCCCCAAGTCACGTTGAAAGACTGACTTTCAACACCGCGGCGGTCATCCGGGTGAATCCAGATGTCCACTTGCCGTTCAGCTCGGTTTCGCTTCGATCCCGTTGATTTCTATAATGGCAGCCGTGATATGATCGACGGCGTGGGTTCGTTCCGAGCACGCACTTTGCTGACTATGGCCGCTCACCGGAAAGGACATGCGGAGTATGGGTGTCGGTTTCGGGCGATCAAGCGTCGCGGACCTGGAGTTCCAGGTATTCAATCGCTCCCTGCATCCCGATTGGTTCACGACGCGCGAATTCCGGCGCGTCGAACAAACGGGGTGGGAAGCGGACCTCCGAATCATCGAAGGGGGCCACTCGATCGTCTTCCGCTCGGGGTCGGTCCGCCTCACCGAGATCTTGTCCGGCCCCGAGACGACCCTGCCCGAGCCCGGCCTGCTCTTTCGTTCCCATCTTCGCCGCGAGCGATCCACCCTGCTCCGCCCGGGTGGAACGATCGAATATCAGAGCTGCCTCGAGGTGGAGCGCGTCGATGCCGAGATCTTCGCTCATCTCTGCGATGAGATCGCGCTCGACGTTTCCGGGCACTTCCTCGTTCATCGATTCCATTCGTCGAACCGCCTGGCGCCCCAGCCAATCAGTCATATTCAGATCAACGCACGAGTCCGCGATTTGTCGATCCAGTCGATCCACACCTTCCCTGACGAGTGCGCGATCGTCCGGACACAGTCCCTGTTCGAGCTGAACGCTTCTTCCTCGAAACGATGATCTTCTCGATCAGATCGTCGCGGACCTGGCAACCCGGGCTGGAATGATCTCCGCCTTCTGGAAGAGGTTGGTCCCTGGCGAGCGCCCGCGCTACTGAGTTGACGTGTGGAGATTTGACTTGTAGAGTGCCGCGTCGTGCAAGTGGTCGAGGCGTCGTTTCGGCTGCAACGGCCCCCTTCCTGGAGTGACACAGGGCACGATTCCGTACGTCGCAGCGATCCACACGGTTACGCGAAGTCTGAGATTCGGACGGCGGAAATCGTCCTACTGAAGCTGGGTGAGACCGACCCGGCTCGTCGATAAACGGTCAGTCGAGCCGGTCTCCTTTGATCTACGACCAGGCCTTCGAGAACGGTTACACGCCTCAACAGTCGATTACGGACGTCGTAGGTCCGGCACGTGCCGGCCGTACTCCGCAAGTTGACCGGTGTTCAGAAAAACAGAGTCTTGAACTGATCAAATGGATATCGGACGGTGGATTGGCCGCGATCGGCCGCGGTCGATCGAGCGACTGAGCGTCTCTAAATCGAGAAAAAGCGTAAAAATTTGTGGGTGGTCGCCAGCGGTCCTAAGTGGCGACAGGATCAAGCCCCCGTGGTGTCATAGCCCCGTCGTGAACGGTTTGTTACGGGGCTGAGCGACAAAAAACGGTTGGCGTGGTCAGGCCAGGCGGTTATCTTGCGATGCGTCAGGACGGTTGAAGGTCACCCCCGGTGATGCGGGTGTGTGCGAATTGGCATCCGAGGAGCACTGCCACGATGCCTCATCTGTTTCGGGTTGACCGCGTGCGAGGGTGTTTGTTGGGACTGGCGGTGGGGGACGCGCTCGGCGCCCCGCTGGAGGGGCTGAGCTCGCAGCAGATTCGAACGCACTACGGTCGCGTGAGGAATTACGTGGACGGCGTGCAGGCATGGAAGCGCAAGCCGTACCGCTGGCGGATGCGCGGGCTGTATTCGGATGATACGCAGCAAGCCCTGGCGGTCTCTGACGTCCTGCTCGATTTTCGACGGGTGGATCAGGAGCGGCTGGCGGATCTTTACCTGGGGCTGATGACGCCGAAGGGTTCGTTCGTGGGGGCGCACCGGGGAATCGGCCGCAGTTTTCGCCAGGTGCTGGCCGCGCTCGAGCGGCGAGTTCCCGCGCACTTGACCGGCCAGCCGACGGCGGGCATCGGCGCGGCGATGCGGATTGCGCCCGTCCCGCTCTACTTCGGGGAAGAAATCGGGGCGATGTTCGAGTCGGCCATGGCAGCGAGTCTGATGACTCATCGCGACATCCGCAGCTTGAGCGGCGCCCTGGCGGTCGCCCATGCGGTCCGCCGCCTCGCCGCCGGCGAGCCGCGCGATCCCAGCTTGCTTTTCCGCGTCGCATCCGACCTCGTCAAGGACGAGGAACGGATCGCCGCCTCTTTTGGCGACGTCGTGCTCAAACTCGACAGGCATGCGCGCTGTCTGTCGCGTGCCATTGCCAACGCCGAGTCCGTGCTCGAGCTGCCACCTGACCGAGCGCTGGCCGGTCTCGTCGACGAGGCCAATCGCCACGGGGCCGAACCGGTCTGCAAACGCCCCACCATGGGCTTCCCGCCGGCCTGTATCCCCACCTGCCTCTACCTGCTGCTGACGACGGCCTCCTTCGAGGAAGCCGTCACTGAAGTCGTTAACCTCGGAGGAGATACCGACACCACAGGCGCGATTCTCGGGGCCATGGCCGGTGCCTGTTACGGCGTCGACGCCATCCCCACACGCTGGCTCGACGGCCTGCAGAATCGCGACGGCATCGAGGCTCGCGCGATCGCGCTGGCGCAGCGATCGACCCGCGGCCTGCACATCCCTGACCTGATCGCAACCGAGCAAGCACTCAGTCGCAAGGAAGGCGAAAGCTTCGAGCCGTTCGCCTCGGTCGGCCGGGACGTCGACGACCGGGGTGCGAACCACGTCCTCTGACGATTCGTCGTCCCGGATTGGTCCTTGGTCCTTCGTCCTTGGTCCTTAGTCCTCTGTCCTTGGTGCCTGGCCCCGACTTTAGAGACTAATGACTAATGACTGCGGGCTCGATGCTGCGATGCCTCGCACTCTTTTCGCGACTCGCATCTTGAGGTAAAATTTGAGAGGAAGACGCGGACCCGCGCCAGGTCGAACGACGGCCGGCTTGGCCTTGTTTCGTTGCGTGCGGCGGGCGGTCCACGACATCATCGGCTAGGCCGCCGCCTTCACTCGCGCCGGCCAATCTGGGAGACTGCTCGGAGATGAGTCGGATCAGTCTCGACCAAATCCGGAAGCAACTCGACGAGGCCGAGGGCTATCTGATGCTCGACCTTCCTCGTCGTTCTCTCCAGATTCTCGACAGCCGGCCGGACTGGCTGACCATGCAGTTCGAGGCGAGCTTCTTGAGGGGAGAGGCCCTGCGCAGCCTGAAGCACTATCGCGAGGCACTGAGACCGCTCGAGATCGCCGCGAGACTGCGTCCCGCCGATATTCGCGTCGCCCTTGCGCTCGGCTGGTGCTACAAGCGGACGAACCGGCTCGCCCAGGCGATCGACTCGCTCGACCGCTCGTTACGCGAGCATCCCGACGAGCCCCTTTTACACTACAACTTGGCGTGCTACTGGAGCCTCGCGGGTAACGGCTCCAAGGCCCTCGATGAACTCTCGGCCGCGCTCGATCTCGACCCCGGTCTTCGCTCGCTGATCGTCGCGGAGTCCGATTTCAATCAACTTCGCGGCAACCCCGAATTCCAACGCCTGGTTCTGGGGCGCGCACCGCAGACATGATCGCGAGGCGAAACGCGAGACGGACGTCTCAGGTTTGGTCGAGAATTCGCTGCGTGATCTCGCGTTCGCAGACCTTGCACCATTTCCAGCGGTGGTGCCCGATCAGCTCATCGAGATGCTTCAAGGCCACCCTCACGGAGCGAAACCAAATCTTCGTCTCGTTGTCGCCGACTTTCTCCAGTTTCGGGCAACGGGCAAAGTGCAACAAATTGGAAGGCGAGCGAACAGAATGGGGCTTGCCGTTGGCTTCCGTGACCGTCCCATGGAAAATGAATCCCACGGCTTCCAGCCGCGTCTCAACGAATTCCTCGGTTGATTCGAGGCTACGTACCGCAGCAGGTGACTTTTGTTGGAGCGGCATGAATGTTTCCCGAATCGATCGACTTTCTATGTTTGAAGCATAAAAGATAATTTAACCAAAAGTTCGCGCGCCTGCAAGATGAAGACGGCCGGAAGTTCTTCGTTGCCTTCCCGGTTGAACCGCGGTCCTTCCGGCAGAGGCGAGTGGACACGAGTACCCGATCGCGACCCGATCGTCGCCTCCCTGGAGGGTGGTGCCCCGTGATTCGAGAAACGGTCAGCCATCTTCGAGACCTGCCGCGCTATCGGCAGATCCTGACCTCCCTGGTGCGCTATGGTTATCAGGATGTGGTCGCTGCGCTCCATCTGGAAGGGATCGTTCGCCCGATCGAGCGGGTTGCGCTGGGCAACGAGGTTCCCCCACAAGACCGGCCGCGGCGGCTTCGCCTCATCTGCGAAGACCTGGGACCGACGTTCGTGAAGCTCGGACAACTGCTCAGCTCCCGGCCGGACCTGCTCCCGGAGGCCTACACGAATGAACTGGCGTGTTTGCGTGATGAAGTACGCCCGTTTCCTTACAGCCAGGTCGAGACGATCTTGCGCGCGGAATACGGGCGACCGCTCTCGGAGGTTTTTGCTTCGGTCGAGGAGACGCCGGTGGCTTCCGCCTCGATCTCTCAAGTCCATCGCGTCGTCTTGCTCGACGGCCGGATCGCCGCGTTGAAAGTGCAGCGGCCGGACCTCGCCAAGGTGATCCAGGCCGACCTGGACATCATCAAGAACCTCGCCCAACTGGTGGAGCGCCGGCTACCCAACCTGGCGGTCTACAAGCCGCTCGGTCTGGCTCGCGAATTCGAGCGCACGATCAAGCGGGAGCTCGACTTCTCGACCGAGCGCCGGACGATGCAACGCTGTCGAATCCAGTTCGCGGACGATCCGACCGCGCATGTTCCTCTCGTCCTCGAGGAACTGTCGACACCGCGTGTCATCGCGATGGAATTCATCGAGGGCGTCTCGATCAACGATCTGGAAGGGATCCGCCGGATGAACGCCGTGCCGGAAAAGGTCGCCGCCACGGGCGCGCGGATCCTGCTCAAGCAAGTCTTCGAATTCGGTTTCTTCCACGCGGACCCGCATCCCGGAAATCTCCGGGTCTTGCCGGGCGGAGTCATCGCCCCGCTGGATTACGGCATGTTCGGTCATCTCGATGAACGGACCCGAGAGCGGATCGCCGGTCTCTTGGGCGGACTTCTGGCCCAGGATTCCGACCGCGTGATCCGGGCACTGGAATCGCTCGATGTCCGGCGCGAGCATGGCGACTCTCGCAGCTTTCGCCGTGACATCGGCGAGCTGGTCTCGTCCTACTCCGAGCTGACGCTCGACAGGATCGACCTGGGTGTTCTGCTCCGTGA
>JBIOJM010000149.1:0-21996 GCA_044450785.1 Isosphaerales bacterium
ATCCCCTGGCCGAGCCATCGCAAGGCATCGCTGTCTCGCACGTCGCGCGCCCATTGTGCTGGCGACAGGCGGCCTTGGCTGGTCTCGTACAAGACGATCTTGAGCATGAGGTCCGCGTTGTGGGCCAGGGACCCGACCCCAAGGTAACTCGCTTGCAGACTGGTTCGATCCAATCCGTTGACGAACGCGTCGATGATGCGTGCGGGGTGATCGACGTCCAACGCGGTTTCCCATTGCTGCCAGAGCGGGGAGCCCGGTGGCGCGGGCGGGGAAGCAAAGCGGCTTTTTTGGTGACTGAGTTTCGACTACCATCGTCGTCGTGGCCTCCTTGTGTGACGACAATTAAAAGCGGCGCACATCATGTGCGTTTTGCCCAAACACAGGGAGGCCACTTTTTTTCGCCACGCCGCCTATCTCCCCCAAAAAGCTGGACGTTCTCCGCAAGGGGGGGAAAGGAAACGCGGGGCTCGCCGGGGAAAGTGCGCAACGAAACCGCGATGAACGCGGCACCTCCGCAAGACCCGCTTTTCATCACCCCAGTCCGCGCCTCTCCGCAGTCAAGCTCTTAGTAAAGACGTGTGCTTACCGGGCTTGTTCTTTACTTGTCGGCCCGACCCAATGCCTCGCCGACGGCCTTGCCGATCTCGTGGTACCAGAGGTCCTTGGCGACCACCTTCCCGTCCGGGCCGATCAAGATCGTGGCGGGGACGTTTTCGTCGTCGACGGCATACGCCAAGGAGATCGGGTTCGAGAGCGGACCGACGATCGCCTGGCGCCAGGGCTCACCCTTGTCCTCGATGAACTTCCGCGTCTCGGGGTTGTCGGCCGCGAAGGTCAAGCTGAGGATCGCGAGACGAGGGTCCTTGCCGAACTTCTGGTTCACGTCGTTCAGCCGGGTGATCTGAATGCCCGCCTGTGAGTTCCAGATCGGGCCGAAGTCGATCAGGAGGAATTTCCCCTGGAAATCGCCCGGCACGGCGAGCCTCTTGCCCTCGACGGTGGTGACCTCGAAGGCGGGCGCGGGCGCGCCGGCCTTGAGCGCAAAGCGGGGCCGGAGCCGCATGACGCCGAGATTCAGTGGCTCATCGCTGCGCCCCCCAGGAATCGCTGGGACCGTGAAGGTCCGAACGATCCGGCCGAATGGTCCTGGGTCACGGCCAAAGGTCGCTCTGACGTGAAACTGGGCCTTCCCATTCACCCGGATGGCCAGCCGGTACTCTCCCTGCGGGACGTCGTCGATCCGGAACGATCCGTCGGGTGCGAGGCCCACGCTGACCGACACGCCATGGCTCGCGTACTCACGGCCTTCGGGGCTTCCTGACCAGCCAGCCATCCAGTCGTTCCACTCGGCACCAAGCGACGTCTTCCCGCGGAAAAGCCTCAAGGGCTCGGGCAAGGCGCGGTTGCTTTCCAGACGGGCTTCGGACTCCACGGAGAAATCGACGGGCTCCGTCCAACCCTCCGGCGGCTCGATTCGGCCGATGATCGGCCGCCCCTTGCCGCCGAGCATGACGTGTGCCGTCGCGCCCGGTTCGACGCGAACTGCCTCGCCACTCGACCAGATGTGCCCGGGGCCGTCGGTGTGGTCCCGCCGCAATACGCGCAAGCCGGTGTCCGGGACGACGTTTTTGAATGTGAACCGGCCCTCCGGGTCGGTCGTCGCCTTGTGATCGAGGGAGATGGTGCAGAATGCCGCGGGATCCCGGATCATCCCGTCCAGATGCAATTCCTGGTTCGGCACGGAACGGCGGCCGATGAGGTATTGCCCTTCCACTTGCGCGTACGGCTTGGCCTGCATCTTGGGTGACTTCTCCAGCGCCGCCTTGTTCGCGAGGGCGTAGGAGTCGTCGCCCAGGATCAGGACAAACCAGGGCTTGTCGTAGTCAGGGATCGCGAACGTCCCGTCGGGCCCCGTGCGATCCTCTCGGCTGTTGCTCCCTTGGGCCGCGACGCCATCCTGGATGCTGAGACCCCCGCCGGATTGGATTTCGAGCAGGCGGGCGCCGGCGAGCGGCTTGCCATCGGGACGGAGCACCGTCGCGACAGCACCGGCGGGCTTGGTCGTGCCAGGCACGAGCGCGATGTCGTAATCAATCACGGCCTTTTCCTCGCGCCGGAACGTTCGCGAAACGAACGTCTGGAAACCGGGACTTCGACCCCGGAACTTGTAAGCGTCGGCCGTGACGGGGAAGTTGATGTCCAAGTCGCCCTGGAAGACCCCGGTGCTGTATCCCAACTCTGGCAAGCTGGTCCATTTCAACGGTTCGCCCGACTTCGGGTCGACGGCGCTGTACTCGACCGTGGCGTTGTCGACTCGCTTCTTGGTCTCGGCATCGCGCACCGTGCCTTGAATCCTGAGGGATGGCTTGAGCGTAAAGACCACATCCTCGCTGGACGGGGCCACGTGCTGCTGGAACACGCCGCGGTAGCCTGTTTGGTTGACGTCGACGATCAATTCGTCGTTGGGGGCATCGTCCCAGCGGAACCGGCCGTCGGCGTCGGTCCAGAGGAAGGCCCTCAGGCATCGGTGGCCGCGCCAGGTGTCGGGGTTGACGAACGCCCCGGCGACTGGCTTGCCGTCGGGATCGACCACGCGACCCTTGAGGGTGCGCGGTCGGCCCAGGGTGATCTCGACTTGCGGGACTGCCGCGCCGATCTTCACGCGCTGGTCTCCGGGCGCGTGTCCCTTGGCGATGGCCACGAGGAACCATTCCCCCGCGTTGACCTGCCCGGTGCGGAACCGACCGCCGGCGTCGGTCGAGACCGCGAAGTCATCGATCTGGATCGCGCGCTCGTGGTCGGCGGAGAGAACGCGGGCCCCGGCAACCGGCTTGCCATCGGCATCCACCACCCGGCCCTCGATCGGCACGCCCTTCTTCATGATCGTCACGGCCTTGCTCGCGCGCAGGTCGGCGATCTTCGGGATGATTTCCTTCTGGCTGTAGTCTCTCGCGCTGAGGAAATCCGGGTGCACGATGCGGAAGCCGAGCATCTCTCCCGTCGTCTCGGGAGCGCCCGAGGTCTGCCAGTGGCCGTCGGGGCCGGTGACGACACGTAGGTCGTACAGTAGCTCGTGGGGATCCTTCTTCTTGTAGTTATGGCTCCAGAGAAAGATCGTCGCCCCCGCGATCGGCCGTCCGACCTCATCCTGAACGAAACCGCCAAGGGTTTCACCGGGCTGCAGCTTGATCGTGTCGCCCTCGGGGATCGGCTTGTTCGGGTCCCGCCCCCACGCGCGGCGCTGCATCGCGCGGCCCTTGCCCCAGACATCGATGCTGAAGTCTCGATCGGAAGGGTCGGTGGAATGCGTGATGTCGAGACGGCCCTGCGCGTCGGTCTTGCGCCAGTCGTCGCGGAGTGACATCCAGACACGGACGTCGGCGTCCGGAACCGGCTCACCTGTATCGGCGGCGACGACCTGGAGGTGGAACACGCGGCCGGCATTGCCCGCGGGAGGGGCGGGGTCGGCCGCCTTGGGCGCCTTCGGTGGATCATCGAGCGTTGTTGCTCGGGCCTCGGTTCGAACGAGCTGGATCGCCCCGATGACACTCGCCACGGTGATTGCCATCGTGGCGATCGCGAGCCTCGCGGGCCATCGGGGCAGGCAGCGATCATCGCCGTTGCTCCGTTCGATCTGAGCCAAACGCCGGCCGAGTTTTGAAGGCCGGGCCATCGCCAGCCCAAGCGCCGGGCCGGGCCGGCGGACCATGCCGGAAGCCACGGCGAGCAGCGTCTCTCGATAAGCCGAGGGACCTCCCATCTCGTGAACGCACAGCTCGTCGCACGCCCGCTCTCGCACCTCGACGATGGCACGGCCCAGCAACCAGACCAGGACATGAGGCCAGTAGAGGGCCTGCACGAACCGCAGGAGCAGGTTCCAGGGATAGTCGCCCCGCCGTACGTGGGAGAGCTCGTGCAGCAGCACCGCATCGGCATGTCCGCGCGAGTCCGGGCCCGCCAGCGAGCTCGGCAGCACGACCGTCGGACGAAGCCAGCCGAGGACCACGGGGACGCTCACGCCAGGCGACCACGCCAGGACCACGTCGCGGCCGATCCCCAGCCGCCTTTGCCAGCGCTCCAGGGCCTCGGTCCATTCCGTGTCGTCGACCTTCACGCAAGAGCGTCGAAGTCGCGCAACGGCCAGTAGCGAGGTGCCCATGCGGGCGATCAAGACCAACACGGCGATGGCATATCCCGCGATCGCGATCGCAGCCCAATCGGTGCTCCGGGTGTGCGTTGAAGCGGCTGGATGAGCCTCCGCGACGGTCACCCGTGCCGGCAGAACAGGAGGAACTAGATCGGCACCGCGGACGAGCTTGACCGCTGACCTCGAAGCGACCGAAGGGTTGCCGTGGGCCGGAGTGATCGGCATCGTGTCTTCGGCGAAATTGCGGGGCCGGGCGCTCGCGGAGGGCGAGATGGACACGGACGCCGCATCCGACCTTGCAGCGATTGTTGCCGGCGGGAGGCAAGCGATCGGCACCGAGGGCAAGACCGCGGCCGAGAACGGCAGCAGCAAGAGTCCGATGAGTCCGGCGTTGCCGACCGCCGAGCCGAGCAATGCCCGCCGGCGTCCCAGTACGTTCTGGATCAACAGCACGATCACAAGGATTGCAGTCGCCTTCGTGGCCAGGTCGAGGCCAAAGGCGAGTGCGGTCGACGACCAGGACATTCCCAAGGAAGAATTCACGAGGTCTCTCCTCTCCTTCGACGTTTCGGGCCGGTGGACAAGGTGGCGGACCGTCGAAGTTCATCCAGTTGCTGCTGCGACAGGTGCTCATCCTCGATCAAGCGCAACACCAGGTCCTCGGCCGACCCGGCGAAGAATCGGGTCAACACGCTCCGCACCGCGAGCCGCTGAGCCTTCTGCCGTCCGACCAGCGCACGATGGACGTACGCCTTGCCGCGGACCACATGCGTGAGGTAACCCTTGTTCTCGAGCACGCGCAAGAGGGTCCGCACCGTCGAGTCGTGCGGCGTCCCCGACAAGGCCTCGCGGACCTGCTCGGCCGTGGCCTCCCCGAGCCGCCAGACGACATCCATGATCTGGGCCTCACGCTCGGTCAGGGACTGGGACACTTGTCGAGCCATGGCGGTCACCGTTTTCGTTAAATGATTAACGGACACGGTCACCATAGCGTCCTGGCAGGCACGGGTCAATAGTTCTTGTTAAAACATTAACGGTGGCCCGAAAACGGGGATAAGTCCAAGTAGTTCAAAGCGGGAGAAGACGCCCGGCGTGTGGAAGCAACGGTGCGGTCGGCTCAGCAAGACCGAGAATACGGAAACCCATGGTGACGGCGTCCGCTAAATGACGTGTGGAGAGCCCTGCGCCGTGCTGGTTGGGATCGAAGACTGCGACGCGGAAGACCGGCGGCTAGCGCCGTGCCGCTCACAGGACCGAATGGACCGTGGAATATGAGCGGAATGGCGCTAGCCACCGGTGTATGGCGATCGACGATCGACGGGTTGACCGGCGGCTAGCACCGTGCCGCTCACAGGACCGAATGGACCGTGGAATATGAGCGGAATGGCGCTAGCCACCGGTGTATGGCGATCGACGATCGACGGGTTGACCGGCGGCTAGCGCCGTGCCGCTCACAGAAGCGTCTCAGGACCGAATTGACCGTGGAATCTGATTGGCGATCGACGATCGCCGGGTTGACCGTCGGCTAGCGCCGTGCCGCTGACAGGAGCGTCTCACTCACGACCGAATGGACCGTGGAATGAGGTGTGGTTATTTCGCCGCCGTTCGGCGGCTGGAAACACGCCGCCGTCTGCTCCGGAATGTCCAGGCTCCTCACTCACCGCCCGGCCTTCGGCAATGGGACCTGCGTCCGGTGCATCAAGTACGAAAGCAGGTCGCGAGTCTCGGTCTCGCTCAGCGGAGCGAGCAGTCCGTCTGGCATCAGCGAAAGTGGCGACGGCTGAACGTTGTCGATCTCCCGGCGATCCAGGACCACGGCCTCGGTCTGGGTCTGCAGGGTCAACGTGCGGTCCGTCCGCGCTCGTACCAGGCCGTTGAGCACGCGACCGTCGTTCATCGCAACGACGACCATCCGGAAATCGGCGTTCACCGAGGCGCTCGGGTCGACGAGGTTTTCGAGCAGGTAGTCGAGGTTGTCCCGGCCGGCGCCGGTCAGATCGGGACCGATCTCGCCGCCGTATCCATACAGCTTGTGGCATGAGCCGCAGATCCGGTCGAAGACGGCCCGCCCGCGGCTGCGGTCGGCCCGGGCAAGCACGGCCGCGCTTGACTGGTTCTTGAGCGCCGCGATTTGCTCGCGCTTGTCGGCCGCCGATTCGCGCTGCACACCCCAGACCTGCGCGAGTCGCTCGGTGAGCGCCGGGTCGCCCAGGCTGCGGATCTGCCGGGCGTGAAAAGCCGTGAGGTCCTGGCGCGGGATCTTTCCGGCGGAGATCTGGTCGAGCAGGGCCCGAGCGAAGGCCGGGCGCGAGGTCAGCGTCTCGAGCAGTACGGACCGTTCCGAGGGGTGGAACGCACGGTAACTCTCAGCGAGCTTCCCGCCGATCGCCGGGTCGTCGAAGAGCGCCAGGCCGCGCACGGCGACCGAGTTGAGAAAGCTCACCCGCACCAGCCGCTCGCAGACCGCGCGCAGGTCGGGAGGGCGAGCGTCGATCAGCGCCCTGAGCGCGGCCATTCTCACGTCGAGGGATGCCGAATCGTCCAGTGCCAGGCGCTTCACTTCCTCGAGCGCCCGGCCGTCGCCGAACAGCACGTTCAAATCGCGCGCCCGCTGACGCAAAGCCGGGTCCGTCGCAGTCGAGAGTTTGTCCTGGAGCCGATCCCAGGCGGCGGGCTTTTTCGCCTTGCGCCAGCCGGTCAGGGCATCGCTCACACCCGCGACCACCTGAGCCTGAAAACCTTCGGGCTGTCGCCCCGCGGCTTCGAGCAGCGCGTTCAGCGGACCGGAATGAGTCTCGATATCCTCACCCAACCGGCGCGCGATCAAGCGCAGCACGTTCGGGAGCCGGCAGTCGATCGCCAGTCGGACGAGCGCGTCAGGATCGGACTCGGCGACCGGGATCAAGCCCGTCCAGATCAAGGGCGGGATATTGTGGTCCGAATTGTCCTCGGATCGCGAGACAAGGGCCTGTGCCAGCGGCTCGCGCTGGCTGACCGGCAACCGCTGAAGCGTCGAGGCAAGCACCAGTCTCACCAGGCCCGAGGGGTCTTCCCTGGCGAGGGAGGCGAGCTCGCTCCGCAAGTGAGCAGACAGCTCAACGTCACGCCCGCCCCGAAAGCTGTAAATTGTGTCGATCGGCAGCGTGTCGGTCAGGAGCCGGATGGCCCACGCGCGGACGGACTCGTGTTCGTGCCGGAGCAGCCCGCGCAGGAAGCGGGCGTCCGTGCCGCCGATCACGTGGAGGGAACACAAAGCGCGGACCTTTCGTGACGGATCGGGGTCCTGCTCGAAGAGAGACTTGAGGGCAGCCTTTGCTTCTTGCAGCGGCTCGCCCCGGGTCGATCGCTCCGCCAGCACGCGTCGCGCCTTGCGCACGAACCACTCGTTCGCGTGGCGGTGCAGCGCGACGAGATCGTGCTCCCCAAGTTTCGACACGTCGCGAACGTCAACGCGCGGGGGCCCTCCGTATGTGATCCGGTAAATCCGGCCGGAACTTCGGTGGACGCCATCATGCTCGTGGCACTCGCCCGTATCACTCCAATCGAGCACGAACACGCTGCCGTCGGGGCCGTAGGAGAGGTCGATGCCGCGGAACCAGGGATCCGCCGCGAACAAGATGTCGGGCTCGTGCCGCCCGACGTAGCCGCTGCCGGCGCGTTCGAGCCGCTCGACGTTGACGCGCCGGCCGTGGAAGTTGAGGGTGAACAGCTTGTCCCGGTACGGCTCCGGCCACTGGCCGGCCAGGTAGATCATCAGCCCGCTATGCGCATGCCCGCCGCCACGGCGGTCGTCTTCACTCCCCGGAATCAAGAACTTCTTGTATTCAATCGAATTGTTCCAGTGATAGTGGTCGGCATGCTGGTCGATGATCGCGTATGCCCGCGGGTTCGGTTCGATCGTGTGCGGGCGCGCAAAATGGGCGCCGGGGATCGTGTGCCAGAGATGGCCGTTGACGGTGTTGATGAAGAAGGCCTCCCCGAGCGCGTTCCAGTCGTGTCCCCAGGGATTGGTCGTGCCGTGGCAAAGGACCTCGAACCGCTTGTGGACGGGGTGGTATCGCCAGAGGCCGCCGCGGATCGGGATGCGCTCGGCATCGGGTGTGCCGGGGGCCCCGATCTGGCCTGGTGAGGAGGCACCGCATCGCCCGTAGAGCCAACCGTCGGGCCCCCAGCGCAGTCCGTTGGCGAAGGTGTGATGGTTCTCCGTGGCGACCGTGAAGCCATCGAGCAAGACCTCGGCCGGCCCGTCGGGGACATCGTCGCCGTCGCGGTCGGGGAAGAACAGCAGTTGCGGCGGGCAGATCAGCCAGACGCCTCCAAACCCCAGCTCCACGCTGCCGAGCCTCTGGACCTGGTCGGTGAAGATCGTGCGTTTGTCCATGCGGCCATCCGCGTCGGTGTCCTCGAAGATCAAGACGCGGTCGCGAAGGCGGAGATCGAACCTCTCAGTGATGTCGGAGTAGGTGTAATTCTCGGCGACCCAGAGACGCCCGCGCGTGTCCCAGGCCATTGCGACCGGATTCTGCACGTCCGGCTCGGCCGCGAAGACGTTGACCCGGAAACCCGCCGGGGCCTGGAAGCCGGCCGCAGCCTCCGCCGGCCGCATCGGCCGCGTCGACGAACGCTCTGTATTGGGTGGTTCCTGTAGCACCTTCGCTGGCGCGGGTCGGGGAGTGGCGTCGCCGGGGATGATGCCCATCGACCATTGCACCATTTCCAGCCACATCCGCTGGATGTCGGGCCGATCCCAGACCTCTTGGCGATGCCCCAGGCCGTTGTAGAGAACACGCCCTTTGCCGTAGTTGCGGGCCCAGATGACCGCGAAGTCTTCGTCCAGGCGATGGACGCCCTTCCTGGACAGGTCGACCTTGCTGGCGTCGAGGCGCAGCAGCACGCGAACATTGTCTCGTGAGAAGTCCTTGATCTGGTAGATCTCGTCCTTGAGGGTGAAATTGCGGGGCAAGTGCCGCATGCCCGGGAAACTCTCATCCTCCACCACGAGCGGCGCGTCGAATTCGCCCCAGGGGTGGCCGTCGAAGTACCCGCCGATCATCTTGCCGTACTCGGGCCATGAGACGAACGTGATGGCGGCGCTATGAATGCCGATGAATCCCTTGCCTTGATCGCGGACGAACGACAGCAGGTCCGCTTTCTGCGAGGTATCCATGTCCAGGTCGCCGTCGGTGAAGAACACGACCGCGTCGAACGCATCGAGATTCTTGGCTCCGTACTTGAGCGGCTTCTTGGTAATCGCGGTGCAATCGGTCCGGAAATAGGTGTCCCATCGCCCCGAGGTCCGCCCCAGGTTGTACAGTGTTACCATGGCGGTAGAGACCGAATCGTGCTGATACCCCTTGCTCTGGCCGATCACCAGCAGGTTCCGCTTCTTTTCCTGTGCGTGACCGGCGCCGGCCAGTCCCAAGCTCAGAACCAGCACCAGCGCCGGGAAGTGCCGCTTCAACATCGTGGAACGCCCCCTGTCGTGTTTACTTCCCGCTCGCCGGCTGGGACTCCGCCCGGATCAATTCACGCATGAACTCGGCCGCCAGTTGAGCATTCTGATCGGCGAACCCGATATCCACCGTCTGGCCGTTGACGACCGGCAACTGGTGACACAGCTCATAGCTCAGGTAGCCCCTGTAGCCGATCTCGCGCATCGAGCGAATGAAGTCCCCGTAATATTGGTTCGTATCACCTCCCTCAACTCCGTCGAATCGGTCATAACCGCGGATCGTTCCGTCTGCCCGCCGTTCGAATTCGCCGCCGAAATGTGACAGGACCTGGAGCGAGCCCGCATCGTGCGCCGCCTGGCGAATCAACGCCGCGCTCTTGTCGGGCATGAGGGGAGCGTCGAGGCAGACTTTCAGGTGGGGAGAGCCCACCTCTTTGACCATCCGCAGGACATCGTGATGATCCTTGATGATGGGGCGGTGATTCTGCAGGGCCAGCGTGACGCCCGCATCACCGGCGTAGCGGGCGCACTCGACCAGGGCATCCCGGCACCATCCCCAGATCTCCTCGGTGGAGAATTTCTCGTGGACGACCGGCCAGAGCGCTTTGGGAATGGCATAGCTGGCCAGCTTCGGATGCCGCGTGACTCCCCACCAGGCCAGGAACACGCGGAGCGTCCGCGCGCCGAGATCGGAAGTCATGCGAATCAAGTCGCGTACGAAGCAAATCTGGGCTTCACGAACCTCGGGAACCGGGTAGCTGAAGTCGTTGTTGGCCGCCACCGCGAAGATCTCGATCCCTTCGCCCTCGGCCATGGAACGCAGCTCGCGGCAACGAGGCGCCGGCCAGTCGAGCGGATTGCCGTGCGGCCGCTTGCCATCGATCTCGATTCCATCATATCCATATTTCTTCGCCCTGGCGATCATGTCGGGGAGAGCAAGAGCCTCACCGCGATACCAGAGCCCCAGGTAGGTGATGCTGTAAAGTCCCAGTTTCATCTCAATTCCTCTCGCGCCTCTCCGGAACCGGAGAGGCGGGATGTGCTCAGACGGGCCCGGCCGCGCATGCGGCCGTCACTTGATCCGTCCGGCTGACCACAGGATGGCGTTGTGTACCAGGGCCCGGTACGCGGGATGGCCGAAGGCCGTGTGGCCGTGGCCGAGCTGAATTGCGACCACCTTGAATTTGGCGGACGGACCGATCCATGCCAGCGATCGGTCGCTGCTCCCGTTGTCGGTCGAGAGTAGAGGCCGGGCCAGGGGCGAGATCCACATCCGCTTGTAGGTCTCATCCACGATGTGGAAGGGACCGATCCCCGCGGTGATCGGGTGCTGCCCTTCGGGGGTTACGAAGATCTGCTGATCGGCCTTGACGGTGGACGCGGGAATGTTGCCCTCCGGTTTGAGGCGATAGCGGCCTCCGACGACTTCCTCGTACCACCAGGGCCACTGCTGGTAGTCGAGCAGCGCGTGATGCAGCACCACGATGCCTTTTCCACTCTCCACGAAGTCGCGAAGGTTCTTCCGGCCGGTTGCGTCCAGGTCGCGGGAGAAATCGTACATGATCACCACATCGTACTTGGGTCGCAGATCGGTCTGGAAGGCCGTGGTGCTGGAAGCCACCGGCATCGACGCCAGGTCTTTGTGTCCGTCGAAGAGCGAGTAGAACGACGTTTCGTGGTCGTGCCCACCGGTGATCAACAATCCCCTCACGGCGTCGGCGTTGGGCCGGGGCGGACCGAGGTCCGCCGGCAGCGTGACCCGGCCGGTGGCGGCCCATTCCGTTCCTCTCGCAAACGTGGCGATGAACTCCTTTTCCAGCATCGCCGCCGGGTCGTGCCCGAGCGCGCTGCAGAAGACACGCCCCTTGCCGTGGACGGAGGTAAGCAGGATGGGCTCGTCGTTGCCGCCGCTCTTGGTATCATCGACAGCCGTGGCGATCACCTCGGCCGCCGGGTGGACGGCCATGCCGCGAAAGTGCGCATCCGCAGTCATGAATTCACTGTTCATGCCCCGCACGATCGGGTGTTCGGGGCGGGCAAATTTCACCTTCAGAAACTGAACGGGCGCATGCGAGCCGCTGAAAGGAAAGGCCGGCCAGTACCCCTGGACCGTCCTGGCCGGCTCCGACCGAGCCGGCCGCTTGTTGCCGTCCGGCGTCGGCATGTCCGCGTAGGAACCCAGTGCCCCGTGAGTGACCACCAGGCCTTTCCCCGATTCGACAAAAGCGGCGATCGCCTTCTCGGTGTCGCTCCCGGGCGCGAGGCCGCCCTGGTCATCCACCAGCACGTCGAAGTCTGCCAGCGTTCGCGCGGTCAAACCAGCGGGAGACTCGCAGACCCGCACGTCGAAGCGACCGGTATCGGCGAGGAGTCGCCGCAAGCAATGCGTGGTGGCGCGCCAGTCATGGTCGCCCTGGCCGGATAGGATCAAGACCCGCACGGTGTTCCCCGCGGGTTGGAGGTTTTTGTCGTCAGCCGAAATTCGTCCGGACAGACTCGCCATGAGGAGGCAGACAGTCATGCCAGTGGCACTGACGGCTCGATCGATCCGCGAGAACATGGACCATCTCCACTTCGGAATGGACAAGGACCTGGGCGTGCTGCAAGACGCCGAGCTTCATGAACGCCGAATCCCATCGCCGGCGCTCCCCCGTGCGGACCACCATGTTACCCTGGTGCGGTGCTTCCGTCACTCTGGACGAGAGCTCAGCGCGGAAGCGATGGTACCCGCGGCGATGCACAACCAGCACCATCGCGGTCCGTAACGGATTGGTGGTTGAAAGGACCAAGTTCGAGATGAGTATCAGGTACTTTAAAACATCGTCGGAGTTCCGCAAGTGGCTTGAGAAGCATCATGCCACGGCCCGAGAGCTTTGGGTCGGGTTCTATAAAAAGACCTCGGGCGAGCCGAGCATCACCTGGCCCGAGTCGGTCAAGGAAGCGCTTTGCTTCGGCTGGATCGACGGGCTTCGGAAAAGCATTGATGACATCAGCTATAAGATCCGCTTCAGCCCTCGCAAGCCGGCCAGCATCTGGAGCGCGGTCAATGTGGCACTTGCCCGCGACCTCGCGAGCCAGGGATTGATGCGGCCCGCGGGAATCAAGGCATTCGAGATGCGCAAGGAGAACAGGTCGGGAATCTACTCGTACGAGCAGAGGAGTGACACGCTCCCTGATCCGTACGGAAAGGCGCTGAGAGAAAACAAGGCCGCCTGGGAGTTCTTTCAGGCCCAACCCCCGTCGTACCGAAAAGTCGCCGGTTGGTGGGTGGTGAGTGCCAAGAGGGAAGAGACCAGGCTCAAGCGGCTCAATATGCTGATCGAGGTCTCGGTGCAAGGGCGAATCATCTCATCGATGCCGCCAAAAAAGACGCCGAAGTAAGAGCGTGAGGCGTGCCTGCGCCACCTCACACCGGTGCCCGCGCTCCCTCGCCCAAAGAGAACACGCCATCTCACCGCGTCAGCACGAAGCGGTCCAGTTGCTGGCCGTCGGCCGCGACCTGGCGCACGGTGACCGTCGCGCCGTCGACGTCGGCGACGGTCAGCGAATGGACCTTCGACACGAATTTGTGGGTGAACTCCTGCCACGAGCCCGGATCGTCCTGTTGCTCGGGGTTGTACAGGTGCTGGCCGCCGGCGCCCGTGATCAGATAGATCACGCCGTCGGGACGAGTCTTGGTGACGCCGTCGAACGACTTGTCGAGTCGCCAGCGGCCGGTGATGCGTTTTCCCCTGGTGATCGGCTTGCCGTCCTTGCCGGCCACCGGCCTGTCGTCGCCGTCGGGGCCGGGGACAAAGTGGAGGGGGTAGGATCGCTGGTAGTTGTGAACGTGGCCGCTGAAGACGATGTCGACTCTACCTGCCTCGAACACACCGGCCATCTGCCGCATCTGTTGCTGCTCGTAGTGCTCGCGAGCCGAATTGAACCCCGGGTGGTGGAAAGCGACGAACCGCCAGGTTGCGCCCTGGGCGGAGGCCAGGTCGCGCTCGACCCATTCCCGGAGTTCCGGGTTGGTCCAGTCGACGTACGGGTTGGAGTCGAGGACCGTCCAGTGGGCGTTCCCGTATTCGAACGAGAAGTTCGCCATGCGGGGGTAGGCGTCGCCGGCGGCTTCGAGGAACGCCTGCTTGTTCGCCTCGGGACCTGACAGCTTCGGGACATGCGCCGACCCCTCTTCACCGGTTGGGCCGTTTAACGGCTGGTCCCAGAAGAGGAAATAAGCCAGGCCGTCGGGGTACCTCTCCAGGTCACGAGTCGCGATGTCGTGGTTGCCCGGCGCGGCGACAAACAGGGTTGAGCGGAGCAGCGGCGCACCGACGCTCGGGGACGCTTGGTCGGCGTTGTAGACCGGCCAGAAATTCTCGCGGTACTCGCTGATGCGCCCTCGGCCATAGACGATGTCGCCGGGTATCATCACGAAGTCGGGCTTCTCCTGGAACGCCCGGTAGGCGATCGCCTTCTGTTCGGCAGTGTTCGCGCCTCCGTCCCCGAAAGCGACGAAGCGATACGCCTGATCCACCCCCTTGGGGGCGCGGCTCTCGCCGGAGAAGATGACCTCACCGCTTTTACGTATCCGATAGCTGAAGGCACATCCTTTGTCCAGGCCGGTCAGGACCGCGCGACGAACCCAGTGCCGCTCGATCCCCGACACTGCGATCGGCCGGGCCGAAACGGCCTGGGCCTTTTGCCAGGGACGCTCGGCCCCGGACCGGTACTCGACGTCCCAGTTTGAGTCCGCGTCACCGGAGTGCCAGAGCAAGATCAGGCCGCCTGCCGTGCGCGAGTGGCCGAGTTGCAGGTACGGCTTGACGAGGAATGGGCCATCGGGCGCTTTCGTGCCGCCTTGAGGCGTCCGGCTTACCGCCTCCTGAGCACGGACCAGAGCCGAATCAGCCACGAGCAGCAACGGAGCGGCGATCAAGAGTCGAAGGGATCTCATCGGGCGGGCTCCATTTGGGGATCAGCGTCAAGGACTGTGTTGATTGATGTCGTCGCTCAAGCTGGCGGCTCGCCGATCGGAGGCTGATTTCGCGGCTCAAGGCGACGCGACCGTCTCGAGCGGCTTTTCCAGGTCGATCGTCAGGTTGCACGAAGACTTGATTTCGCGGATGATCGGCGAGGTGTCCAGCCCGAACCGGTGAGCCAGCATGTCGGTCTCGCGGTCAACGCCTTTCTTGGGCCGCCGCGGGTTGGCCGCATCGAACGCCTCCCGCGTCAACTTTTGGGTCACCGCGACGCGGTACTTTCCCGGGGGGATACCCCGCCCGGCGGCGCCCGGGACGGAAAACGTCCCGTTGGCCTGGTCGACCTCGGCCTGGAACGGTTCGCCGCCCGGGATCGTCTTGCCGGAACCGTCCTGAATCTCGAGGCCGACGAACGTGACGTAGACGACCTGACCCCGCGGGGGCACGTATGGAGCACTCCCCTTGAGCACCTTGCCGGTGACCGAGACGCCGTTGCTCGTCGACTCACCGCACCCCGCGGAGGCGAGCAGCGGAACGATCAAAAGGGCGAGGACGAAATGGTTGCTTCGCATCATGTGGCACCTGAGTTCTTGGAGTTGAAAGCCCGGACAGTTGCCAGTGCGCCGGTCACGCGGCGGAGCCGAAGTGACCGGCTCCGGCCGGGGGTTTCCGGCCGGCGGCCCGGCCGTTCAATACTGGTCTGCGGAAACGACGACGCCATCTTTCCGGCACAAGAGGCAATACCAGATGCGCTCGGTGATCGCATTCTTGATGAAGCGGACAGAGCCGTCGGCGAACCCCGCGTTCACCCCGCCCGGGTGCATGCTGCGGCTCTGCCCGCCGCTGTTGTACATGCCCCCGCCGCAGTTGAAGCCCATCCCCATCTGCGCGGCGTTGGGAAAGAGCGGGCCGAGGATCGGGCCGGCCTGCATCTCATCGCCGCCGTCCTGACAGTTGGGGAGCGGGTTGCCCCTCAAGTTGTTGGGGGTCGGATTGTAGGGCTTCGCGTGGCCGCACAGGCTCGCCATCGAAAGGCCGAGGGCCCAGGTGCCGCGGATGTCCATCGAGTTGAGCCCGACCCGGAGCTCGCCGACGGCCATCGTGTTCGACAGGCCGTCGGTGACCTGCGCGATCGTGCACCCGTAGTTAAGGCCCATCATCCCGGTCTTCGGCGACCCAGGGTACGGGTCCCACGCAAGCCCCTCGTCACCGTTCAAGCTGTGGTCGGGGTCGGTTGCCCCCTGGATCGCCCCGTAGTTGCCCCGAGCCCAGTTCGTCAGCGGAGTGTTGTAGCGCTGGTCCATCGGGGCGTACTGGGGGTAGTTGGCGTAGTCGCTCGGTGTGTAGAAGAACGAGTCCGGTCCGTTGTTCGGGTCGGTCGGGCAAACGAAGACGTTCAATCGCGTCGAGCGGACCGTCGTGTTGGCCCAGTCCATGTTGTACAGGTTGGCGTTCGGGGCGGTCTCGACCGGGTTGAGGGGGTTGTTGTACGGTCCAGGCCAGCCCGGGTAGCCGAGAACGTTCGAGCTGTTGTACAAGGCCGGCTGCTCGATGAACGGCAGGATCATCACCGCCCAGTTGGGGCCGAATGGCTCGGTCTGGTCGCTTCCCAGAGCGTCGGAGCCGGTGTATGCGGTCAGGCCGGTGAGGTACGGCTCGTTCACGCCCTTCGGGAACGTCTGGTTGGACGACTCGAAATTGTGCAAGCCCAGCAGGAGCTGCTTCACGTTGTTGACGCACTGGGCGCGCCGCGCCGCCTCGCGGGCTGACTGCACCGCCGGCAGCAGCAGGGCGATCAGAACCGCAATGATGGCGATCACGACCAGTAGTTCGATCAGAGTGAATCCTTTTCGTCGCATGGAAGCCTCCGGAGAAAACTTCGACGCAGGTCGATTTGATAGCGAGACGATGAGATCGTAGCGGGCCCGAGCCGCGCCGAGGTGAAGAATGCGTAAATCAACCGTGAAGATCGGTGAACGAATGCGTGTTCGCACGTTTCTAGAATTCTTGCGGAGTTGCCTCGCTCGTCGGGGGATTGAGCGCGGGCCCCGGCCGGTGTAGCGTGGAAGGGCTGTGCGCGGCGGGAGCCGTGCCCTATCGACCGAGGCTGGCCCATGACGATCACTGTCGAATGTCCGTCGTGCCGCGCGAGGTTCCAGGTCGAAGACGAAAATGCCGGCAAGCGCGCGAGGTGCCGGCGATGCAATCTCGTATTCGCGGTTCGAGCCGCGGCATCCGCAGACTCCGCCGCCCCTGGCCTGGTCTTGCTCGACGACGAGCCGCGGGAAACGCGCGATGCGGGCTTCGTTTCCGTGCCGGAAACGCAGCCGGTGGCGGCTGAAGACGACACCGCCGGGGACGTACTGGCGGGCAGGCAGGCGAAGAAGGCAAAGGCCGTCCGGGCCCGGCAGGAGCGTCTGCCGGGGCTCGGCGCCAGCGCGCGGGGTGTCATGGAAGCGGCCGCCGCCACGCGCAAGACCCTGACACCAGCGCAGGTTCTCTCGGCGTTCGGCGGCAAGATCGAGCCGATCCGGCCGTCGGCGCTGTACCGGACCTGGGTCGCGATCGTCGCCATGGTGATGGTGATGCTCCCTTTGGTCTACATCGCGATCATCGGGCTGGTCGTGGCCGGCCTCTGCTATCACGCGGTTCACCACTTCACGGTGTTCCACACCCTCGGCGGCGGATCGGCTCAAGTGGCCGCGGTGATTTACCTGGTGCCCCTGTTTGCCGGCGCGACGGTGGTCATCTTCATGCTCAAGCCGCTCTTCGCCCGGCCGGCGCGGCGAGAGAAGCAACGGGTCCTCGACCCGCAGGTCGAGCCGCTCCTGCACGCCTTCGTTGACGGAGTCTGCGCCTCGGTGGGCGCGCCGCGGCCGACTCGGATCGAGGTGAGCTGCGACGTCAACGCGGGGGCCAGGCGCGAGGGACCGCTGCTCGGGGTTTTCGGCAACGAGCTGGTACTGTTGATCGGACTGCCGCTGGCGGCCGGGCTGACCCTCAAGCAATTTGCCGGCGTGCTCGCCCACGAATTCGGCCACTTCTCGCAAGGGGCCGGGATGCGGCTCTTCGTGCTGATCATGACGATCAACACGTGGTTCGCCCGGGTCGTCTATGATCGCGACTCGTGGGATGAGAAGCTCGCTGCCTCCTCCACAGACAAAAACATGTACGTCGTGTTCTGGGCGGGTCTCTCCCGGCTGGCCGTCTGGCTGACGCGCCGCGTGCTGTGGGCGCTGATGTTTGTGGGGCACGTCGTCAGCGCATTCTTGTCGCGACAGATGGAGACCGACGCCGACCGCTACGAGGCGCGGATGGTCGGCGGCAACGTCTTCGCCGAGACCATGTGGTGTCTTCGCGTCATGTCGCTCGCCAACCACGGAGCGTACACTGACCTCGCCTCAAGCTGGCAAGAGAGGCGGATGCCTGACAACTTTGCCAAGCTGCTGCTGGCCAATATCCCTCAAATCCCCACAGATGTCGTGGCCGCTTCGCGCGAGGCGATGGACAAGGGAACAACCCGCCGACTCGACCTCTATCCTTGCGACAAGGAACGGATGGCCCAGGCCGAGCGCGAGGAGCCTGGTGAAGGGATCTTCCATCTCGACGGCCAGGCGACCGACGTCTTCAGCGACTTCGACGCAATGGCCAAGGTCGTCTCGCTCGATTTCTACAAAACCATGGTCGGCCCGGAGATCACCAAGGACCAGCTCTATACCGTGGCGCAGCTCGTCGAGGCACAGGCGGCCGCCCAGGCGGCGGCGGCGGCCGCTGAGCGATTCTTGCTCGGGCCGCTCGGCCTCCTGACCATGCGGTTGACCTTGGCGCCCGACTATCCCAACATCCCCCCCGATCAGGCGGCCGCCGAGCAGGAGTTGGTCGAGGCGCGAGATCATCTCCAGGAGGCCTCCGCAGCCAGGATCCAGGCCATCGGGCGGTCGGATGAGATCCTGGGCCGGCTCAGTCTTACACAGTATGTGCAGATCGCGATCAATGCCGGGATCTCGATCGACCCCTCCGACTTCGATCTAAAGACCGCGACGCCCCGCGACGCCCAGGCCGCCCACGCCCAGGCCGAGGGCGAGCTCCGCCGAATCGTCGCGGAGTGTGAGCCGTTCGACTCGGCCGCCGGCCGCCGGCTCACGCAGGCCCTTGCCATCCTGGAGAGCGGCCTCGTCGCAGACCGGATACCCGATGGGCCGCGAAATCCGTGATGATGCCCGCGCGCTCTATCCTTGCGTGGCCCATCTGGCCAACATTTACAGTTCGTTCGTGACCCGGGTGATGCTTGACCGGTCGGTCTTGACCGCAACGATTCGGGTGCTGCAGTCCGCCACCGATCCGAACGGGGACCTCTGGAACAAGGTCCTTTGCAGCGCAAGTGCGTCGCTTGCCGGTTCGCTCGAGGAGCTGCGCGGCAAACTCGGCGACACGATTGATTACCCGTTCGACCACGCCCAGGAAGACATCACCCTCGTTCGATTCGCACTTCCTGACCCGCCTGTCGACAAGAACGACGTCGATGGTCTGCTGCGGTCGAGCGAAGGGGCGCTCAGCCGGCTGCACGGACTCTACTGCCGCGCACTTGGCCGGCTCGCCGTAACCGTCGAGGAAGTCGAGCAGGTGCTCGGCCTGCCTCCGATTGAGGTCAAGCAACCGGATAGTAGGCAGTAGGCAGTAGGCAGTGAACACCGTTCCGAGCGTTTTCACTCGCCGCTAGCCACTCGCCACTCGCCACCCGCCACCCGCCACGAGCGGTCAGCCGGCAAAGGTGACCGGCGGCGAAGTGCTGGGACCGAATTGCGATTTGCCCAGGTATGCCGCGACGAATCTGCCCTGGCGCGGAGCTTTTCGACCGAGAACGAACTGAGCGGTGCCGTTGACGAGCTTCGACTTGCCGAGCGCCACTCCGTTTCTTCGGAAGACAACGGTCCCGACGGGCAGGATCGAGGTTTCCCCGCTGGCCATGACCGTGGCGATCAGGAGGTACCGCAAGTGGCCGTTTGGCAGGCGCTGGGTCGTCAGGCTCAAGCTCGTCGTCGTCGGGAGGGGGCTAATCTTCTGCTTGAGCACGGGGCTGACCGACGACAGGAAGTCCACGGTGCCGTTGTAGACGGCCTGGATCGGGACGGTCCCCACCGGGAGGGAGGAGACCGACAGGCTCGCCGCGCCCGTGGCGCCCACGGGAACGGTCCCCAGAAACCGGCTGCCGCGCCAGAACGTGGCCGTCCCGGCCGTCACTGGCGTGCCGGCGGCGCTGACCGACGCCGTGAATGTCACCGGCTGCCCCGTGAGACTCGGATTGCCCGCGCTCGCCAGGCTCGTCAGGGTGGTATAAGGGACCACCGACTGCGTCAAGGTCGGGCCCGTTGATCCCAGAATACCGGTCGCGCCGTTGTAAACCGCCGTGATCAAGGTGTTCCCCACCGGGAGCGACGTCGTGGTGAATGACGCCTCCCCGGCGCCGTTCACCGGGACCGTCGCCACGACCGTCGTCCCCTGGATGAAGCTGACCGTTCCCGAGGTGACGGGCGCCGTCCGCGTGGTGACCACCGCGTTGAACGTGACAGGCATACCGGGATTGCTGGGGTTGGCCGAGCCGGCCAGTTGAGTCGTCGTCACCGACTGAAGCGGCGCGAGCGTCACCGTCGTGCCCGTGGAGGTGACGGCGAACGGGACGCCACCGAGGGTCGCACGACCGGCGACGACATTCTGGAACCCGTTCTGAATGACCGGGGCCGAGACGATCGTGAACTCGTCCCCTTGCTCGTATTCATAACCGATGGAGGCCGCCAGGGTGCTGTATCCCAGGTTGACCCCGCTGACCGAATTCGTGTCGACGAGCTGGGTGTACTGGCTGCCGGCGTTGGTTCCGTCGAGCGTGACGGCAAAGGTCGAGCCGGCTTGAAAGACGGTGGCTCCCGAGAAAGACCACATGCCCAGGCCGCCGAACGTCGCGATGGCGGTGACTTGCAGGGTACCGGCACTGATCGAGCCATCGACGTCGAGCGTGCCGGATCCGGCCTCGATCGAGCCCGCGCCGCCGAAATCGATGGTGCCCGTCGTCAGCGTACCGTTCCCCCCCATGATGAATTGACCGATGCCGTCGATGAACCCGGCGAACTGGTCCGTCGTGGCGGCCGGCACCAGGACCGTCAGGCTCGTCAGGTCGCCCACCGTGGACGTGCCCTCGAGATCGACCAGTCCCGTGCCGGTCAGCGAGCGAACCCGGGCCGCGACGTCGTCGGCGATGACCAGGCTCGAGGTGGAACCGATCTGGAAATTGATCGCATTCAGGTCGACGTTGACGCCCAGTGTGATCGAACCGCCGGCGATCGAGATCGGCACCGGCATCACGAGGGGCGTCGTGGGAAAGAAAACGCTCTGGGTGTTGATCAAAAGCTCGCCGCCTCCGGTCTTGATCAACCCGCCCAGGAGGGTGAGCTGCAGTGTGGTGGGGGCAGTGGCACTCGCGAGCTCGAGCACGCTCCCGGTCCCCGTGTTGATCGCGGCGCCCGGGGCCAGCTTCATTCCGGCCAGCAGGACCTTCGCGTCGGTCCCCCCGGGCGCGGGCGTGAAGGGATTCGACACCGACAGGAGCTGGTTGACTTGGATCGGGTTCCCGCTCAAGGTGTACGAGTCGTCGATCGTGAGCGAGTTGAGCGGCATGTAGAGATAGGTGAGGTTGACATTGATCATCGCCGAGCTCGCCTTGGGCAGGGCGGCAAGGGGTGGGAAGACGACGTCGGAATACGGAGTCGGCGCCCCCGGCTCCTTCATTCCCATCAAGGGTTCGAAATGCAGCCAGTTCATGGAATCGTTCCAGGTCGTCCCGTCTCCCAGGGCCGTCCAGAGATAGGTCGTGAGGGCGACCCGGCGCTCGAGGAAGTCGATTCGAGGGCGCAGCCGGGATCTCCGCCGAGCCCGGCTCGAATCCCCAGGCTCAGGGCACTTTCCCGTCCGAAGGAGTGAAAGGAATAAGAAGCTCTTGAGCTGCATTCGCGCGATCTCCTTTCCCTGGGTGCCGCCCTCTGTGTCTTCGAGTCCATCAGGATCGTCGTGCAGGACCACGGAAGGACGACAACCTCGAGCCCGGATCGACTCGAATGCGACGGGATCGGGTGCCGATCGAGGACTCAGCCTGTTCCTTAAGATCAAGGATACCGTGATCGCTTCGCGACGTGAAGCGGTCGACCTTCCCCTGCTCGACGAGAGCGTCTATGAGATGTACACACTGGTCGGGGCGGTTTACGACATCGCCACGGGGACCGTCCGCTTCCTGAGTGGATGATGACAAACGATCGCATTGGGAAGAGCGAGGCTGGGCCGGTGAAAAGCTGGTCTTGACCGGGCCGGAACGGCGCAGGCACACAGACCTGTCTGTTGCGCCGAGCCGGCGGGGCGGTGGTGTTCTTCCCCCCCTTGTGAAGGGG